>UQVJ01000051.1 GCA_900544455.1 uncultured Eggerthella sp. | reverse complement strand
AAATTGCTCTCGCCGTGTTTGACAATAAGAGGATCTGAGCTCCCTTTGATTAGTTCACGCACGGGAACGATTAAAGGCGGCTGGTTTATTATGCGCAGTTTGCCATCTTCGATTTCAGTAAATTTGGAAACCGCTCGGGCGCTGTTTTTCATTCGCGCCTTATCAACGGCTTTATTCATCGCTTTACGGTAGCTTTTTGAGGCTTGCTCGTTGACTATGCGGGATAGGCTATCGACGTCTGCGTGGGCATACCACACGTCAAGGGTTCCCATTTCCGCAAAGGCGTTCATTGCGTTTCGATATGCCGCGACTGTCGCTCTCGATGCGGCGTTTCTCTGTTCTTTCGTGAATCCTCGTTGCTTTGCGCAGATCTGAACGCTGGTGGCGAGCCTTTTAACATCCCACTCCCATGGTCCTCGGGCTGTTTCATCAAAGTCGTTTATATCGAAAACGAGTCGTCGCTCTGGGGATTGGAACATTCCGAAATTAGAGATGTGAGCATCTCCACAAGCCTGTACCCTGATGTTCGAATTGGGGGTGGTGGCCAGGTCATTCGCCATAATCAATGCGCTGCCACGGTAAAAAGTAAAAGGGGATTCCGACATGCGCTCATAGCGAATGGGGAGTAGTTCGGGCACGCGGCTTTCCGCTTGTGAGAGAAGCAAGCTAACAGGGCTGGGGCGATTTTCGGGTGCATTCCATGCTGCATGCGCGGATCGTGGCGTTTGGTTTCTCAGCTCTTTCCCGCGCTTTCTGCTTTCTTTTGCAGTGATTTGATCGTCGAATGCGAGGTTGTGCCTGATGTTATTGCGTATTTGATCAAACTTGGTTAGGTACATGGTGCGCCTCTTTAGGTTTGTTATCCGATGCAGCGATCCAGGAAGGTATTCAGTGCATTTTCATATGATGTGGGGCAGGCAAACGATGCCTGACAATGTCCTGCGCTTGGTGCAAAGAAAAACATGTTGCCAGTCGGACTCGCTGCTATATAAGGAGAGGCCTCGGACCCAGTTGGTGTTTCATCTTCTGTAGGCGGTTGGTCAACGATGAGGTCCAAGAGATTGTCTTCGGGGGAATCTGTAAAACTCTCTCGGGAAGCATCGTTGGAACTTTTGCTTGTGGTGTTATCTCGGTCTCTTTCCGCTTTGTCGTCGTTGTTGGCTTCCGTTTTTAGTTTGGCTATATCTGCCATGACTTGCTTGGCGGTGACGGCATCGACAATGGTGCCAACATCGCAGCCAGCAGCCATGGCAAGGTATATGCCCATATATGGCGGCGTGCAAGCATCTTCTTCGCCGTGCATGATAAACAGTGGCGTGGATATGCCCTGTATTCCGGGAAGGATATTTCCTTTGCCAAGATCATAGCCTCCCTTGCTTTTCCTGAGCATAGTTCGGCAGAGGTCCAGCATTGGTTGGGGTTTCGCGAATCCGTTTCCGAGGCGCAGTGCGGTTTCGTTCCAGATATCGATGTACGCCGAATCGCTGACAATGGCTCGAGCCTGAGCGGGGAAATCCTTTTCTTGTGCAGCGAATAGTGCAGCGGTAGCACCCATGCCGGTACCATGGATGATGATCTGGGCTTCTTCTCCTGTTCGCGCGATGATCCAACTGCACCATGCAATGATGTCGCGCCTATCAAGCCAGCCCGACCCCGTCCATTCGCCCTCGCTTTCGCCGTGCGCGCGCATATCAACTAGCATGATATTGCAATCATGGGCAGCGTAAATGCGCGAAAAGGCCAGGCTATCGCGCCAAGACCCCCCAAATCCATGAAGTAGGAGCACCCAGGGACGCAACCGTTTGGTCCCAGGTATCATACGGCCTGCCAAGGCGGTTCCATCGTCAGAGCGCACTTGGATGCGACGGGGCGTGTGTGCGTTAACCACCCATTCGTTAACTAACACTGCTTCAGTTGCGCGGTGGAGATTTATAGTTGCCGCTTCTTCGTCAGAAAGGGTTGGCGTATTGAGCTTGATGATGTTTTTGTCGGAAGAAAGGTAACGTCCCAGGGGCATATCATCGCAGGGATTATTTTGGCGTCCCAAGAAATGAGCTGTAGAAGCACGAGCAATAATTGCAAGGATCGCTAAACAAGCAAGACATGCTGTGATGAGTGCTATTCCTATGGAAAATAAGCCTTGAAGATACAGAAAGATACCTAGCAGGATAAGAAGCGCTGCGATAATGGCGGCAAGTCGGCTTCGCCACATAGTAGGTTTTACGTATGTTGTTCCAACGCAGTCAGCTGAATGCTCTTGGAAAAAGTTGGTGGCATGTTCGTTCGTTGATTCGTTGATAGTGCTCATAGTACCGCCTTCCTGGATTTAGAGTACTCGGTTCGCTGTTTGTCAGGCGGCAGCATTTATGATATTTGCCCCAAAACCGCGATAACCCCACGAAGCAGGCGGAGGCTTCGTGGGGTTACCAATAGAGTTGTTGATTCAGTAGAGGAGAGGGTGTTTCCCGAATCAGTTATTTCACAATCAAGACGGGGCAGCTCACGTTTTCGCTTACACTGCGGCTCACGCTGCCAAGCAGTAGTTCTTTGATGCCGCTTAGGCCGCGCGATCCCATAACGACCAGATTGGCATTTGTGTTCTGTGCTTCCCCGACGATTGCAGCGGCAGCTTCTCCGGTGCAGACCTTTTCAGTAACTTTGATACCAGCATTTTCGAGCGCTCCAGCAGCGTGTTTAGCTGCTTCGGTGGCGCGCGTTGCACTGATTTCTGAAGTGCTTTCAGCAACGGAAAGTACTTCAATATTTTCAACTCGCTTTAAATCGATGGCATGTGCGGCAAAAGTGATGGCTTCAAGGGACGCCTTAGATCCATCGGTGGCAATGAGCAGAGTGCTTACAGAGGAATCAAGCACATGTGCCGCTTGTTTGTTGGCTAGGCGCGCGGCATCGAGGCGGCGATTGCGGAAGTATACCGCCCAGTTAACCGCTAGACAGACCAAGTTGATGAAGTATACAGCAAGAACCCAGTTGATCATGTCCGATGCGAACTTTGCGGCAATGCCGGCAAGGTAGCCGACGGTAATAAGAAGGATGAATTGCCAGCTAGTACCTGCGGCTGTTCCTGCCTTGTAGTTCTTGTAGGCGTTAATAGGCCATGAAAGTCCGAAGCAAATTAGCATTGCGGCTTCAAGCACCTGGGCGATCATCATAATTAGGTTCTCCTTGTTGGACTTAGATTCATAACGGGGACAACCCTAGTACCTGAACGCATTCATTTCAAATATCGGATTTGCATACATTAATGCAACTTAGGTATGATTCGACCATGGATATCCAGCAGCTCAAATACTTTCTCGATGTTGCGCAGACCGAGCATATGACAAAGAGCGCGAAGCGCCTTAATATTGCCCAGCCAGCGCTGAGCCGCTCTGTTTCTCGTTTGGAGCATGAGCTTGGTGTTTCCTTGTTCGATCGTGAGGGTCGTGGTTTGCGGCTTACCGATGAAGGGCGGTTATTCCAGCGCAAGCTCATGCCTCTTCTGAATGAGTTTGATTCGTTGTGCCAAGAAGTAAAGAGCATTCATGCTGAAAGTCGCGAGGTCCGTGTCCACCTTGGTGCTGCTTCGCATATTGCCGCTGATGCAGTTGCTTTGTGGATGGCAGCCGCTCCCAGCCGTCGCATTTCGCTTTCCCAGTCAGACTCAAGGGAAACTGAGCCTGATGTAGTAGTTGACTCGTTACCTCCGAAAACATGTGCAAGGGTAGAGAAGTTCTCGGAACGTATGATGCTTGCAGCGCCTGAAAACCTGATATTTTCGCGCATACCGGTGCCGCTTGATGAGTTGAGGGAGCTTGATTTTGTTTCGTTATCGTCTTCATCAGGTTTTACCCGATTCACAAAGGAATTATGTGTCTCCATCGGGTTTACTCCCCGTATCTCGTTTGAAAGCGACAATCCCAGTGTGGTTCGTAAGATGATCGGGTTGGGTCTTGGTGTTGGTTTTTGGCCCGAGCAGAGCTGGGGAGAGACGAGGGGCGAAGGTGTTGCGCTTCTACCGCTCGATATCCAGCAGAAGCGCGAAGTGTTCGTGTGGCTCTCATCGACTGCCGTCGATAACCCATTGGCCCTTTCACTCTACGACTACCTTTGCAATTACTTTCAGCGGTGTTTTTCTTAGTCGCTCGTTTAGGTCGGCATTTCGATTACCGCTTATTGTGCTCAGCATGCCTCCAACGTGGCGTTTTTATTGAACAAGTAGAAAAATGTTAAACGAGTCCTAAAATAGAGAGCTGCTCTTACCCAAAATTTTAGATAGGTACTCAATGGATTTAACGGAACTGTTAAATGCGGTGGATGCTGCTGTGTGGGGTCCACCTATGATTATCCTTTTGCTGGGATGTCATATCTACACCACTATTCGCACAAAAGTAATTCAGCGAAAGCTGCCACTCGCCCTTAAACTGTCTGTCACGAAAGACGATGGAGCCGAAGGCGATGTGAGCAATTTCGGAGCTATGGCCACTTCGCTTGCCTCAACGTTGGGAACCGGTTCGATCGTAGGCGTTGCAACGGCAGTTCTTTCTGGTGGTCCTGGAGCGGTACTTTGGATGTGGTTGACTGGCATTCTCGGTATGGCGACAAAATATACCGAAGTTTTTGCTGCTATGAAATATCGCGTGAAAGACTGGCGCGGTGAAATGATGGGCGGCGCCATGCATGTCTGGGAACAGCGTTACAAGCGCCCTGATGGCACGGTGCCTTGGTGGGCAAAGTTAGCCGCCATATGGTTTGCATTGCTTGCATGCATCACTATTTTTGGCATTGGCTCTGCTGTTCAAACCAGTGCTATTACCAGCGTTGTGCGTGCCAACTTCGGATGGGATCCTGCAATTGTTTCCGCTTTTGTTTGCGGCACAGCTTTGTTGGTTATCTTGGGTGGTTTGCAGAAGGTTTCTGGCATCTGCGAAAAACTTGTCCCGATTATGGGCGGAGCTTACATTTTAGGATGTATCTATATCCTGTTTTGCAACAGCTCGTTTCTCGTTGAGTCTGTCTGTCTTATTTTCGAATGTGCCTTTACCCCTAAAGCAGCTTTTGGTGGAGCGGTAGGTTCGGGCATCATGTTTGCCCTTCAATTTGGTTGTGCACGCGGCTTGTTCTCGAACGAGGCAGGTCTTGGCACCGCGCCGCTTATCTCATCGGCTGCTGCTTCTAAAAATCCTGCTCGCCAGGCGCTTGTTGCAATGACTGGCCCCTTTTGGTGCACGGTGGTTATTTGCTTGGTGAGCGGTTTGGTTATCGTGAGCACGTTGTGTGCCCATCCGTCCCTTATTGCTGATGCTGGTGTTTCAGACGGAGCAACGCTTGCCAATGCCGTTTTTGGCACTATTCCGACCGTCGGGACGCCTGTTTTGATGCTGGGGATTATCTGCTTTGCGTATTCGACGATTCTTGGTTGGAGTTACTACGGAGAGCGCGTAACGTTATATTTGTTTGGTCGTCGCTGGGTTCCCTTGTACATCGGCCTTTATATTTGTATGGGATTCCTTGGTGGTATTGGCGTTGGCGATGTTGCCTGGACTGCAACTGATATCTCAAACGCATTGATGGCAATTCCCAATATCATCATGGTTCTATTGTGCACTGGCATGGTTGCGAAAGAAACACAGCATTATGTTTACGACGGAAACATTGACGAAGAATATGATCATCATGCGCCTACGCTTGAGGAAAAGAGCGTATTCCTAAGGAATAAGGCATAACTTTTATTCAACGCATTTGTTGGGCCTCTCCATTTGTGGGTTGTCTTCCGTTTTATATGAGAAATGGTAGTCGGCTCATTACAATGGAGGGGCTTTTTTATTTGAGGCCGCAATCTTCGGTTTTGATTTATGTTGTCCTTACTCGCTGGGAACAAAAAAATCCCCGCCTTAAGCTCAGGCGGGGAAGAAGAAGGGGCTTTGAAATTGATGGATGGTTAGATTTCGATTTTTGCTCCCATGAGCTTGGCGAATTCGCGGCATATTGCAGTGTTGCCAGGCCAAGCTGGTGAAGTTACCATATTGCGGTCGACAACCGCTTCGCTAACGTCGACTTCCTTGTAGATGCCGCCCGCAAGTGAGATATCGGGACCAACGGCAGGATATGCCGTTGCTGTATAGCCTTCAAGGACGCCAGCCGCAGTTAGAACCTGAGGGCCGTGGCAAATAGCGGCAACTGGTTTATGTGCATCAAAAAACTCTTTGGTTATCTCAATTACACGGGGATTTAGGCGAATGTATTCCGGAGCGCGGCCGCCCGTGATGAACAAGCCCTCGTAGTCTTCTGTCTTAACGTCATCAAATGATGCGGTTAATGCGAAGTTGTGGCCACGAAGCTCCGTGTAGGTTTGCTCGCCCAAGAAGTCATGTACGGCAGTTGCTACCGTATCGCCAGCTTTTTTATCGGGGCAAACGGCGTCCACTTGGTATCCCAGCATCGATAATGCTTGATAGGGAACCATCGTTTCGTAGTCTTCAGTGAAATCGCCGCAGAGCAGCAAAACTTTCTTAGTCATGGCAGCACTTCTTTCTGTGACATGATGGCAAATTAGCAATTGCCCCGTTGCAACTATTTTATGCTTTAGTCTGAACGCGTTCATTAATCAGTGCTATTTCTTTTCGTACGGCTGATCAATAGGGGTTAACGGTTCGGCATCCTGTTTTGCTTTGATCAATTGGGGGCTCTCTGCATAAAAAAGAGGGTTCGTCGCATATGCGACGAACCCTCTAACGTAGCTGAATGATGTTTATTGTTAGAACAGAAGATGAGCTACTGGGCAAACAATGAGCAAGCTGATAATAGTGCGCTCCAAGAACAGAATGAACAGCTCAAGAATATTAACGGGGATCTTAGAACCCAGAATAAGGCCGCCTACCTCAGAAAGGTAAATCAGCTGAGTAACCGATACGGTTGCAACAATGAAGCGGCTCATCGGATCAGCAATTCCTTCTGCTGCGATAACTGAAGGCGTGAACATATCGGTGAATCCAACGATCATCGTCTTCGAGACCTCTTGCGCTTCGGGGACCTGAAGGAGCTCAAGCAGGGGCATGAACGGGGCGCCCAGCACGTCGAAAATAGTGGTGTAATTAGCCAGCATAAGCGCTAATGTGCCTACGCACATTACAACAGGCAATACTCCGAACCACATGCCTGCTGCGTTTTTAATGCCATTCTCAAGGAATTGACCGATGCCGCGATGGCCTTTTACGCGCTCGACGGCAAGCGAAAGGCCATATTGAGCAGAAGAGTTGTATCCCTCTGGTAGAGTTTCGGGCATTGCCTTCCCTTCAACCAAATACGTGTCCTTCTTGAGGGACAAAGGAGGGATGCGGGGGACGATCAGTGCGCAGATGATGCCAACCAAGCAAATGAGCAAGTAGTAAGGTCCGAAGTATTGCATCAGGTCTACTTGCGCCAATACCACAATACTAAAAGTAATCGATACGGCCGAAAAAGTAGTGGAGATGATAGAGGCTTCGCGAGCGGAATAGTAACCGCTTTCATATTGGTTGCAGGTAAGCATAACGCCCAAAGTACCGTCGCCAATCCAGGATGTAACGCAGTCAACAGCGCCTCGACCAGGGATTTTGAAAAGAGGTCTCATGACTTTGGTAAGAAGTGCTCCGATAAACTCGAGAAGACCGAAATCGAGAAGAAGGGGCAGGAGCAATCCAGCTAAGAAGAAGATGATTACCAGTACCGTAAGAAGATCGCCCAAAACGAAAGCGCCGGTATCTTCACCGCCGATTATTTGAAGGGGCTCACCATCTCCGACCATAACACCTGCGAAGGCGATCCACACAAACACAGCGCCAATGACACGGATGATTACCCATGCAGGTGTGGTGGAAAAGGTGTTGTACATAAGCGGGTGCTCATCGATAAATTTCGGATGAAACAACGCAGCAACGCCTAAAACTGCTGAAATTGTAACGATGATACAGCAGAGAATCGGGAGAAAATCTGCCATGCAGTTGCCGATAAGGTCGGCAATTACTTTAACGATGACTGTCCATGTGCCGTCAACTTCGACGGGAATCATGAACAATACAACGCCCAAAATAGAGGGGATGACGAAGCCTAAAATGTGCTTCCAATTGTATTTTTCCAAAACACTTCGTTTCACGCGGGAATAGATGCAGGAATGAAGAATATCAGATTTTTGCATATTGGTGTTGTGCAAGCGCGTTATTGGTCGTTGTTTGTTTGGTATTCAAAGTAAGTGGCGGATTATGCATATTGGGGTAAGGGGGAGCCATGAGCAGAATGCCTATTGTCTATTCGGGTCGTCCACGCATCGAAGAGCTTTCGAGAAATTTGTATCGAATCGATCTGCCGATGCCTGAGGCGATCGGTCCAACGAATTCGTATCTTTTCAAAGCAGATGGCGTTAACGATTCTGGACGTTCTCTTATAGTGGATGTTGGTTGCGATGAGCCTGAAACCCGAAAAGCCTTCGATTTTGCATTACGTGAGTTAGGGATATCTTGGGATTCTGTTGATATTTTTATTACTCATTTTCATTGGGACCATTGTGCGGGACTGTCGCAGATCTGGAGTCCCGGCATAACGGTTTATGGAGGCATTGACGATTACGCTAGGCGTGGGGTCCCTGTTATGTCCGCCGTTGAGATTGGGGCGCTTGAGCGTCGAACGAGTCAGAGACATGGCACAGGAGATTCCTATGACGCTTCGTACTGGGAGCCCATGACTCGATCGGGGACGGTCAATCCTCCCATTACCCGTCTTTTTGAGGGAGATGTACTGACGGTTGGCGGCTATAAGCTGCGTGTCCTTCAGACGCCTGGGCATGATCTTCATCATCTTTGTTTGTACGATGCCGAGAATGAACTGTTGGTAGGCGGAGACCAAGTTCTATGTACTGGATATCCTCCAATTATGGTAGAGACGGAGATAGATCAGCTTTCTTTGCTATTGGAGCAGATTGAGCGTTTGGGAAAGCTGTCGGCTTCCTTGATCCTTACTGGACACGGTAAAGAGGGGTCAGATCTTTCTGTCCGTTGTGATCAGGTCATCGATCATTTCAGGCGTCAAACCGATAATTTTTTAACTTTGTGCCAATCAGGAGAACTCGACTTAGGTGAGCTGTCGTATCGTTCGACTTTGGGGGACCGCCGTACACCCTGGGAATCTAGATCGATATTTGGAAGAAGATCCCTTATCACTCAGACTATGGCGTTTACGACGTACTTTATGGCTAAAGGAGTATTGCCGAAGGTGTACGATATTATTCCTTTGAGATAACGAGCTTGCGCCTGTTTGATTGTTTGCTTCTTGCTGCAGACGGTACACTACATGATGTCGTGTACTTATCATCAAGGAGCCATTATGCCCGCATTCGATTTCCAGAGTTATATCACCGATATCCCAGACTATCCAAAGCCAGGCGTGATTTTTAAGGATGTTACAACGTTGTTCAAGGATCCAGATGGGTTCGCGGCTGCCATTGATGCTATTGCTGAGCACTTTGAGGGCAGAGGCATTACAAAGGTTGTTGGTGCCGAAGCGCGTGGTTTTATGATAGGTGCGCCTGTCGCCTATCGACTGCATGCAGGGTTCGTTCCTGCTCGCAAGCCTGGTAAGCTTCCTCGCGAAACTCGTTCGGAAAGTTATGAGCTTGAATATGGCTCCGATTCTCTCGAGATGCATCTTGATGCTATTGACGAAAACGATATCGTCCTTGTGGTGGATGATCTTGCTGCAACAGGGGGAACCGCCGCTGCACAGGCTCGTTTGGTGGCGAAATCGGGTGCAAAAGTTGAGGGTTTCGCTTTCTTGCTTGAACTTGCTTTTTTGAATCCTCGCGAAGCTCTTGCTCAAAGTTCTGCCGCGGAAGTCTTTTCATTGGTTTCGGTAGACTAGCCGGTAAAGCTTCATATCAAAGAGTAAAGGGCGCTAATGCGCCCTTTATGATGCAAAGTTTAGAGCCAAAGCGAATCCCAGGGCAGCTGCTCCGATAGTGCTAGCGTATGTGGTTGCAAGGTATCCAAACCCTTCTGCGTAATGTCGCTGTGAAACAAGTTCGACGGCTTCGAAATTCATGGTTGAAAGAGTTGAAAAGCCTCCCAAGAATCCCATAGTAAGCGCTAGGTGCATAATGTCATTAATCTGCATCTGGATAGCCAGCAATATTCCGGCTAGAGTGCAGGAAACTAGATTGATGCATAGGGTAGGAAATGGAAAGCGTTTGGGAAAGAAGGGCTTAAGGAATGAAGTTGCTTTATTCCTGCATAGTGCCCCAAAGGCTCCTCCAACGCCTACCGCAAGAAAGGCAGTTAGACTCATAGCGTGCCGCCTTTGTTCGATGTTGCGTTTTTCGCCAAACGCTTCTCGATTCGTTTTCTTCGTATGCGCCGTAGGCGGTGCAATGCCAGGTAGTTTGATGCGATCTTTCCACACAGCGACGCAAAGAATGTGACAGCAATCGTTATGGTGATATACGCTGCTGCAAGTCCAGCCTCTCCATTGAGGAAGAAGTTCAGGCATTCGGTCGAAAAGGCAGAGAGCGTGGTGAAGGCTCCAACGAGGCCGATTCCTAAAGATTTCACCAAGGGTCCTGGAAGGTGAAGCCTTCGTCCAACGTATTGGTTGATGATCTCTAGCGTAAAGCATCCAAAGACATTCACGATTAGAGTTGCGTAGGGGACTCCACCCTGAGAGGGAAGGGCAAGCTCAAGCAGATAGCGAAGCGTTGCTCCGAGAAAACCCATGAACAAAACTAATGGGGTAAGAGCGCGGGGCGCGCGGAGGGCGGCGCTGAGATGCGAAGCTTTGTGGGCGGATGCTTCTTCCTGCATTAATGTTTGAATCCTTGGTTTGTTGATTGACGGGTGTCTTGTTTAACGAGTATAGCGCCTGGATTAATGTTTGCGTTCTGGTTTTGAGGTTAGGTGCCAACCATCGCAGTAAGGGCAGCGATAGGAGTGTAAACCGGTAGTTCCGTAACTTGCGCATGCAGAAATTGCGGCTTCTGCCTCCGATTTGCTCATGTAGCGATTTTTCGACTCGCAAGCTTTCTTGCGCAATGCTGCCTCTTTTTCAGCACGTTTTTTTTGCTGGCGCTCTCCTTCGCTCGCAAAAAGGCTATCCATGCCCCCTAGGCTGGCATTGAACTCAGCTTTCTGCTTTGACCAAGACGAACGTTTTTTGCTGCCCATTTCGCCCCCTGCGTTCCTTTGTTGTGCTGTGCCTCAGTTTAAAAAAGCCGCGTGGGTGGAACGCGGCTTGATGCATAAGTTACTTGTGGTAAAAACGACGCTGCTCGAATTTGGGCTCGCATGAAACGTTGATGCCCAACGTGCGATATAGGTTCTCATCGGTTGGCGAAATAATAACCGAGAAATGAGCATCGCATCCCTTCAGCTTGTCTATCGAATCCATGAGTTGTGCGGCGATGGCATTGCTGCGGGAGCTTACCGCCAGCGCCAGCAGAGTTTCGTCGGAATGCAGGCGTGGGTTGGTGCTCTTTAAATGCTCGGTTTTCAAGTGACAGATAGGGGCGATAACCTCATCGTCAATTACGAGTAAATCGTCATCGATGCCTGCCAGTGCTTTTAATGCATTCATGAGTAGGGAAGATGCGCAGCCCATGAGGTTGCCAGTCTTGCCGGTGACGACTGTGCCATTAGGTAGCTCAATGGCACCAGCGGGACCTCCTGTAGCCTCTTCTTTTTCCAAGCAGGCTTTACGTGCGGGCAGTACATCTGCGGAGATACCCACACGGCTCATTAGCAGCTCGATCTTGTGGAGCTCTTGCTCTCCTGCGCCGCTTCGTTTGCAATCCTCTGCGGAATGGAAGTAGCGGCGAACGATTTCGCGACACGATGCATCTCGGCACGCATCGTCATCAACAATGGCGAAGCCTGCCATATTAACGCCCATATCGGTAGGGGAGTTGTAAGGGCTAACTCCCTGAATTCGTTCGAGCATTGCTTTTAAAACGGGGAAGATTTCGACATCTCGGTTGTAGTTGACCGTTGTTTCCCCGTAGGCATCTAGGTGGAATGGATCGATGATATTGTCATCGTCGAGGTCGGCGGTAGCGGCCTCGTAAGCGACGTTTACAGGGTGCGAAAGCGGAAGATTCCATATCGGGAATGTTTCATACTTAGCATAACCTGCCTTGATGCCGCGTTTATTTTCGTGGTACAGCTGAGAAAGGCACGTTGCCATCTTTCCGGAGCCAGGGCCGGGTGCGGTAACTACGACCAATGGTCGGCTTGTTTCAAGGTATTCGTTCTTGCCATAGCCCTCATCGCTTACGATATGGTCGATGTCGTGAGGGTAGCCGGCGATAGGGTAATGCAAATAGCTTGTTACCCCCAGCGAGTCGAGACGGCAGCGGAACGCTTCAGCCTTTGGCTGACCTGCGTAATGGGTGATAACCACGCTTCCAACATAAATGCCCATGCCTGCAAAAACGTCCATCAGTCGAAGCACGTCTTCATCGTAAGTTATTCCGAGGTCTCCGCGGACTTTGTCCGATTCGATGTGGTTGGCGTTGATGGCGATTACCACCTCAACATCTTCCGATAGGCTTTTGAGCATACGAATCTTGCTATCTGGCTCAAAGCCGGGCAGAACACGAGAGGCATGATAGTCATCAAAAAGCTTGCCGCCAAACTCCAAATACAGCTTGCCTCCAAACTGGCCTATGCGCTCTTTGATATGCTCAGCCTGTAAAGTAATATATTTGGCGTTGTCGAACCCGGTTTTCATGCTATTTGATGCCTTCCTCTGAGCGCCTCGTTGTTTCGTGGCTCTGTCCTGAATTCCTATTAAATGATACCCCATAGTGATCATTCCGCTTGTGGGTTGAAGCTCCATTCG
>UQVJ01000050.1 GCA_900544455.1 uncultured Eggerthella sp. | reverse complement strand
GTACGTGTCTTCTGAAAAGTCTTGATGGCCCGGGGTGTCAAGGATGTTTACGCAGCAACCATCGTAGTTGAATTGCAGAACCGAAGAGGTAACGGAAATGCCGCGTTCCTTTTCGATGTCCATCCAGTCGGAAACGGCGTG
Source organism: uncultured Eggerthella sp. (assembly GCA_900544455.1). Classification (GTDB taxonomy): domain Bacteria; phylum Actinomycetota; class Coriobacteriia; order Coriobacteriales; family Eggerthellaceae; genus Anaerotardibacter. The sequence goes on along the minus strand of UQVJ01000050.1, from coordinate 12,715 downwards.
CTTGGAGCTGCTTTTGCCTTTAACCGAGCCAGCTGTCTGGATGCTGCCGGTATACAACAGCAGCTTTTCAGTAAGGGTGGTTTTGCCAGCGTCGGGGTGGGAGATGATGGCAAACGTGCGTCTAGACGCAATTTCCTCTTGCAGGTTTGACATGTGGTTCCTTCTGATTGATATGGAAAGCCCATCTACTGGGCATAAATTTGCGTAATTCAGCCTAAAGCAAGATGTCAGCCATGAATAGCTAGAAGCCTTCTTTTATATAGGCTTTACGGAATCTTCGCACCGGGCGGAAAGCGTGCTCGGCATTGCAGTGTACATCCAAGAAAAAGCGCCCCATTCTTCTGTTGCTGTGCTTTGTTTTAGTGTACGTTCTTACTGGGTTTTTGCCCTTGATTAAGTACTACTCAATAGAAAGCAGTGGCTATGAGCATGGTTCTTGCCGAAGGGCAAATTAGCAGGATCGAAGATTGCATCCACCGTGACTTGCTTACCTATGTTAGCTATCCTCTGTTCGAGGGTGCGAGCAGGTGTTTTGCCTATCCTCAGTTTTTGGTGGAAGACGATTCTCTTACTCTCCTTGAAGACAGCGCATTTCCCGATAATGGGTGTTTGCCCATGGTTGCAAGCCGAACCACGCCGCGTGACCTATTCGACATGTTTGGCAATATCGTTGTTATGCGGGTAAACGATGAACACCCCAATCGTAACCACAACTATCCAGAAAATGAGCGCGCACGCTACAACAGCATCATCGATCCCTTTTTCACGCGGGGTGCTTCTTCGGTTGAATTCATGCCGCTTTCAAAGCATTCCCTTTCAGGCTCATTGGTCCAGGTGATCGATGTTCAGGAAGTCGTTGATTTAACCCATCCATCGCAGAATCCTGTCCATGTTTATTCTGCCGCGGCATTGCCGCAAACAAAGCTTGTCGTTGTTGCTCAAGGAAAACAGGGTCAACGTAAGCTCTATGGCCCGTTTGAAACAACTTGCACTGAGGGCACCGGCATCCAGCTTCATGCAAGCAATTCTTACGGTTTGTGCATCGGTGTATTTGACGAGGATGTTTTCTCGTTTTCCATCGACATTGTCGATGATACGGACAATTTGGTAACTCAGTATCTCAGCACCGATGAGCTCTCTGCTCAATTTGCGAAGCTGGAAGATCCCGTCGACTGGATAACCGACAAAGAGCTTCTTGATGCGATGGGCAGGGTTGCGCGTTCTTGCGATGGTTACCTGTCAAAGGGACAGGTAAGAACGCTTAAGAGTGAAATAGGCAAGTGCCTCGATGAAGAGGCGAAAATTCCCCTTACACCTAATCGTCGTTCTCGTTTGTTGGGTTTGCTGAGCACGTACGAAAACTGGTCAACGCTTCCTGATGCGGTAAAGGATTCCGCGATAGAGAATGCGGATCCTCAGCAGTTGGCTGAATACGTGCTCTCCAACGAGCATTTCAGGGCTTTCTACGATAAGGTGCTCGAAAGCGACCAGGTGCGTCAGCGCGTTGAAATGGAGAAGGCTCAGTACGCCGCAGAGGTCGCGGAGGCGAGCGCTTCTGCTCAGCAAGCGCGGGAATCTCTTTCTGCCGTCAAGGATGAGCTTAAGCGCTTCGATGGGGAGCTCGATGAGCGTCGTAGGCGCTTTGAAGAGGAAATGGCTTCTCATGTGAAAGCGGTTCAGGAAGAGCGCAACGCTTTGTTGGGTGAGGTTCGCTTGCTCGAGGAACAGAAAAGCAGCTTGGAGCAAGGTAGGGAATCGGTGCGGCGTCAGATAGATGGATTGCTTGCTGGCTTCCTCGATGACGAAACGCTTATTGGGAAGGTTCTTGAAAACGCTGCCTTGAAGCAGGTTGTTTCTTCGGTTGATGGTACTTTCGGCGGCGAATCTATTGTTGAAAAAAGCCAGCCAGCCCCTTCTGCTCCTGCGTTGCTTAAGCCCGTCAACGGCAACAGCTCGGATCCGAAGGTCTTGCTTGATGGTCTGGTGCGGCAAATTGATGAATGCTACGGACGCGATATGGTTAAAAACGATGTTGCGAATGTGCTGATTTGCCTTACTCAGTCTTATATCACTACCTTTGCCGGTTTGCCCGGCACTGGCAAAACCTCACTTGTGAATATTCTTGCAGAGATCCTTGGCTTGAAGAACAGCGGGGCAAAGCGCTTTGTTGAGGTTCCCGTTGAAAAGGGTTGGACTTCCTATAAAGACTTTATCGGCTATTACAACCCGTTCAGCAAGACGCTTGAAAAATCGAATCCTGCAGCGTTTGATGCTCTTATGCTTTTGAGTAACGAGTGTGAACAGGGGCTTTCGGAAAGCGAGGTTGCTCCTTTCCTGTTCCTGCTCGACGAAGCAAACCTTAGCTCCATCGAGCACTACTGGTCGCCGTTCTTGCGCGTATGCGATTCGTTCCGTTCTGGCCCATTTGAACTTTCGTTGGGGGGCAGCCAGTCATTCAAGGTCCCTAGTTATCTACGCTTTATTGCCACCGTTAATTTCGACCACACCACCGAAGAGCTTTCGCCTCGTTTCCTTGACCGCAGCTGGGTAGTCACGCTCGATCCGCAGGCTCTTGACTTCGAGGATCTTGATGAGCCACTGGTTTCTTTTGATCCGTATACGGCAGATATGTATTCCTATCAAGCACTAAAGCGTGCATTTGGTGCACAGAGTGATGTTTTGCTGGGAGTTGAGCTTGATGCAAAAATGAAGGAGGTAATCGAGCTTTGCGCCCGTCATCGCTACCCGGTTAGTCCGCGTAGCCAGAAGATGATGTTGTCATATGCCCGTACGGCGTCACGTGTTATGGATTGCTCTTCGGCTCAGTCTCAATATGCTCCCATCGATTACGCGATTGCCCAAAAGGTACTGCCGGTACTTTCGGGCACAGAGGAGCGCTTGGGCGGCTTGCTCGAAGATCTTTCAATGGTAACCAATCTTCCTCTCACCAAGGCGCGTGTGGATCATATGCTTGAGGCTGGCGAAGACAGTGGCTATTACCAGTATTTCGCATAAAGTATCCAATACCTGGATACTGCGCCTGGTTGATGCCGAAAAGGGAAGTCATGTCGACTTTCCTTTGTTGGAAAACTATGCGCCGGCAAGCTTGGATTTGGCAACCGAGGGTGTTGTTCACGAATCGCATAAATATCGCGCGCTTCTGATTACCGATGCCATTCTGGGCGATGGCGACATCATGTGGTCTCTGAACGGCGAAGAGCCAATTGCTTTGCAGGTGCGCGCGGTTGCCAATTATGCCGAGGATATCAATGGAATTCAGCTGTCTTTGTATCAGTTGATACTCGATAGGGACGATGGGTGGTATCCCTTTTCGATGACATATGGCTTCGCATCGATTTCTCTGCGACTTTGTTTGACTGAATCCAAGACGGAATCTTTTTCAACAAAAGACATTCCTTGCATGTGCGATAGGGAAGACCAAGAGGTATCGGTACTCGGTATAATCGACACCCTTGTTTCTGGTGCCGATGAAGAAGCGGTCCGTTGGATGTTTGGGTTTGATCAGGTTGAGGAAGATCGCTTGGCCTTGATGGAATCTGGTCTTGCCTCCGATTCGTCCAAGTCGCTGTCATCGTTTTTGGCTCTTTGTGAAAAGACGGTTCGCGGGTACGAGGCAAACCTGAACTTTTTTTGTACCCATGCGCATTGTCGTACGGTGAAAACAAGCGTTCTGGTGTCTCCTTCTCAGGTGCGTAGCCTGGGCCGCAGCGAGTTGCTTTGGCTTGCAGGTAACCCTGAGGTGTTGCGTGAAGTGCCCGCAGAGACGCCTCTTCGCATGAACGGATCTTACGTTATTCCGTCGCATCTTCGTACCGATCACCCCCGAAAGACGTTTGACATTAGAGAGAATCGTGCATTGCTGTCTTTTGCGGAAGCAGTTGCTGCAGCACTTAGCCGAATACTCGACAGGGCGCAAGACGATATCGACCATATTGAAAACATGGTGTCTCAGCTGAAGGGGATGGAAGATGGTGATGGGCTGATTCTGGCGCTGGTTATGCTGGAAGCCTCCCTTAATCGTGAGCGCCCCCTTGTCCAAAAAGCCGCCGCTCTTCGGAGGCGAATGCGTAGTGTGGTAACAGCTTTGAAGCGATGCATGCCTGGAGTGCGTAGTATTCGCTATCGCTTGCCTAGGAGAACCAAGGCATTTCAAGAGATACCTGCCTACGCAGCGGTGCATACCCTTATGCGTGAGTGGGATTCATTTGGCGAATTCCAGATGTATCGCGATGGGTTGGTTCTTCGCACCTGGAAAATGGATAAGCTCTATGAGTATTTCGTTCTCTACGAGCTGCTCTCTTCATTGCGGGGCAGGGGGTTTGTTCCCGATGAGTTGTCGTTCGATTGCCCAATTGAACAGGCGCAGTATAGCCTTGATTCGCGTTATTTTCAGAACGAATCCCAGGTTGCAACGGTGTATCGATTGATTCGTGGCGATGAATCTGTTTCGTTGTTCTACCAGCCAGTCATTTATGGGGATAACCGCGAAGAGCATGGTATCTCCCTGCATAGAACCACGCTTACATCCGCTGGTTTTGATTCGTATTGGACGCCCGACTATCTGATGGTTTGGAAGTCCGGCTCAGGCACAACGACCATTGTCCTAGATGCCAAATTCCGCACGGTTTCATCGGTTGCTTTCGATGGCTCCCAGAGCGATGCGAAGAGCTGCATGCTGGAGTGCTTGCGTAAGTACAAGCTCGAAACACGAGGCAGCGCAGGCGGGGTTGATGCGCTGTGGCTTTTATGTGGTAGGGGGCAGGTATGCCATTTCGAGCCCATGCAGCAGTCGGCGTGGGCTCAGGAGCAGCTTTTCGCGCCTGATGGCATTGCGACTGTTGCTCCTGGCGCAAATGCTCTTTCCGATTTGCTTGACGCTGTGGGAATTGGCGCTAGTCGCGCTTTGGAGGGCTGATTGTGCACCGCGGGTGTCTTTTGCGCTAAAAAACAAACGCCCTCTCTCATTGTGAACTCACTCCCGTTTCTTGGGCACCGAGAAATGGAGGGCAGTTCATTGTCGAGTGAGAGGGCGTTGTTCGGTGCATGCGGATCCTCATTTTGGCTTTAGGGCATAGGGTTCTACTGGATGCGCTTCGTCCCTCGTGAATGAGCGGGACGGGTTTGCGAAGCGGCCGTTTCGCTACATTGGGCGGCGGTCCTTCCATGCATTGAGTTCTCTGGCGGGGATCGACATGATGCGCACCATTTCGGCAGCTTCCCTGAAAACGGTCTCCTTCAACTCATCGTTGTATAAAACGGTATGGAGTATTGCCGCCTTTGCCAGATCGAGGGTATTGGCATATGCTTCGCCCTCCCAGAAATCCTTGATGAAATCGACGCTATTCATGAGATCGTTCCAATCGTCATCGCTCATTTCTTGCCAGACGTGATGCTCGTCGTGGTCTGAGTATCGGGCTTCGTTTACGGTGACGATGGCGGGATTCGCGAGCTTTCGCATTCCTTCAAGCGTGGGATCGTTTTGTTGCGGATATGGCTTGCCTTTTGCGTAGGCGTCGTATTCTTCCTTTGTGGGCAGCAATTCCCGTAGTGGCTCTATCAGCTTGATAAGCAGATCGGCATGAGCGCGGTAGACACCCGATGCATCGAATTCTTTCAGGCGTTCACGGTAGAATTGGTCCTGCCTGTTACCGATCTCTTGTTTGCCCGCTTCCTCGATGAGCAGGTCTAGTGTGTTTGCGGTGTGTTGTGAAGGCATGGTTGCTCCCTTACGCGGCGTTGGTGGTGTTCTCTTCGGATGCGAGTTCGAATGATGATTCCTCGCTCCAGGGGGTCTCGTCTTCTAGGGGTATTGCGAATTGCCCATCTATCGTTAGCTGATTTTTGCATTCGCAAATAGCCTGGTAAAAGGGGTATTCGGGGTGCTGGTCGAGCTGGTAAGCCCCGTCTTGCTTGCCCCGCTTTCCTCGTTCGAAGTACCACCAGGTATTTGCGGGGGTTTCGAGGAGGGCAAACGCTGGTTTGTTGGCGCGAAGACTGAAGTAACGCGCGGTTGCTTCATCTTGCACGGCTAATAGGAGCTGTCGGTCGCAGTTTCCGATGATGGAGTTTGCCGCCGCCGTGCCGTAGCGTGCTTCTAGCTGGCTCACCGTTTGGCAGATTATCGTTGCGCTGATTTCGCGGCTGCGTATAACCGCCAGCATATCGTCGATATGCGGAATGTTCAGGTTTGCGAAGTCGTCCAAGATGAAACGCACGGGAATAGGGAGCCTGTGCTCCGTGTAGTCGCGATCGGCGCTGCTGCAAAGGCGGGTAAAAGCTTGTTCGATAAAGAGGCTGGTAAGCCCCTCGAGGCTGTGATCTATGTCGTCGACGGTCACGAACAGGGCGCGCTTCTCTCGTCCAAACGAGCTGAAGTCAATGCGGTTGGGGTTGGCGTAAGAATCGAGCGCTCCCTTAAATCCGAACGGCAAAAGATTTGCAGCGATAATGCCCAGGATGCTTGAGTGCATCTTTTCGGCGCCGCAGGTGGCTTTTGATCGGTTGAAGAGGGATGCTGCATAGCTATCCGGGTTATGCATTGCTAGATCGTTGAAAAGATGCTGGATTTTGCCAGTGCCGCTTTCGAATAGCTTGATAACCGAAGCCATGCTCCACTCACGTTCGGGCAAAGCTTCAAATACATAGGCGATATAGCTCGATAGATAATTTGCTGCGGCAAGTCCCCAGAAGGGATCGGACTGCTGTGCTTCCTTCGGACAGATGGCGCTCGCAATGGCGATGATGTCTTGCTGGTTTGGCTTGCCGTTTTCGATGCGGACCTGATGCAAGGGATCGTATCCGCAGGTGCCGCCCATGGTGGTGAAGTCGAGCTGATCTACTTTGTAGCCTTGCAGGGCGAGGTAAGCTCCCATTTCGTCATAAAGGCTCCCTTTCGTGTCCAGCACAATATAGGACCCTTGGCACTGCATCAGATTGGGCTTGAGGTGATTGCGGGTTTTACCGCTGCCAGAGCAACCCAACACAAGGATGTTGTTGTTCATTCCTGTTTGCCAACTGTCGGTATTGGCGGCGATGTGTTTGGTGAAGACGATATTCCCTTGATAGGCTGCTCGGCCGTTAGCTGAAGCGATGTTCGATTTCATGTGCTCTCCTTAGCGTTGTGTGCTGGTTGCGGTATGGGGCCGCGAACCCAACATGCTTATCTTTTAAAGACTCGTGATGATGCGATCTGCCATGCCATTGGCTATGGCTTCTTCTGCTTCGAAATAGGTGTCTTTCGCTGTTAGCTCGAAGACCTCTTCGAGATTCATTCTCGTGTGTTGGGAAATAACCTGTGCGGTAATATCGCGGATTCTCATCAGGTCATCCGCGCGAGCTTTTACGGATAGTGCGCTGCCACCGATTCCGCCGCCAATGAGCGGATCGTGGATCATCACGCGGCTGTGGGGCAGCATTTCGCGTTGGTCTCCCGCGATGAATAGCAATGCTGCCATGCTTGCTGCCATTCCGAGGCATACCGTGTGAATCGGGCAGCTTACTGCTTGCATTACGTCATACAGCGCAAGACCGGATTGAACTTCTCCTCCGGGGCTGTTGATATAGAGGGTGATAGGCAATTGCTGGTCTTCTTTCTGTAGATGCAGAAGGCAGCGAATAGCGGTTGAAACCGAGCCAGCGTCAATTGCGCCAGTGATTTCTATTTCGCGAGCAGCGAGCATTTCGTCTCGTATGTCGTACAGGCGTAGACCATCCGAGGTTTCCTGCATTACGAGTGGGGAATAGGTTGATGTTTGTTCCATGATTTAGTCCTTTCTTTCGGGCATGGTTGAGCCATGCATAGGTGAGGTATGCAGTTTTCAAGCTGCTGCAAACTCGCCGGAAAGGAATAGTGGCGTGAAGCTTTGGTTTTGGACGTGCCAAACTAAAGCCACGGCATTGGTGGATGCATCAAGGTACGCCGAGACAAGCTCGGGATAGGACCGAGCATGGCCTGAACGGGCACAGCGAAAAAAAGATGCACGTATCCCTTGGCGGGTTGCATATCTTTTCCTCTTATTTAGTTGTATGAAGTATGTGAGTCGCTGAAAATGCTCCGATAATCACGGAGGGGCCGACTTGCCACTCTTTGAATGCGACTTAAAAATGGGCGTTAGCCCTCGGGTGCAAAGCTAGTTTAACACATGCCGGATGCGTAATATGGGAAACGCGTGGTACATCGTAAAAATTAAAATATGGTATAGCGCTCCAACAGCCCTTTCGTTTTGTGCTTCCAGATTACGCTTAGGGCGAAGGAGTATCTTGCTGCATTGAGGCAATTTGGATGGGGTCGGCCCAGCGAAGGAAATGGCCTTTGCGGGGGATTGTATGAGCCTTACCCGTTTCAAGGTTCGTATGTGCGCACCGGTAATGCCCAGCGCAACTGTTGATTTCGCGCGCTAAGGGGCATTCGATAAAATGGAAGCTTGAATGAACCAAAGGAGGACGCCGTGGCCTTTTTGCCGGTGACAGGTAAGGAAATGGAAGAGCGCGGATGGGATCAGTGCGACTTTGTATACGTGTGCGGCGACGCGTACGTTGACCATTCCTCCTTTGGCATGGCAATCATCACACGTTTGCTCGAAGCAAATGGCTACAAGGTGGGTGTCATCGCGCAGCCTGATTGGCATGACCCTTCCAGCATCGATGTTTTCGGCGAGCCTCGCTTGGCGTTTCTGGTGAGTGCGGGAAACATGGATTCGATGGTGTGCCACTATACGGTTGCAAAAAAACACCGCAATCGCGATTTCTATTCCCCTGGTGGACAGATGGGCTTGCGTCCTGATCATGCGTCGGTGGTTTATGGCAATTTGATTCGACGAACCTATAAAGACACCCCGCTTATCATGGGTGGGGTGGAGGCTTCGTTGCGTCGCTTGGCGCACTACGACTACTGGTCCGATAAGCTGAAGCGTTCGGTGCTGCTCGATGGTGGCGCTGATATGATCAGCTACGGAATGGGTGAAAAATCTATTGTTGCCATAGCCGATGCTCTGAGCGCAGGAATCCCTATTGACCAAATTACCTGGATCGAGGGTACAGCGTTTCGGTCCTATAACCTTGAAGGGGTAATGGATGGATATGTTTCGCTGCCTTCCTTCGAAAGCATGCGCGCGGATAAGCTGAAATATGCTGAAAGTTTCCGTTTGCAGTATCGCAACCTTGACCCATTCAGCGGCAAATGTTTGGTTGAACCTTACGAGCAGGACAACTTGTACATTGTCCAGAACCCTCCAAGCACCCCGCTTTCAACTTCGGAATTCGATGCAGTATATCGCTTGCCATATGAGCGAACCTACCATCCCATGTACGAAGCGGCTGGCGGCATTCCTGCAATCAGCGAAGTGAAATTTAGCCTAACCAGTAATCGGGGCTGTATTGGCGAGTGCTCGTTCTGCTCCTTGGCGTTCCATCAGGGCCGCATTATTCAAAGCCGCAGCAAGGAGAGCCTGGTCGAGGAAGCGAAGGCCATCACGCAAGACCCCGATTTCAAGGGATATATCAACGATGTGGGTGGTCCAACGGCAAACTTCCGCAAACCTGCTTGCCCCAAGCAGCTCGATAAAGGTGCATGCCGAGGAAAGCGTTGTTTGGCACCGAAGCCCTGTAGAAGTTTGCAGGTGGACAATCGCGATTATCTGAATGTGCTTCGCGAGCTGCGCAGTCTCCCTGGGGTTAAGAAGGTGTTCGTGCGCAGCGGCCTGCGCTTTGATTATGTGCTCCTTGATAAGCATGCCAACGAATTCATTGAGGAACTGTCCCAATATCACGTTTCGGGGCAGTTGCGTTTGGCTCCGGAGCATGTGAGCGACGAAGTGCTTCAGGTGATGGGGAAGCCGAATAATGATACTTACCAAGAATTTGTGCGGCGTTTCGAGGTGGCCAATAAGAAGCTGGGGCTCAAGCAATTTGTCGTCCCGTATCTTATGAGTTCCCATCCCGGCTCTACCTTAAAAGAGGCTGTAGAGTTGGCGGAGTTTTGCCGTGATATGGGCTTCAATCCCGAACAGGTGCAGGATTTCTATCCCACGCCCAGCACCATTTCTACGTGCATCTATTTCACGGGGGTTGACCCGCGTATCATGAAAGAAGTGTATTGCCCGCGCACACCTCATGAAAAGGCAATGCAACGAGCGCTTATTCAGTACCGCAATCCAAAGAATCGTCGCTTGGTTATCGAGGCTCTGAACGAGGCTGGCCGTGAAGACCTTATAGGCTACGATCAAAAATGCTTGGTGCGACCCGATAAGGACGGTGCGAATAAAGCGAAGGATCGCAGTGGGGAGCCAAAGAAGCAGCGAGGCAAGCGGCAAGGGAGCAGTTCTGGTATGAAATCCCGCTCGAAAGGAGCGGCAGCCGTGGCTAACCCTAAAGGAAAGAGCCAGAATGAAAACAGCGCCGAATCCCTACAGCGTGGTAAGCGCCCCGCTTCCCCAATTATGACGGAAGGCGAAAGAACTGGATCCCTACAGCGTGGTAAGCGCAGTGGAAAGAGTGGGCCTCTTGCTTCTGAGGGAAAAGCACGTAGAGGTAAATCGCAGACTGCTTCGGCAGAACGTAGCCATTCACGCAAAGACGTCCGTTTCGATAAGGACAAGGTAAATCCCTCTAGAAGTTCTTTTAAGCTGCAGGGCCGTGGGCCGAACAAAGCTGCTGGAAGCAAGGGCGGAATTCGCAGACAGGGCTCTAAGCGCTAGCCTTTGGGCGCGAAGGATGACTCTATCCATTGTTTGAGCTGCGGGATTCCTCGCTTCCAGTTGGGCAACGACTCGAATTTGAACATTAGACCGATGACCACATATTTCATCGGCGATATCAGAAGCGGCCTTCTTTCGCGTTTGAAAGAAGGCCGCTTCTCAATTGCATAGAATGGGCTTTTGCCGATGGAAAGCTGCTTAGAGATAGGCTACGGTACCGCTGAGGGGCTTGCGGCTGGCGTGATTTGGGAGGGGCTTGCCATCTTCTGCAGCGTAGCCCAAGTCGAGCATCATCAGCACTTCTTCGTTTTCGGGTAGCTCCAGCTTATCTGCTGCTTCTTCTGGATTGAAGAAATTGACCCAACAGCTGTCTACACCGGCGTTCTTTGCGGCAAGCATCATATGCGTAGCCACGATGGTGGCGTCTTCGATGCCGGAATCGCGCGTTCCGCCAGGGTAGGTGAAAACGTTTTCCTTGTTGAAGGCAACAACGAGCACCGTGGGGGCGCTGTAGCGGCAAGGGGTGAGCTCATCGATAAGGGCAAGCTTTTCTGGCGATTGAACCACGTAAACGTGCTGTTCTTGCAGGTTTTTTGCGGTGGGAGCCACGCGTCCTGCTTCCAGGATGGCTTTAAGCGCCTTTTCAGCAACGGGCTCGCCGTTGAACTTTTTGCAAGAGTAACGATCTTCAACTACTTCTTTGAATTCCATGACGGGCCTTTCATTAATGGTTCTGTGGGTATGAATATAGTGGTTTGATGCTGTGATACGCCTATTCATCTGCTACTTTATATGAAAATCATAAAAAATAAAGGTTTATCAGGTGTTATAGCGCAAATACCATGAATGTGTTTAACATTCATGTTCTATCGATCGAATTGGCGAAGCATCCAGCAGATGCCCTTTGCCATGCGCAGGTCGGGTTCTTTGAAGTGGTTTCCGGGATTGGATTCAAAGAGGGTTTCAACGCCTTTTTCCTTAAACGACGAAACAACGTTATTTGTTCCTTGCGAAACGCTGCGAAGAAGGCGGCTGGGTGTTTTTGCTTCTTTTGAGCCGAGGGAGAAATAGGCGCACAAAGGCTTCTTTGCAAAGGTGTTGGTTGATACGTATTCGCTAAAGCCGGGATACCACAACGACCCTGATGCGCTTGCCAGACCATCGAACAGGGCGGTGTTGAACGGCGCCCAAGCGGCGAATAGTCCTGCTAGAGAATAGCCTGCAATGCAACGATGCTGTGGAGTTATCCCGAGTTGCAGTTCGGTTTGGGCAACAATCGTTTCAAGCTGCATAAGATGCTGCCGTGCGTTTCCTTTGAAGGGCACATCTTCCGCGAAAAGACCTTCGCATTTCCAAGGTGTTAGAGAATCATTCCAGCTGGGGGTGAGGATGGATATCAGGGTAAAGGACGAACAATGCAGCGATTGGCATTGCGCCCAAACTTCATAGCCGTTTCCTTTTAGGCTATGCAGATACACTATAGGATCGTAAGACCCTGGCGTGTTACCGCTATAGTGGATCGTTATCATTTCCCCAGCTATTTCTACTGTTTGTTCCATGATTCCATGATATCGAATTATCGTTGCTGTCTGTTGGTGGTTGGTGCTTCAATTGAAAAGGGCGCTGGATAATTCCGGCGCCCTTTTGCGGTGTTTGCGTTACCTAGTTAAACGAGTTTGCCCTTGCTGTGATCTGCCATGTGCTGGATAAGCTGGGCTACCCATCCATGGAAGTCCTTCTTGCGGGAAACCAGTTTGCCGTCTACCAGCTCTTGGTAAGAAACTTTTACCTTTTCATAGCGGGTGTTAACGGTTGGCTCTTCGTGGGTGAAGCAGCTTTCGGTTTCTTTTTTGGGCACCAATCCGATAAGGATGGTGGGGTTGTACATAACGTGGGGGTTGTCGTTTTCGTCAAGGTAGGCAAATAAGCTCTTGGTAACCCCGATTTGATTTGCATGTACGCAGGCAGCTCCTTCAAGTGAAGCCAAGGTGTCAAGCAGA
>UQVJ01000049.1 GCA_900544455.1 uncultured Eggerthella sp. | reverse complement strand
CATGCCCATCGAAATGGAACGATGATGCGTAGGGGTGAACTCGGCAATCATTGATGTCGCAATCGGGTAGTCCGCTCCAACAAACACGCCGATGAAGAAACGCGCTATGGCCAAACTCAAAGGATCAGCAACAAATACCGAGAAAATCGAAAACGCCGCAATGGCAATCAAGTCGATGATAAACATGACGCGACGTCCAATTAGATCAGTAAGATAACCGCCGATAACGGTACCGATCAAAATGCCCAAAAATACTGAAGCACCGATCAGAGCGCTCCACGTTTCAGTAAGATCGAACAAGGGAGTGATTTGTGTCAGAGCAACACCAATGAGTGCAAGCACATAACCGTCCAAAAACGATCCACCGCTCGAAAAGAAAACGATCTTGCGAAGGAACGGCGTCATTGCCACATCGTCAATGGTACGTTTCGCCGTTCGTTTAGCGGCGCTCTTAGCCTTTCTTGCAGTGTCCCCCAAGCCCTTTCCGATAGAAGCGGTAGGAGGTCTTTCTGCTTTAGGTTTCTTGTTACTCGATGCACTCATGCACTATCAGCCCTCTGCGCGACGCAATACGAAACCATGCGTCGCTCTCCTCAACGTGAGGCAAGCGCCTCACTATATGATAAGGAGGAGCAAACTATGCACTCCTCCCCTCTTGCCCTATTGAAACGGGCTATCTTAGAAGCTTCTTCTCGATTTTCATGCTGCATGTTCGAGGAAAATCGGAAACGATCTCAAAAAATGACGGTACCTTAAACGATGCCATATGGTTTCGGCAATACTCCTCAACCTCTTCAGGGGTCAGCTTTGCACCCTTTACGGGAAGAACGAACGCCTTAAGCGCCATGTCACGAATCGGATCCTCAACGCCAATTACAGCAGCTTCGGCGCATAAAGGATGCTCTTCGAGTATCTTCTCGATTTCGCTCGTTGAGATATTTTCTCCGGCACGCTTCACCATGTTCGACTTACGATCAACGAAGTAGAACCAGCCATTGTCATCCTGGTAACCCTGATCGCCTGTCTTCAACCAACCATCGGCGCTAAAAGTTTCTTCTGTTGCCTTAGGGTTGTTCAGGTATTCAAGCATCACGGTCCTGCCTCGGACACCCTTAACCTGGATCTCGCCCGTCTCACCGTGTGGAAGCTCATTGTCATTCTTATCGGCGATACGAACCTCATAGCTCAATCCAGCACGACCAACCGATGGCCACATGCGCTTGCCAACAGGAGGATCGGTCAATACCCAACCGATGCTCTCGGTAGAGCCATAAGTATTCATGATCTTAACGTTAAAGCGCTCCTCGAAGGCTTCCTTCTCTTCGTCGGAAACGCTGATGAAGTACAAGGCCTCACGTACGCAATGGTTCTTTTCTTCAGGATCAACCTCCTGAAGCATTACCGTACGAAGCATCATGGCAACAAGCTGGATTACCGTGGCGCGATAGTGCCTTACCTGCTTCCAGAAGCGATGAGCAGAGAACTTTTCAACGATGACAATCGTCGCTCCAGCGGTAACAACCGGCATGAGCGCAGCTAGCTGGAAGTTGGAATGGCATGCCGGCATGGTCGAAAGAACTCGATCGGACCCACGAAGAGAAACTTCCCAGTCTCCATAAAGACCAGAGAAGATCATATTCGCATGGGTAACCACAACGCCCTTAGGACGCGATGTGGTGCCCGAAGTAAAGATAATCTGAGCAGGATCAGAGGAGCTCAGCGGACGTTTTTCGCGCAATACCGGTTGCTCAGCGCAACGCATGCTCCAAAAATCATAAAATGCCTGTTCATCCTGTGGCTGCTGCCTGGAGCGACAGAACATTGAAGGATACTCGATGTCGCAAACTGGCGAATCCTGACCTGCGCGGGCAACAAGGATTCCTTTCTCAAACCTACGGCCGCGCTTTACGAGTTCTTGGTAGGTAGCAAGATACAAAGGCTCAACAACTGCACATTTGACCTGAGCGGTGTCAAGGATGTACTCGGTCTCATCCGCAAGATACTGTTCGTTCACAGGGACAGCGACAGCACCGATTTTCGCAAGGCCGAACAGGCACATCAAAAACTCTGGAGAGCTATGCAAATGCAGGGCTACAAAATCGCCCTTTTGCACATCAAGGGAAAGGAAAACGTTGGCAATTCGGTTAACGTCTTCATCGAACTGAGCGTAGGTATACTCAAAAACACTACCTACACGATTCTCGAAAACCATAAAGTCGCGGTCAGCGCATCGATCAGCCATGGTTTCCCATAAACTGCGAAGTGTTTCATTTCCCACGATATCGGTCATCTTGTTCATCCCCCTTTATACAACGAAGGCATTTGCCTTTCGCACTTTTACGGCACCCCCATGCCGTTTTACATTTCTCAACGAAAGGACGGACAACTCCCAGTAACCCGTCCGCCCTTTCGCGGAGAAACGCAACCCCCTCTCATTCGCCCCTCCTGGGAAAACCCAGGAGGGGCACAGGAATAACGAGCCAACCAATAAGGGAGGGGGAAGAAGGTCAAATTGGCGGCTATTAGAAAGAATGCTTAGCTAGCTTTTACCACGCCGGCTTCGAGGAGCCCATTGATCTGATCCTCGGTGTAACCAAGCTTGGTGAGTACGTCGACAGTGTCGCCACCCTGATGGGGCATAGGACGCCAAATCTCACCGGGGTTGTTCTTGAACTTGGGGAATACGCCCAAGCCATGGAAGGTATCGCCATCAGCGGTCTTCCAGTCAACCCACGTGTTACGCAGAGCAAGATGCTCTTCCTTAACCAGGTCTTCCATATCAAGAACAACCTGAGCAGCAATGCGATGAGCAGCGAAGTCTTCTTCGATCTCATACTTGGAGTGCTCGAGGCAGTAGTCCTCAAATGCCTTCTGGATCTCATCGGCATGAGGATTGGAGAGCCACAGACCGGAGGTGTCCTCGGGAATATCCTCAGTACCCCACAGGTGGCCAAGACCGATGGTTTCCAGGAAGTGCTTGTTCTGGTCTACGCCGTAGAGGCATACGCCCAGGAAGCCGTCCTTGCACTGGAACTCGCCGATACCGCAGAGGTTCTGGTTACGTGCGCCAGGACGAGGCCACTTGATGCCAGCGTTGAGGTAGTCAACGAGGTAGTACTGACCGATGGACAACAGGGTCTCATACATAGCAAGGTCGATGGACTCGCCCTTACCGGTCTTCTCTGCACGATACAGGGCAGACAGAGTGGATGCAGCGATCATAAGGGTGTTCAGGTAGTCGCCCATGTAAGGTCCAGGAAGCATGGGCTGCTCCTCGGTACCGTTCTGCATGATAAGACCAGAGTAAGCCATTACCGTCAGGTCGTAAGCTGCGCGCTTAACCATCTTCGGATCGCCCTCCTGGCCAAAGCCAGAGATGTGAACGATAACAAGCTTAGGATTGATGGCCCAAAGAACCTCGTCAGTGATCCCCTTGCGTGCCCAGGTACCGCCCTTAGATGCCTCGAGGAAAATATCTGCATCCTTGATCATCTTGAAGAAGATTTCCTTACCCTCTTCAGAGAAGTAGTTAAGAGCAACGGAACGCTGATTACGACGCTCAGCCTGCTTGATGTAAGCAGTGTCGCGGATGGTGTCGCCTGCGCCCGTGTTCTCAAGCCAAGTAACGTCAGCACCCCAGTCAGCCATGAGGTCGCATGCCTTGGGGCAAGCGAGTTCTACTGCTGCGTAAACGACCTTAACGCCGTCGAGTGTACCGAATGATGGTTTTTCAGTTGGCATTGCCATAATATTTTTCCTCCTTGATGTGGGGCCCCAGAGGGGCCCCTCTTAGCAGAAAATCCGTCACAACTCCGCGATCCCCTCGCGGTGCTGAGAGAGAAAGCTACTGACGATACTTCTTCAGAGCGTTCTTAGCGGTGGTGAGAATCATCATCTCGTCGGTACCACCGGAGATACGATCAACACGCAGGTCGCGCCAAATGCGGTTGATGCGGTGCTCGGAAGCAACTGCGATACCGCCCATGATCTGCATAGCGTCGTCTACGACCTTGAAAGAAGCATTTGCGCAGAAGTACTTGCACATTGCTGCTTCGCCTGCGTCGAGGTTGCCACCGTTCATGTCAGCCTTCCATGCGGTTTCGTAAAGCATGTTCTTCATGGCGTCGAGCTTAATGGTCATTTCAGCGATCTTGAGCTGGTTGAGCTGGAAACGACCGATGGTCTTGCCGAATGCCTCGCGGGTGTTAGCATGCTTGAGGGCATCCTCATAAGCGCAGATTGCCGTACCGTAGTCGCAAGCGCCTACCAGCCAACGCTCGAAGTTGAAGTCGCCGATGCCGCGGTTGAAGCCGTTGCCTTCCTTGCCGAAGATGTCAGACTCTTCAAGTTCAACGTCGTTGAGGTAAACCTCGCAGCAGCTGTCCATGCGAAGACCAAGCTTGTTCAGAGGGCCAAGTTCAACACCGGGCTTGGTCATATCAACCATGAACTCGGTGAATACGGAAGGATCATCAGCGTTCTTAGCCATGATTACCAGCCACTTAACACCCTTGGAAGAGGTGATGAAGGTCTTGGTGCCGTTCAGGTAGATCTTGCCGTCGCGACGCTTGTAGTTGGTGGTCAGGCTAGAAACGTCAGAGCCAGCGCCGGGCTCGGTGCAAGCGGAGTTCCAGATCTGCTCACCGGTGCCGAGGTAAGCCATTACAGCATCAATCTGCTCCTGAGTACCCTCGCGAATGATGGTCTCGAAGCCGGGAAGCTGGTACAGAACGTAGGTAGGTCCACCATACTGGCCAAGAACCTCGTAAACAGCCATCAGGGTTACGAGAGGCTGCTCAAGGCCGGCACCGCCATGGCTCTCGGGAAGCATGATCTGGTCGAAGCCGAGATCGCACAGACCCTTAACCCAGCGAAGCGGATACTCATGCTTTTCGTCGCACTCCAGGAAGTACTGGTCCCAAGGCTCACTCTCCATGTAGTCCTTGTATGCCTGAACGATGAGCTCCTGATCATCACTCAACTTGAAATCCATTGTGTCCTCCTTTTCCGACGGCCCGTGCCGTCAAATTTTTGTTTTGCCCCTGCAAGCCATCGTGGTTCCTCTCCCGGGCCCGCAAAAGCTATTTCGAACCCCCGTCGCTAGCAGCGCTGGGATAATTCGCTAGTTGATACCCCTTAAACCCATGCCGCATACTTCTCGGAAGAAGCTTGCACCATGCTCGAGAGCATCATTTGCATCATCAAGCACTCGCATGTAATGCAGGAATGCGTGGATAGTGCCTTCGAACACCTCGTACTTACAAGGAGTTCCGTACTGCTCGCAAATTGCTGCGAGAGTTGCCGAGTCATCCTTCAGAGGGTCGTACTCAGCTGCCGCGATGTAACACGCAGGCATATCGCGAGACAGATCGTTGAGGAAGAGATTGAAATACGGCTCGTTCTGAATTGCCACAGGGTCTTCAGCGTAGTTGCCGATGTAGAATGGCCAATCCTCTTCGGTCAGACCATCCCATGCACCGCCGAGAAGTCGACGAGAAGCGGAATCGATCAAACCGTAGCAGCCGTAGTAAAGGAGCAGTGCCTTAATGTAGGAGGCATCGCCCACTTCTTGGCGAAGGTAAAGGGTTGCAGCGAGGTTAAGATGTGCTCCACCGGAATCACCCGCCATGCCCATGCGATCAGCATCGATACCGTACTGACCAGCGTTCTCATGAAGATGCTTTGCTACCGCTGCAACTTCATGGACTGCCGAGGGGAACTTAGCCTCGGGAGACAGGCGGTAATCAACTGCCACCACGATTGCTTCGCTCTTTTCGGCGAGTACACGACAAATGCGATCGTGCGTTTCAAGGTTACCCAGAACCCAACCACCACCGTGTACGTATACGATGGTCGGGGTCTTCGTCGTACCATCAGTACGCCCCTTGTAAGATTCTTCAGTGGGATAGTAGAAGCGAACGGGAATTGCGCCGTTAGGACCGTCAATCTCCGAGTCGAGCTTAGCCACCATTTCGGGACCACCCTTAACCCAGAACTTACGTCCCTCGATGTAATTCGCGCGCATCTGCTCGAATCCTACGCTGGTGTCGTTAGCGTCGCCAGCAAGGCTGTCCTCCACTTCCAGCACCGCTTTCATCTGCGGGCTGATTAGGTTCAGAACATCAAGCTTGTTCATGATACTTCCCTTCTTAGCGCCCGGGCATTGCTGCCCGGGCCGATGAGTCGTAACTACTTGCCGCTATTCGGCAGTTTCCTCAGTTTCAGTAACCTCGGTGGCGCCAAAGTGCTTCTTAACCGTGCGGAGAAGCATGAACAGGCAGAAGACACCGATTACTGCGAGAACGATCTCGATGGTGAAGATGCCGGTGTAAGCAGCAGTACCCTGGGCATCGATCATGGAGCCGTACCAGGTGTGGATGAATACGTCAGGCATGAAGCCAACTACAGAGAGCAGGCCAGCTGCGGTACCGAAGATTCGCATCGGAATCTTTACCTCGGACAGAGGAGAAGAGCCAATGGAGAATGCACCGTAGGTGGTGAAGCCGAAGAGAACAACCAGAGCGGATGCAACGAGTGCGCCTTCGGTGGACTGCGGGAACATGATGAAGCCGATAAGAACTGCTACCGTGAGGATGAACGTGCCGATGATGGTCTTAGAGGGGCTCTTGATCTTCGTAGCAATGAAACCAACTACCGGACCAGCGAGGAGACCAATACCATAGGTACGAATGAGACCTACAACGTTTACCAGGTTGCCGTCAGCGCCGAAGCACTGGGTGAGGTAAGGCGTGGTGTAAGTTGCGCCCTGGTATACAGCGTATACGCAGAAGTATGCAATACATGCCCAAATAACACCGGGATGCTTGAAAGCTTCGATTGCCTCGGAAAGGCTGAAGAGCTTAGCGTCCTTGTTGATCTCGCCCTTGAAGTCAGGGATCAGGAAGAAGGAGACAACGCCCAGGATTGCAATAACAACACCAAGGAAGATGATCATAACCTGAACGCCTGCAGCAACACCAAGCGTGTTAGAGAGCGCAGCGATGATGGCTGCATTGATAAGGCCAACGATAAGTCCGGTTACGCCATAGATAGAGTAGCTAATGCCGATCTTAGATGCATACTCTTCTTCTTCGCAGCAAAGACGAACAACCTTGAAGCGGGTGCCCCACCATACGAGGATGGAAGTTACGCCCATAGCTACGAACAGTGCCAGGCAAACACCTACAGAAGGAAGCGTTGCGTAGATAAATACCAGAACTGCCGTTGCGAGGAAGCCTGCCGTTGCCAAGGTGCGCATGCGGAACTTGTCTGCAATGATGCCGGAAGGCAGGTAACAAATCATAGCGGCCAAACCGTATGCGGAAACCATCATGCCGAGGTCCGCATTGGTGCATCCGAGAGCCTGCATCAGCGGATCGTAGAAAACGTTCTTAAGATACATAGGCGCATAGATAATAGACGATCCCATCGAGATCAAAATAACCAGTGCCCATTTATGCAGGGACGAGATGTCTTTGTATGTCACCTCGCCCATGCTTTTAGCCATAATTGCCATTGCGGTTCCTTTCTCCTTGCAATAACTCCAATGGAAAGCTTCGTCAGATCCATCCCCATGTCTCTATTGGACGAAGCCCTTCGGCGTTTCTTCTTTCGCGATTGCCGATACCTGGATTATTGGAAAAAATATGAACGTGTTCATCGCAAGAGTGGCATGATTACCAAGCTGCAGAGAAAATAGTGATATCTAAAATGAGCAGAGACAGCGATTACCTATAAACTAGTGATACATAGTGAGAGGTGGTTTACTATGATTAAATAACCGTCTGATATGGGGTTTTAATTGCAGAACGTTATGGAGGGGCCATGACAACGTCCAAAACGGACCTCGAAAGCTCAATCGAAAAGCATGATGAGCAAATTGATAAAACAGCGACTCAAGAAGGTCAGAACACCAAAGATTACGTACGTAAGGTGCTCACAAACACGTCGTTTAAGTACCTTGGAATCTCATTTCTGCTCACGTACCACTACATTCTTTGGTTCATTCCAGATTCGTTTTTCGGAACCGAGCTCTTAAACGATCAAGTAACCGAGGCATGGCTTATTAACCTGCTGGCGGGATCAATCACCATGCTCTTTACCGCTTTCGTAATAAAGAGAGGAACACACCTCTCCGACAACAAGAACCTTTCATACGGCATCCCTATAGGCTTGGCGCTCTGCTCGGTTACCTTGCAATACGTGCCAGGTTTTCTCCCAACCAATTTATCGATGTACGTTCTTGCCTGCGTCGCGGGAGGCCTTGAGGGCTTGATGCTCATTTTGTGGGGCGAGTGCTTAACGCGAATGCACGCGCAGTTTTCCATGCCACATATCGGCATGGTTTTCAGTGGCACGCTTTTCATTTTGGTCTTGATCGGCCTTGCTCTGCCTACCATCTTGGTTCCCGTGTTCACTACAGCGCTTGTCGTGGTTTCGGGAACGCTGCTTGTATACGAGGAAAAACAAGAAACGCGTAATTATCCCGTTTTGCTACCCAAAAGCACCACGAAGCCAGCGCTAAGCAATGCAATCGTAATTTGCTTCATTGGATTCTTGGTCGGTGCTGCCTGTTATTACTTGGCAGCAATCATCCCCTGGGAAAACCTTCCCTTGGAACAAAGTTCCTTTGTTGTAGGTGTAATAGCCATGGGTGCTTGCTTCTTTATCGCCTCAGCAGCAACGAATTATCTCAAACAGCAGTACGGCATCTTCAAGATGTTCCCGTGGTTCCTGGTACTCACCATCCTTGCCTTCTGCCTCTTTATGGCAGATGGCATGTTTAACACCCCGGCTTTCTTGATGAGCCTGGTTATCTCTTGCGTACTCGAGATATCGCTGCTTGTTTACTTCGGAATCTTGGTTAAACGAGGCTTCTTCCCGCCCACCATTTCATTCGCACTCTCGATCGGTTGTGCGCGTATGGGCATAGCAACAGGAAACGCATTAGCAGTTTTCTACGAAAGAGCTGGGCTGGCGTCCACCGATGTAGTGACCTACACCTGCCTCGGCTTCATTTGTCTTATTGCCATAGCGCAGGTTCCCATGAGCAAACGCGAATCTAACATTGTGCACCTAATTAGCGCACCGGCAAGCCCGGCGCAGGTAGACGTAGTGTGTGAACAGATCATCGACGAATTTGCGCTTTCGGAACGCGAAGGAGAAATCCTTAAACTTATCGCCCGAGGAAACACCGCATCGAATATCGCGAACAAGTTGGTTATTTCGCCCCACACGGTAAACACCCATATTCGTCATATCTACGAAAAGGTGAATATTCATAAGCGAAGCGAGCTTATTGAGTACATCAATATGAGGAAAAGCGACCATTAAAGCCGCAAACTCCCCACAGAACATATCCCACAATCAGGAAGGAGCCCCGAGAGGCTCCTTCTTTTTGCATCTGCGCTTTCCAAGCACGTTTCGATTTTGCGCGATGGTATTTCGCGTTGCCGTGAGCACCGTAACCGCAGGCGTAGCCGTTGTACTTCGGCATTTTCGCTAACGTAGCCTGCTCTGAGGACATATGCCATACCGCACCTTTACCGGAAACATGCCTTGCGCGTTTGCTTGTCATCAGCCTCACCTCCTTCGTAAAGTTGAATCAAGGAGAATTATAGCCCTGATCCGTCCCTTTCGACCCAAGCGACGACTTGGCATCTCCGCTAAGAACTAAAGCCGACGCAAGCCAACAAATTTAGATCAAAACCGCCGCCAAACGAAAACGCGAGGGAATCTAAAGCAAGGTAATGCTGAACGTGCGCGTATCAGATTCGCCGGGCTGCAGGATAGTCATTCCTGCCTTTTCCTCGAAAACATCCCCTTCATCGCATGCAGTTGTATGGCCTGTCCAGGGCTCAAGCGCAACGAAAGGGGCATTGTTAGCCGCCGACCAGACGCCTAAATACCTAAAGTCAGGAAAGTCGACCCGAATCCCGTGCCTGCTCTTTGAGCCCAACAAGGTCAACCTTCCTCCAGGGACATCGGTGAAAACCAAGGCATCGTGATCGAAGCAACGATGGTTAATCGGAATGATATCGGTACCAGCCGGGCACTCATGAAGCATGTCCCGGCGCATAAGGCCATCCTCTCCGATTGTTGGCAGCATGCAGCTCCAAGGCTTTTCGAACTTCAGAATGTAATCCTCAAACGATTCGTCCACCGCACCAGGAACAGGGACATTGAAAGCTGGATGGCCTCCGATGCAAAAGGGCATTGGGGCAGAACCATCATTGGCTATACAAAATGTTTGAGACAACGTTCGTTCATCAATCAAAGAATACGTAGTTTTCAGCGTAAAGCGAAAGGGGTACGCCTTCATCGTTTCATTATTGCTAACCAGCTTGAACGTAACCGAATGCTCATCCTTATACGCAATGCTATGCTTGTAATTTCGGGCAATGCCGTGACGCCCCATGGTGCATGTTCCTTGGGCCGATTCGGCACGGCCATTACGAAGCGAACCGACTATAGGAAACAGAATAGGAGCATGACGCGACCAAAAAGCTGGGTCGCCTTGCCACAGATATTCGTTTTCGTTCAATTTCAGACTACACAATTGCGCACCCATGGGATCGATCGCAGCGGTTAGCTCCCCCAAATTAAGTGATATCAAATCGGACATAATCACCCCTTAAACGACTTGCCCAATGATACCAATCAAGCAACTCCCCCTGCCCCGCAAAAAAATTCATGCGAATTAGCTACGAGGCTTCATTCGCATGGGTAACATTCCAGCGCTTAAGGTGAGGAAGCACAGCGCCCATCAAAGAAACCGCCTGACGCGTCACGAAAAGCTTTTCAGCGAGCTGTTCCTGGGTGAGTCCCCTGCGTTTTCTTGCTTCCGCTATCGTTTCATTTAGCTTCATTATCATTATCCTTTCCATCGATCCACCAGGCTATATCCACTGTATTGTCCAGCACCCAGCAAAGCTAGCAACAAATTGTTGCTAGACAAAACGGGATACAATTGCCTAAACGCAAACCGCTTCTTTAAGGCGCCATCATGATTCAAAAAATGTTTCCTACCGAGCTGGGATCCATAACCTACTGGATCACTGCCTCTAAAACCCCATCGAAACCATGGCTCGTTTTCCTTCCGGGCCTTACGGCCAATCATCACCTTTTCAAAGATCAAATTGAGCACTTCAAGGGAAAAGCTAACCTATTTGTATGGGATCCGCCATCACACGGAGCATCCCGTCCGTTTAAACTCAACTGGAGCATTCAGCAACTTGCAGAATGGCTCGATGCCATCCTGAACTCGGAGGATATCGGCAACCCAGTGCTCATCGGCCAATCCATGGGAGGCTACGTATCCCAGGCGTTCATAAAATACTTTCCCGAAAAAACGCTGGCCTTCGTTTCAATCGATTCCGCACCTCTCGGGCGCAGCCATTACCGTTCATGGGAGCTTTGGAGTCTTAAACATACGTTTCTGCTTTACCTATGCCTTCCCTGGCAGCTTCTCCTCTGGGCCGGCTCAAACGGATGTGCCGAAACCGCCAAAGGGAAGTCGTCGATGAAAAGAATGATGCTTGCCTATCGCAAAATGGAGTACTGCAAGCTCGTCAGCCATGGATATAAAGCGCTATCGCAGGAAATCGAAAAGAACAAAACCTATAAACTCAGCTGCCCCACACTGCTCATCTGCGGGAAGGAAGACCAGGCAGGATTTACCGCTCGATACAATCGGCAGTGGGCGGCAGACGAGAACATTCCCGTCTGCTGGGTTCAGGGGGCTGGCCATAACGCAAATAGCGACAAACCAACTGAGGTGAATTTGCTAATTGAAACATTCCTCGAACAGCAGCACCTGGTCTAATACAAATTTCAATCGGGCGGCAGTCTAATTGAATGAGATCATGGAGAAATGCAGAACTTCGCTATTTGCACTTCCCTATTCGGTCTGCAGCAACCAAGCAATCGCCACCAACAATCGCCCCATAAACCAACAAAGCGCAGGTGAAAGTTTCGTTTTACTCAATCAGCGATATGCTACCCTTACATGGAAACACGCATCTTTATGGGGAGGACGCACTATGCCTTATCAGATTGTTACCGATTCTTCTTGCAACCTCACCGAGGCTCTCATCGATGAGCTCGAACTGGAAATCCTCCCCTTAACCTTCATGGTCGACGGCGTACAGCACCAAAGCTACCTCAAAGGAGAAACCACTGACCTGAAGCAGTTTTACACTATGATGCGCGAAGGAAAAGTGATAACCACATCACTGCCGAATCTCTCCAACTCAGAAAAACTGCTCACTGAAATTCTCGAATCGGGAAAAGACATCCTTTACCTGGGCTTTTCCAGCGGTCTTTCCGGTACCTACGATTCCACAGAAACCCTGAGCCGCAACCTACGCACGCGTTTTCCTGAGCGTACCATTGAATGCATTGACACGCTTGCAGCATCCATGGGAGAAGGCCTTCTTGTGTACTATGCTGCAAAAATGAAACAAAAGGGTGCTTCCCTGGCTGAAGTTGCTACGTGGGTACGCGACAACAAACTACATCTGGCTCACTGGTTCACCGTAGATGATCTGATGTTTCTTTATCGCGGCGGACGCGTGTCCCGAACCGCTGCATTTGCTGGCAGCATGCTTAAAATCAAACCGGTGATGCATGTCGACAACGAAGGCCATCTTATCCCCCTCGAAAAGAAACGCGGACGCAAAAAGAGCATCCAGGGCCTGGTCGATCACATGAAAGCTACAGCAAATGCCCCTGTTGCCGATCAGGTGGTAGGCATTTCACACGGCGACTGTATTGAAGATGTCGAGTATCTCCAAAGCCTTATAACCAAAAAATTTGGCGTCACAAAATACCTGGTTAACTACGTTGACCCCGTAATCGGCGCCCATTCGGGCCCTGGCACCCTTGCCCTGTTCTTCCTGGCTAGCGAACGCTAATCCGGCTATTTCGTGCATTCTTGATGCCTCTGAATCCCCGCACTACACAGCCATTCACATGGTGCGCTGGGCAAGCCCAAGAGATATAACAATCCAGTAGCTCCAAGGGACTCACTGGTACACTGGTGCCATGATTCAAGTCGAACGACATAGCCGCCAACTGCGACCCTGGATTGGAACTGCC
>UQVJ01000048.1 GCA_900544455.1 uncultured Eggerthella sp. | reverse complement strand
TTCTTTCCCTTAGTCGAAGTAACGCTTGCGGAAATCTCTGCGACCCTCCGCTAAGCCGGTGATTGTTTCCATGCAGCAACGCCCCATGACAAGGGATGCGGTTCCCAGGATGAAAACAACGAAGTACTTGTGGATGGGAGTGCGCAGGAAAGGATCGAAATGGCAATCGCAACGATAGATGAAGCGCGATTGGGTTTCATTGATCTGGTACACTTCCCAGTTCCACGTCCACGCAAAGCGGTGGAACCACAGGCGAAGCGCGCCTTCCTGATTTGGGCCGCGGTTTTTCCACGTTGGATCGGTAGCCGTATCGGAGTGGGCTGCCCAATAATAGAGGCCGTTTTCTCCGTTGGAACAATCGGTTACCCATTCGCCGATAGAAAGCGGTGCCTGGTGAAACCACTGAAACTCACCAACATGGAGGTTCTGCCACTGAGGGTATTTCTTCCAGTCGTAATGATTGCGGATATCGAAGGTGAACAGGCGTTCCAGGCGCTCAAAGCTATACCAGCCACCCTTTGATTGGCCTGCCTGTTGCATGTAGGGCCATATCTCTTCGGGTAGAGCGTTGACCGTAATGCCTCCGTCGTAGCGAAGCGTTTTCTCCCCGTTGTGGAAGTGGTCGTCGCCCTTGAGATTGTAGGCGCGCTCAGCATCGGTCATCTTTGTGCGCAAACCGTAGATCCACAACATCGAAAGCGCAATGAAGCACGCGCCGCAGATGCACCAAAGAATATTCCATACCGTGACGCCAGGGCCGAACAGTTGGAGAAGGTAATCGGTTTTGTTGATCCCCAAAGCCAAGAGGGCGAATCGGGTGATCATGCTTGCGCCCCAGCCGATAAGGCCGTACCAAATTGCCTCGGCGCTGCATTCCATCATCTTTTTCTTGTGGCCGATAGCCCAATCGATTAAAACACCTATGATGCCCAGGAAGTACCCCAACAGCACAAAACATACTTTGGTGGCTTTAGAGAAACGATCCATGAAGCGAGGCCGTTTTTCGGGCATTGAAGGCAAAGTTCCATTTGCTGCTTTTGCCATGAGTGTCACGCCCCTTCTTTCTAATTAACTATTTCTTGTGTTTAAGAAGCAGCCACGCCAACGCTCCTACGCCAATGGCGCCTGCCACATATTTCTTGTTGTATTTGAAGAAGGCTTTCGCGCTTGTGCATCCAAGATTTCGCGCCGCCTCGTCGGCAAGGGCTACGGTCTTTTGGCCTGCTGCCTGCATAATTGCCATCGGATCCATTTGGGCATCCTTCCACTCGTAATCTGCCGGAGGGATCTCCATCGTGCATTTGTCCATGACCATGTCGATCCTTCCTTCTTCTAGGAAGTATTCATGGATGCTTTCACGTAGGGGCATGGTTTGTTGAAGGGTGATGGCATCGTTCGGGCAAACGCTCTTGCAGTACCCGCAGCCGATGCAATGGTCTTGGTCGATTGTCACCTTGCCATCGGAGTTCACCGTGATGATTTCCTGTGGGCACTTCTTGGCGCAGTTGCCGCAACCCGTGCATTTCTCGTGGTCGATTACCGCCGTGAAACCAGCGCCGCTGAATCGGTTCTTTATGGTGCGGTTCGCGTTCTTGCAAACATCGAGCGCCACGCAGCAGCAAGGGCAGCAGAAGCAGATTTCCATGAACTCATCCATCTTCTGATTTTCGAAGCCCCAAACCATCTGTTCGAGCTCAACATATAATGCCTGTCCGATCAAACCCGCATCGCGGGCATCGTAGACATGCTGCTTAGCCTCTTCCTTCGTTACCGGCTTTGCCAGGCCGTTTTTCACCGCCGTTACTCCCGCCATGTTGAAGAACAGGCAGCCCAGCGTTTTTTCATATTCGGAGCAGTCGTGGGCGGAACGGCAAATGCACCGATTCATTTGAGCGATGTATTCAGCGCCATCGATGGCGTCCATGATCAGATCTATGGGTAAAACCGCGGTTTTGCCTTCCTCGACCATGTCCACATTAAGGGGCAGCACAGTGCCGTGCGTGTACATTTTCTCATCGGGCGAGAACTGGGTAGCCCTTTTATAGAGCTCTGGAATGATACCCTCTTTTCCCGTAAGCTTTGCTCCTGATACGATCATCATGAACACCTTAAGGGTGCGGTCCCACGTTTTTGGCGTTGTGGCCAGTATCTTTGTCATGATGAAGTCTTTGATTCCCAGCCCGCGCGGGTGGTTTTCGTGCAGGGGCTTGTCTGGCAGCTCCCTGCGGTGCAGGCGGCCTTCGTCCAAGAAAAGTACTTCCCCCTGCGGGGTGATGTTGCCGCCGTCGCGCGGGTCGAGCGAGGCAATTACCTCATCAGGAATCCCGATGCTCTTCAGTTTCTCGTAATCGATACCTGGCTTTACCCGAACGGAAGCTGCTTGCGCTTCCGTAGCGTTCTCTTGAGCTTGGCTGAGCATTTCTTCCCCTTTATGCATTTCCCGCTCCTTCCTTTTCGAATGATTTATTTTCCCTTGTTCGTAATACGTGAAGTAGGCCTACCTGATTTCGATTTCCTTGATAAGGAGTTCTCCGCCGGTGACCATGTCGTAGTTTTCGCTTCCGCAATCGGGGCAGCACATATGCCTGTCGCTGCCCATGGCAAGTTGGAAGGTTGCCCCGCAGTCGTTGCAGTAAAAAGCCATAGGTACCTTCTGGATCTTGATTTTTGCGCCTTCGGCAAGGGTGCCTTTTGCGCAGCGGTCGAAATAGCGCTGCACCCATTCTTCTTCCAAGTTGCGCATTTCGCCTATAACCAGGCTCACTGAAAGGACTTGTTTGGCCTGCTGGGCCTGTGCGTTACGCAGCACAACATCAACGATGCTTCTGGTTACTCCAAGTTCGTGCATTTTGCCCACCTTCCCCTCAAGGTAGCAGAACGAAGCCCCTGATTTCCCCATTTGCCAGGACGTATCACGTGACGATGCAGCTTCGTACTCTGACAAGTAGTATTCTAATTGCAGCTTGAACGTGTTCATGCAGAACGAGACATTTTGCCTGGGATTGTATTAGCCGTATTAACCCAGATGAGCCCACTTCGCAGAATGCCGCCTCGGGAATAAAAGATGAGGTAACGATGATTCCCATTCAGCAACTGCCTAAATCACCAACGCGAAAGTGCTTTGAAGAGGCATTTCTTGAGCTCTATGCCCAAAAGCCGCTCGATCAAATCAGCGTTATGGCTCTTACGGAAAAGGCGGGCTATTCACGGGCGACGTTTTACCGCAGCTATTACAGCATCAGCAATGTTCTTGAGTCTGTCGAAGAAGAAAATACTTGCACATCAACCTGCCAAGCCATTATTTCGTGCTTAGACGATATTACGCTTGAGCAGGCTACCGATGCGATGGCCGACTTTTATCAAAAACGCTTCAGGGAAGTTTCCATTTTGGCGAACGGGGAATATGGGTCTATTTACCTTGATAAGCAGCGTGAGCCGATGAAACAGCTGTTCGCCGCATTGTTGGATAGGGGCTTTGAGCTTTCCTCTTTCCAGCTTGATGTTATTTCGGAGTACATCGCTTCGGCGAAAGTGGGGATGCTTCGACTTTGGGTGAATGATCCAAGCAAGATTACCCTTAACCATTTGAACAAGATGACGGAAAATATCTTCGAATCGAGGCTTTGGACCTACCTTGCAAAGTGTCTTTCAGGCGATGGCGCCAAACAGGACAAGATCGTGCTTCCCGAGGAGTTTCCGGATTATCCCTGGATGATGAAGTAGTGGCATGCTGGCGGGGCGGCATCTAACTGCGCCTTTTTTGACTTCCAGCGTGGCAGCGCCGAATTCGCCACTACGAAGATGTTGCCGTAGTTTGCGCACAGGTGAGTCTGTTACGGGATCCAGTGCAGCCGTCGTTGTCGGCACGATAGGCACGAGGTCCAGTGTCATCGAAAAGGCGCGGTTTGCTCTGCTTTTGGTGCGGACACGCTGCGGCTATCTGCAATCCTGAAGCTGCAAGGGAGAAGGCCATCGCTCGACTAAATGGCTATTTAGCTGCGTAAGGTCGACTTTCGAAACGTCGATTTCGCCGGACATCAACCTAGGCAACAAAACATCACGAAGTTCCTCTAGCTGTTTAGATTCAAGCTCATTTGCCTTATCTGTTCATAAATGGGATCTGCAAAAGCACAGAAGTCTCCAATTGCCTCAGTTCCTGGAGCGGGCATCGAGTACACGAGTGTAGCTTTCGGTTGGGTCCTCTGACGACTGCCTGTAGAGCCCGCCACATGAGCAAGGGAGAAGGCTGCGAAGGCAGGGGCGTCAATGGCCGCATAATAGAAACTCTTGTGCTTCGGTTCATCTGGCTTGTAGACGATAAATTCCGTTGAGCAAACCGGGCGTTTTTGTTCTGCACAGCATTCCTGCGCCAGCCGATTGGCTTGAAGCTAAATGGAGCGCTGGGGAATGTCTTACCTATGTTGGAGGATTTGTCGCGGCGTTGGCTGGCGTTGTCGGCATCTACGCAACCATCAGCGAATCCCGTTTGAGCGAAGAGCGCCAGCTGCGAGAAAGCGTTGCGCCCTGTATCGCGCTGACTTTGCTGAAAATTGGCTTTCGCCTGTTCAAATCGTTGACTCGAAAGTGCTCGGTCTCAACCTTTCGGTTGCGGATGGTTTTGAGGGCGGGGAGACTCACTTCTCTCTGACCATGAACTCTTCCTTGGGCGCTCCGACTATCGTTGACGGTAACTATGTTTGCAAGTGCGTATTGGAAGCCGTCGGCAATTGGGCTGTTGATGAGGAAGGTGCGGAACCTGCATTTTCCGCATCATGCAAGCTCGGCATTGTGATAGCCGTTCCCGAGGCCGCGTTGGAACCTGTGCTCGAGGATGAGAGGGACGCATTCGTCGTCGCTAACACCGTATCCATTACTTATGGCAAGATTCGATCAATCATTGAGAGCGTGACAGCAGAGAGCGTCGTCGGCAGGCAGACAACCCCGGCTATCGATCCCTATGCATTTGTTGATTCTCTCGGTTTGAAGAAGGGCGCAGAGGCTACCGAATAGGTCTTCTGAGATGGGGCCGAATTGGAGCCGAATCCACCTGCGGAGTCGAACGAGAGCCTAGGATCCTGGACGCAGATCGCCAACAAAAGCGCAGGTCTGGCGCTTGTTGGCGAAAATGGCGATGCTTGGCGAGGGGCTGGAATGTCCTTATAATCCGGAGGTCGTTGGTTCAAATCCAGCCCCCGCGACCAAAATTTCAGCCCTGAACTGGTAAAACAGACGGGGCTTTTTCTTTGACCACCAAGTGACCGCCACGTGACCACCCAAATTTTTCAAAGGGTAGTCGTTTTTCGTCTCAATACTGGTGGATGCTTGCGGCACGAAGCAAATTCCCATCTGGCAAAAGTATTATGTTTTCGTTATACTTCTGCCATGACAAAATACGATGACATATACGAAACCGCAGCCGACAACCACGGCCTCATTACGTCTGCGCAAGCAAAAGAATTAGGCGTTACCAACAACGAACTGGTGCAATATGCCAAGCGCGGGCGCGTCGAGAAAGTTGGACACGGCCTCTATCGATTAGCGAAATGGGTGCCCGAGAGCAACGACCCCTACGCATGGGCTGTCGCGGCGGTAGGCCCTGACGCCGTGCTTTGCGGCGAGTCTGTCATCGCCATGCTGGAACTCGCCCCCACTAATCCTTCTCACATGTACGTCGCAACTCCAAGGCGCGTCAGGCGCAAACTTCCCGCGGGCCTCGTAGTCGTGCAAATCGAAGGAATAACACCCACGGCCACATACGACGGCATTCCCTGCCAGAGCGCGGTAGACGCCATCAGGCACTGCAAGGCAACCATGCTACCCGAACGGCTGACTGCTGCCGCCGACGAGGCCCGCCGCCAGGGGTATGTCAACCGAGCCGACTATCAAAAGCTGAAAGAGGAGCTAAGCGAATGACGGAAGGTAACCAGCTCAAAAAGCCGAATAGCAGGCGGCCGCAGTCATCCCTCGGCAACCTATCGCCCGTGGAATATAGGCGGCAGTGCGCTCATTAGCTCGATTCCGAATGTCCATAAAACAGTCCCAGTCCAAAAACCTCTCATTCCTCGCGCCCCAGAAATGGGGGGGCAGTTCATTCTGAAAGTTCTCACTAAAAACCTCACTAAAAATTTGACTGAGGTTTTTAGTGAGAAGCTAAATCGCTTTAGTGAAGGAGACTGTCGTGCCAGAATGCCGGCGGGCTTCACAGTCCCGGTACGCTGCCGATGGCGTCGGCGGCCTCGCGTTCGAGGGAAGGGTGGGAGAGGGTGCTTGTGTCCAGGCGGCGCTGGTGGAACTCGCGGGCATACTACGGCACATCGGCTAACGCTGGGTAGGCCATTAGTGGCAAGGGTTCATGCGTTCAAAGGCGAAGAGGGGGCGATGCCGACATGGGATTGAGACGAACGGTACCCCGATGCGGGCACGCCCGAAGGACTGCAAGCTGCCTTGAGCGAGATAGACGACGCCGCCTTCTTGGGAAGCGCGGTGTTTTCGCATTGGCGCTACGTGACGCATTGGCCCTGGGACGGCACGCCAACCGAAGAGGACCTGGAGTGGTTCAGGCTTGCCCTCGGGCGCCTGCGCGAGCTGGCGTAAGCGCAGATAGCGAAGGGCCGCAGGCGAACCATGCCGTATAATGTCAGATTATGCGTCCACGCGGCCAAAAACGCTGAACGCAGCAAGCTTCTGACAGAAAGATACGGCTATGGGTCAAGCTGAATATGCGTCGATTCATATAGATGAGGACTTTTACGAACAAGTGGTAATCGAGCACCTTCGCGACGATTTGGGCTATGAGGAGCTTTATGGCCCTGACGTACGACGCACGACCGACGAATACCGCGACGTGTTCCTGCCCGACGTGCTGCCCGCAGCGCTCGCGCGCATCAATCCCAACCTTCCGAGAGAAGCCATACAAGAGGCCATCCTCAAGATGTCGAACGTCGAGGGCGGCACCCTAGAGCAGCGAAACGAGACCTTCAACGACTACCTGCAATCAGGCGTGGAAGTGCGCTACTTCGATGGGCAGGAGGAGCTCGACGAGATCGTCTACCTGCTCGACTTCGACAACCCTGACAACAACGACTTCCATGTGGTGAACCAGTGGACCTTTGTTGAGTACTCCGAGAAGCGCCCCGACGTCATCGCTTTCGTGAACGGTATGCCGTTGGTGATGTTCGAACTGAAGAGCCCGTCGCGCGAAGAGGTAGACGCATCCGACGCCTACCTGCAGCTGCGCAACTACATGCACCACATCCCCAGCATGTTCGTGCCCAATGTCTTCTGCGTCATGAGCGACATGGCCGAGACGCGCGTGGGCACCATCACCGCCGACGAGGATCGCTTCACGCCGTGGAAGTCCGTAGACGGTGACTATTCGGACACCAAGAACGCAGGCTTCAAGACCATGCTGCACGGCATGATGGAGAAGGCGCGCCTGCTCGACATAATCAAGAACTTTGTCGTGTTCAACGACATTGGCGACAAGGTCATCAAGATCTTGGCCGCCTACCACCAGTACTTCGGCGTGCGCAAGGCGATCGAGCGCGCCGTCGAGGCCGTGGCCGGCGACGGCAAGATCGGCGTGTTCTGGCACACCCAGGGCTCAGGCAAATCGCTTTCAATGGTGTTCTTTGCGCATCTGCTGCAGCAGCGCTTAGAGAGCCCGACGATCGTCGTCATTACCGATCGCAACGACCTTGACGACCAGCTCTACGGTCAGTTCGGCCGCTGCAAGTCGTTCCTGCGCCAGGAACCCGTGCAGGCCGCGAGCCGCCAGGACCTGAAGGACCAACTTCTGGGCCGCGAGGCCAACGGCATCATCTTCACCACCATGCAAAAGTTTACTGATGGCGACGAGCCGCTGTGCGACCGGAGCAACGTTGTGGTGATGGTTGACGAGGCGCACCGCGGCCAGTACGGCATGACCGAGAAGATGGACGAGCATGGTAAGGTCTCCATCGGTGCTGCGATGGTGGTGCGCAAGGCCCTGCCGAACGCGTCCTACATCGGCTTCACTGGCACGCCGGTGGCTACCGACGACAAAAACACCCGTGAAATATTCGGCGACTACATCGATGTCTACGACATGACACAGTCGGTGGAGGACGAGTCGACCAAGCCTGTCTTCTACGAGAGCCGCGTCGTGGCTCTCGGCCTTGACGAGGGCACGCTCGCGCGACTTGACGCGCTCTACGCCGAGTTCGCCGCGCAGACCGACGAGGCCAGCGTCGAGAAGGCCAAGCGCGACACCGGCGGCCTGGACGCCGTGTTCGGCACACCCGAGACCATCGATGCGCTTTGCCGCGACATCGTGGAGCACTACGAAAGCAACCGCGCCGACATCCTGGCTGGCAAGGCGCTCGCGGTTGCCTACAGTCGTCCCGTTGCCATGAAGATCTACTATCGCATGCTGGAGCTGCGCCCGCAGTGGAAAAACAAACTGGGCGTGGTCATGACTATGTCGAACCAGGACCCAGAGGAATGGTTCGAGGTGTGCGGCGGCTCTACTCACAAAAAGGAGATGGAGCGCCGCTTCAAGAACGATGACGACCCGCTGAAGATCGCCATCGTCGTGGATATGTGGCTCACCGGTTTTGACGTGCCGAGCCTCTCCACCATGTATGTGTTCAAGCCGATGAAGGGCCATAACCTCATGCAGGCCATTGCGCGCGTGAACCGCGTGTGCAAGGGCAAGGAGGGCGGCCTGGTCGTCGACTACATCGGCATCGCCCGCTCCCTCAAGCAGGCCATGAAGGACTACACCAACCGCGATCAGCACAACTACGGCGACATGGACGTGGCATCTACGGCCTACCCGAAGTTCCTGGAGAAGCTGGACGTGTGTCGCGATCTCATGTACGGCTTCGATTACAAGGAGTCCATCTTCACCGAAAGTAAGGCGAAGCTCGCCGAGGCCATCGCCGAGGGTACCGACTGGTTGCTCGCCCCCGAGCACCACGACGACATGGAAGATTTCGTCAAGCAGTGCCAACTCATGAACCAGGCGCTTTCCCTGTGCAAGAGCCTGGTATCGCGCGAGGACCAGCACGAGGCAGCCTACCTGTCCGTCCTGCGCGTGCAGGTGCTGCGCCTGACCGGGCGAAAGAGCAGCACCGGCAAGAAGGGCATGAGCTACGCCGAGTTCAACGCTCGCGTGACCGAGATGCTTGAGCAGACGGTGCATGCCGACGGCGTCATAAACCTGTTCGAGAACGAGCGCGTGGAGGTCTCAATCGTGAGCGAGGCGTTCCTTTCCGAGGTCGCCCGCATGAAGGAGAAGAATATCGCCTACGAGGCCTTGAAGCGTCTCATCAAGGAACAGGTGCGCGAGTACCAGGCCGCCAGCGTGGTGAAGGCCAAGAAGTTCAGCGAGCTTCTACAGGGTACGGTCAACGCCTACCTTAACGGTATGCTCAACAATGCACAGGTCATCGAAGAGCTGGTAAAGATGGCTAAGGACATGATGAAGGACGACGGGGAGGCGAAGAAGCTTGGCTTAACCGACGAGGAGATGGCCTTCTATGATGCCATCACCAAGCCCGAGGCCGTGAAGGATTTCTACACCAACGACCAGCTTGTGGCCATCAGCCGCGAGCTCACCGAGGCAATGCAGAAGAGCGCCACCATCGACTGGCAGAAGAAGGAAAGTGCCCGCGCAGGCATGCGCCGCGCCATTAAGCGCCTGTTGAAGAAGTACAAGTATCCGCCCGAGGGGGTCGACGATGCGATGGAGACCGTCATGGCGCAGTGCGAGCTTTGGGCCGACACGAAGATATACGAGTAAGGGAAATAAGAGTTAAGAAGAGGCAAGAGAAATGGCTAAGGTCGACCCCGAGGCAATTAGAAAAGGGCTTAAAGCCACAGCAGAAATAATCAGCACTGCTACAGCAGTACTTGGAGCCGCCAACACTCTCAAGGACACCGTGCAGCCGGCAATAGATTCAGATGAAGGCAAAGCCGTTATTGGAAAAGGCAAGGAAGCTGTAGGAGGTCTTTTTCAGAAAGCCGGCGAAACCAAAGACGTCGTCGGCGGAGTGATCGGCAAAGCTGCCGACACAAAGGCGAAGTACGCAGACGCTCGAAAAGCGAAGAAAGAGGAAAGAGAGCTCGCCAAGCAGCTCAAGCAGGCAAGGCAGATGGTCCTTGAGGGTGCGAGCCAACGCGTTACTTACAAAGAATTCGCGAGGCTTAAAGACCAAGAGGGATCTGGAATTCAGGCTTTAGCCACAGGTCTGTATAGCGGCTCGGGCTGTTTCGTAATCACAACGTATTCAACGATCGATTTCGACAAGGACCTCACCGACTACCTTGGGATATATGTAGGTAAAGGAAACCCTCTTGGTAAGGCGATTGAGTATTCTTGCTCACGCGATGGCGATCCTGATGTCTACGCGGATGTGAAGTACAAGCAAAATGTCCAAATCTACTTCTACCCATGCAACGAATCGGAAGTCGAAGAACAGTTCAAGGCGCTATATGACTTGTTCTATTCAGAAACTGATAAAGAATAGGCACCTGAAAAGATTGTAGGTTAAGAATATATGGCGAAGAAGAAAACCGACAACACTGTCGAGATAGGCTTCGAAGAGCAGATCTGGAAGGCTGCCGACAAGCTGCGCGGCAACATCGATGCGTCCGAGTACAAGAATGTCGTGCTGGGTCTCATCTTCCTGAAGTACATATCAGACAAGTTCGAACAGCGCTACCAAGAGCTGGTGGCCGAGGGCGACGGTTTCGAGGAAGACCGCGACGAGTACACCTACAAGAGCATCTTCTTCGTTCCCAAGAACGCACGCTGGGAAACCGTTGCAGCGGCCGCCCATACGCCCGAGATCGGCAAGGTCATCGACGAGGCCATGCGCAAGATCGAGGCCGAGAACGACAAGCTCAAGAACATCCTGCCGAAGAACTTCGCCCGCCAGGAGCTGGACAAGCGCCGCCTAGGAGAGGTCGTCGACCTGTTCACCAACGTGCAGATGGCCGAGAAGGGCGACACTCGCGACATCCTGGGGCGCACCTACGAGTACTGCCTGGCCAAGTTCGCCGAGGCCGAGGGCAAGAACGCCGGCGAATTCTACACGCCCGCCTGCATCGTTCGCACGCTTGTCGAGATCATCGAGCCTTACCACGGGCGCGTCTACGACCCGTGCTGTGGTTCGGGAGGCATGTTCGTGCAGTCTGCCGAGTTCGTGCGTCGCCACTCCGGCAACATTAACGATCTGTCCATATTCGGCCAGGAGAGCAACCCCACCACCTGGAAGATGGCCACGATGAACCTGGCCATCCGTGGCATCGACGCCGACCTGGGCACCTACAACGCCGATACCTTTTTCAACGACGTGCACAAGAACGAGCGCTTCGACTTCATCCTGGCAAACCCGCCCTTCAACCTGAAGGACTGGGGCGGCGACAAGCTCAAGGACGACCCGCGCTGGGACTTTGGTACCCCGCCCGAGGGCAATGCCAACTTCGCCTGGGTGCAGCACATGGTGCACCATCTGAACCGCACCGGCCGAATG
The DNA here is from genome assembly GCA_900544455.1 of uncultured Eggerthella sp. GTDB lineage: Bacteria > Actinomycetota > Coriobacteriia > Coriobacteriales > Eggerthellaceae > Anaerotardibacter. The sequence continues at coordinate 1,727 of UQVJ01000048.1, read as the reverse complement.
GGCATGGTACTTGCGAACGGATCGCTCTCGAGCCAGACAGGCACTGAGGGCGATATCCGCAAGGCGCTCGTAGAGGCCGATTTGGTAGAAGGCATTGTGGCCATGCCCGACAAGCTGTTCTACAGCACGGGCATTCCTGTGAGCCTGTGGATCATCACCAAGGCAAAGAAGCAGCCGGGCAAGACCCTCTTCATCGACGCGCGCGAGATGGGCACCATGGTTTCCCGTAAGCTGCGCGAGTTTACCGAAGAGGACATCGATAAGGTAGCGAAGGCCTTCGATGCGCTCCGCGATGGTTCGCTTGAGGAAGAGAAGGGCTTCTCCAAGATTGCCACGATCGGGGATATTGCCAAACAGGATTTTATCCTGACGCCCGGCCGCTATGTAGGCATTGCCGATACCGAGGAGGACGACGAGCCCTTCGAGGAGAAGATGGCGCGCCTGACCGGCGAGCTTGCTAAATGCTTCGAGGAGTCCAACCGCCTGCAGGAACAGATCAAGAAGAACCTGGAGGCGATTGGGTATGGACTCTAGGAAGGTTCTTCTTCGCGAAGTCGCAGTATCAACAAAAGACAGCATCGCTCCGCAAGATGGTGTTGAATATTGGCATTACAGCCTTCCTTCATTTGACGCAGGCCGTAAGCCCGTAAAAGAGGATGGTTCCGATATCCGGAGCAGCAAGCTTTTAGTGCGCAAAGGGGACATTCTTTGCAATAAGCTCAATATGCGATTTCGCCGTGTTTGGCGCGTAAATGAAGAGTTGCCGAACAGCGTTTGCTCTACAGAATTTATCCCTCTTCAGGCGAAAGCAGTGAACAGGGACTACCTATACTACGTTCTCATTTCTGACGACTTCACGAATAAAATGACTTCTATGAGATCGGGAACCTCCGGCTCTCATCAGCGAGTTAAGCCAGAGCAGTTGCTCTCTTACGAGTTCGAGCTGCCAGATGAATCTAACCAAGAACGGATTGCGGGAGTCCTTTCGTCTATAGATAGTAAAATAGCTGTTAATCAACGGATAAATGATTATTTAGCTGCGTAAGGTCGGTTTTTATGACATCTATTTCGCCAGACATGAGCTTGGGAAGCAGGGTGTCGCGAAGCTGCGTGAGGCTAGCAGACTCATGTTCGTTTTCTTCGATTTGAGCATATATGGGGTCAGCAAATAAACAGAAGTCTTCGATTTCAGCTTTTCCTGGATTAGGCATTGGATAGTCTAGGGTACTCTTCGGTTGCGCCCTCTGCCTACTGCCCGTCGAGCCCGTCACGTGCGCCAATAGATAATTCTGAAAGGTATCGGACGAGATTGCTGCCGCATAAAAGCTTTTACGATTTGGCGCAATTGGCTCGTAAACAATAAACTCGGTCGAGCATACGGAGTGCTTTGTCAAACAGGCTGGAAGCCAAAATCTCTTGACTGAAGGGTTAAGCTTTGAGATCAAGATGCTGCTCTTGCCAACAATATATTTATTGCTCTTAATATTTGACGCAAATTCCATAACAGGGCGGTGAGATTCATCGAATGCAGGAATGCTGTAATGCTCCCAAATTTCGTTTGGATGGTCTTGCGGTTTCGCCGATCTTGTTGAGATGCGTAGCACATTTTCGAGCTTTGTCGTAGGCCGGTTGCTCCCAAAAGCCGCTGCGAACCTAGCAGACACCAGCTCCTCTAAATAATCATTTGTCCGATTGTTCAAGGCTATCTTCTCTTGCAATGAGTTCAT
>UQVJ01000047.1 GCA_900544455.1 uncultured Eggerthella sp. | reverse complement strand
TGTGCTCTTCCGATCTGGCGTCGAATTCGAAGGTGTGCAGGAACTTCTGAGCACGCTCGGTTTTGGGGTGCTCGAAGAAGCGCTCGGGGATATCTTGCTCCACGATTTCGCCTCCATCGAAGAACAGAACGCGGTCGGCAACGGCGCGAGCGAACTGCATTTCGTGGGTAACGATAAGCATCGTCTTGCCCTCCTGCGCCAAGCCGAGGATAACGTCCAGTACCTCGCGCACCATTTCAGGGTCGAGTGCGGCGGTAACCTCGTCGAGCAGCAGCACTTCGGGCTCCATGGCCAACGCACGGGCAATGGCAACGCGCTGCTTCTGGCCGCCAGAAAGTTCGCGTGGATAGCTCTTTTCCTTGTCGGTAAGCCCAACGCGCTTCAGAAGGGTGCGCGCCGCTTCTTCGGCCTGCGCCTTCGGGATCTTCTTAACCTTAGTAGGCGCCAGCGTGATGTTGTCGATCACCGTCATATGGGGGAACAGGTCGTAGCTCTGGAACACCATGCCAACCTTCTGGCGAAGCTCGGTGAGGTCCTTTTCGGAGCTGGTGACTTCCTTGCCGTCAACCTTGATGGTGCCTCCCTGAATAGGCTCAAGGGCATTGATGCAACGCAGGAACGTGGACTTGCCGCATCCTGAGGGGCCGATAACCACGATTACCTCGCCGCGCTTAACGGAAAGGCTGATATCTTCCAGAACCACGTTGTCGCCGTAGGCTTTCTTAAGATGCTCAATGGAGAGCAGGGCGGTATCGCTCATTGCTTAGTTCCATTTCTTCTCGAGGTGGTTTGCCAGCATGCTGATGGGCCAGCAAATTACGAAATACAGCAACATAATGGTGCCGTAAATGCCGAATACGGCGTTGGGGGAGGTCATGCGGTTCGCCTCGATGATCTGCTGGCCAACCTTCATCATCTCGATAACACCGATCATCAGCAGCAAGCTGGTTGTTTTGATCATGCGGGTGATGAGATTGATAGATGAGGGGATAAGGCGGCGGATTGCCTGCGGGATGATTACCTGGCGGTAAATCTGCGCCTTGTTCAAGCCCAGTGCCGCAGCGCTTTCATATTGCTGTTTCGGGATGCTGGTAAGGGCGCCGCGAACCAGGTCGCCCATTTCGCCGGTGCCCCAGAACACAAACACGATGATGGAGGAAAGCTCCGCCGAGATATTGAGACCCATAACGCGCGTAGCGCCGAAGAACACGATGTAGAGCAGCACCAGCTGCGGCATAATGCGCACGATTTCCAGGTACAAACGGGAAATAACCTTGGCAACAGGGTTCTTCCATGTCATGAAGATACCGAACAGCATGCCCAGGATGATGCTGAGCACAACGGAGATCGCGCTGATCTGCACCGCAACCCAAAGGCCCTGCAGAAGGCGGGTGGCGTTTGAGCCCATGAACAGAACATCAAGCCCCAAAGCTTCCATGGCGCAACCTCCTTTCGATGTACGTACCGGCAACGGAAACCGGCACCAGGATAATGAGGTAGAACGCTACGAGCATTACCAGGCATTCGGTGGTTTTGTAGTAAAGGCCCATCAGGTCTTTCGTGACGAACATGAGGTCCATCAGGCTGATTGCGGAAAACACGCTGGTTTCCTTCAGCAGGAAGATCACGTTGGCGACAAACGAGGGGAAGCTTAGCGAAACTGCCTGTGGAAGCACCACGTAGCGCATGGACTGCAGCCTCGAAAGGCCCAGGCTGATGGCACTTTCGCGCTGGATGGGCTCAACGTTCTCCAAGCCGGCGCGAAACGATTCAGCCATATAGGCGCCACCGTGCAATGCGAGGCCAACCATGCCGCACACTTCCGGCGTGATGGAAAAGCCCATGCGAGGCAGGCCGAAATAGAAGAAGAACAGCTGAATAAGCAATGGCGTATTGCGGAACAGCTCGATGTATACGCGGCAAAGCTGGCGAAGCACAGGGATGCGGAAATGCACGATCATGGCCACAACGAGGCCGATGATGACGGATCCGGCGATGCCGATCCATCCAATGCTCAACGTCAGCCACGCCGCATCCTCATACAGAGGAAGGTATTGCGCCATGGCGTCGAAGTTCAACGCGGGGTCCTTTCTACATTGCAAAACCTATCAGTTTGATAGGATTAAGGGGGATTGTAGAACGATGGCAATGCAAGTCAAGCATTTTCGAGGGCAAGACAGCATGCCTTGGCAAAAAGCCAACAGCTTTACATATTACTGGTTTAAGCGACCATTGTGGTACTCGGCGTGCGCGAATCTCGTATTCGGCGAAGTATGGCGGTTTGCGTTTCGACGGGGTGTTAGACTTCGGTGGTAAAAGCGCGGCGCGAAATCGCGGTCCGCGTGATTTCGCCTTCTGGTGCAGGGTTTGTTGCTGGCAATCGGCGCCTGCATGGGGAGTGGGTTCCACGCTACCTGTGCCACATGGACGATCCGAACTCGGCGCCTGCGTTGGGGGCTTGCCGTTAGCTGGCGCCTGCGTGGGGCTCGCCGTTAGCTGGCGGTTGCGGGTGACCCGGTGGCAATCGGCGCCTGCGTTGGGGGGCGGTGGGGCTTAAAGCTTGCCGCGATTATGAGAACCCATTGCCCGGAATGGAAAGGAAGCATATTTTGAGCGAACTGGAAAAGCAGGAGGTCCCTTTTAAGGAAGTGGCGCGAAAATTCGTTAGCTACTACAAACCATTCACATTCCTGTTCGTTGCTGACTTGGTATGCGCAACGTTGCTCGCCGCCATCGATTTGGCATTTCCCCAGATCCTCAACTTCTTTGTGCGCGATTTCTTCGTCAATGCGCGTGATGCCATCATGGGCGTGCTGCCGTGGGTGGCTGCCGGGCTGGTGACAATGTATGTGGTGCGAAGCCTGTGCCAATACTTCATTTCCTGCTGGGGCCACATCATGGGTGCGCGCATGGAGGCGCGGATGCGCATGGATTTGTTCCGGCAGTATCAGCGCCTAAGCTTTTCGTATTACGACCGCAACAACACGGGCGAAATGATGTCGAAGCTGGTTACCGACCTGTTCGATATTTCAGAGGTGGCCCACCATGGTCCCGAGAACCTCTTTATCGCAACTTTGAAAATCGTTGGCTCATTCACGCTGCTGATGTTCATCAATGTTCCGCTTACGCTGGTGATGCTGGCAGTAACGGCAATCATGGCCACGTACGCGTTTGTCCAGAATTACCGCAAGCGCATAATCTTCCGTCAGAATCGCGTGCGCATGGCGGGTTTGAACGCGCGTTTGCAGGATTCGCTTGGCGGCATTCGCGTGGTGAAGGGTTTTGGCAACGAGCATATCGAGATCGACAAGTTCGGCCATGCCAATGAAGAATTCATCGAAACGAAGGAGCTTTCGTATCGCTTCATGGGCCAATTCCAAATGGCATCGAGCTTCTTCACGGGCGCGTTGTACACGGCAACTATTGTGGGCGGCGGCCTGTTTGTTGCGCAGGGCATCCTTGATCCTGCCGATATGGTTATGTACGCGCTGTACATTGGCATTTTCATCGCTCCTGTCGAGCTGCTCATCAACTTCACTGAAACGTTCCAGAAGGGATATGCGGGCTTTCGCCGTTTCGTTGAAACGTTGGCCGAGCGCCCAGGGGTGGAAAACAAGCCCGATGCCATCGATCTTGCGGCAGTGGTCAACGAGAGTGCTGCTCCGAGCATCAGTTATTCTGACGTTCGCTTCTCGTATGTTGATGGCAAGGAAGTGCTGCGCGGCTTGGATCTTGAGGTGCCCGCGGGGGCTACGGTGGCGTTGGTCGGCCCTTCGGGCGGCGGGAAAACAACCACCTGTTCGTTGCTGCCGCGTTTTTACGATGTGAATTCCGGTTCGGTGAAAATCGATGGCGTTGATGTGCGTGATGCTACGTTAGAGTCGCTTCGCGCACAGGTGGGCATCGTGCAGCAGGATGTGTATTTGTTCGAGGGCACTATTCGCCAGAACATTTTGTACGGCGATCCGTCCGCTTCCCAGGAACGGGTTGAGTGGGCTGCGCGTCAGGCGAATATCCACGAGTTCATCGTTGGCTTGGAAGATGGCTACGACACGTTCGTGGGCGAACGGGGCACCCGTCTTTCAGGTGGCCAGAAGCAGCGTATTGCCATCGCGCGCGTTTTCTTGCGTGACCCTCATATTCTGGTGCTGGATGAAGCAACCAGTGCGCTGGACAACGAAAGCGAAGAGCGCGTCCAGGCATCGCTTGAGCGTTTGAGCGAAAACCGCACCACCTTGGTAATCGCGCATCGCCTTTCCACCATTCGCAACGCCGATTTCATTGCCGTGGTGGACGAAGGGTGCGTGGTCGAGGTGGGCACCCATGAAGAGCTGCGGGCTCAAGGCGGCATCTACGATCGCTATTACCGCATGCAGTTCGCGGGCAAGCGGGAAGCGGAGTAGCCTCCGTTTCATCCAGGTGAAATTCTGGCCTTTTGTCCCTTTGGCGTTGCGCACCCGTCACACCATCTGCGTTGAGGCGAGAATGTATGTTGGGTTGGCTGCCTGAAGTTTGCTCCCATGATTGTTCACGGTAATTGTTGGCGCCGCGGAACAATCTGGGTGTACCCTGTGCTTGTTAGATAAGGCAAACTTTCAGGGAAAGGTCCAAGATGATCAGAACCGTAGTTGATATCGACGGCATGATGTGCGGCATGTGCGAATCGCACGTCAACGATGCTGTGCGCAACAATTTCAAGGTGAAGAAGGTGTCTTCTTCGCATGGTAAGGGGCGTACGGTGATCGAATCGGAGGCTCCCCTTGATGAAGGCGAGCTGCGCCGCGTGATCGGAGCAACCGGCTATGAGGTGCAACAGGTGACCTCTGAAGAAGTTCAGAAGAAGGGACTGTTCGGCGGCTTGTTTGGAAAATAGCCGCAATGCATACGGCGGCGTTGTTGCCGCCGCTGCAGTGGCGTCTTGGCGACGGAGCGGCTGCTAGCGAACGCGGCAAAGCTCGCATAAGGCATCGCCGCGGTGCCGGATTCTGGAATGGCCCTAACGCACGCGATAGGGCTTGTTGCCCCAATAGAATTTCAGCAGGTGTTTCTTGGGTGTGTCAAGTGTTCCCACCAAATCGAGCGTAGCCACGGCGGCATCGTGCGCGGCATTCGGGCGGCGCAGCGATTCGCCTCCGCTCAGCATGGTTTGAAGCTGTGCCGGATTATCGTGGATTTGCTGCAAGCGCTCAACCAGCTCTTCTGCGGTTTCAGCGGTAACGGCGGCGCCGGCTTTGGTGACCGTGAAGGTGTTGGCGCGTTCCTGGCCGTACGACTTACCCACCAAAACCAAGGGCAAACGCGCGCACAGGCACTCGGTGGTTGCCAGGCCGCCCGACTTTGCCACGATCATGTCGCTTGCTTCCATCAGCTGCGGAATGCGCTCGATGTAGTTGTACACGGAAACGTTCGTGATTCCCCGTTCCGCAAAGAACCCTTTCAGCCCATTGGCGTACTCTTCGTCGGCGCCGGCTAGGAAAGCGAAGTGCATGTTGGGGAATTCGGAAAGAAGCGGCACAACCTTGTTCACGATTTCGCGGAATGGGATATAGGGCTGTGAATGGCGAGCGCCAGCCATAACCATGACGATCATCTTATTTTGCGGAAGGCCGAACTGCTTCAGCACTTCAGCGCGATCGATGGGGTCGGTAAAGCCTTTTCGTACGGGAATGCCTGTGACCTTGATGTGGCTTTCGGGAACCTTTCGCGGTATAAGTTCCTTCACCATGGTTTCGTCTGCGGCGCAGAACAGGTCGCAGTCAAGGTGCGGCCACAGGCCCTCGGCGCCGTAATCGGTGGGGATGCACGTTACGGGAAAGGTTTGCCCGGTAACCATTTTTGCGGCAACCGATGCGTTGGCCGCAACGATATGCGTAGCCAAGATGGCGATAGGCTTGCGCTTCTGAATGATTTTGGTGAATGGGGCAAACATGAACGGCGACCATGCTGAACCGCCGCCCCACAACAGGCGCCCGGTAAAAGTGCGATGCCAGGTGATGTCGTAGAGCCAGTTGAATGAGACGGTTACGTTGGCGGTTTTGTCGCCGTCGAATTTTATATAGCCGTAGTCGAGGATGTCCAGAACAGCGATTTCGGTGTTTTCCGGCAGGGCAGGGTGCTTGCCGCACAGATCTTCAAGGGCTTGGGCGGTTGCCTGCGCGGCGCTGCGATGGCCTGAACCAACAGAGGCGTACGTGATGACAACCAAGGGACGATTCGAGGTTTCGTCACATGTGGTGGTGATCATCGCGCCTCCTTTCGGCTATGGCTTTGCGTTTGCGGCAAACCCGAAAGGGATGCGCGCTCTTGTTCCATTCGGCGCGAGACAGTATGCGCCAAATATCAGGGTCTTATTTCGTCTAGTCTATCTAACCAGAAATAAGGCACAAACGGGAGGAACGTTGTTGCAAAAACCGCGGTAAGAGCGTAAGCGGGTGGCTAATCTGCGGGAGTGGGCATTTTAACTCTTGCGGAAAAAATGATCGTTGCGTATACTTCTATGGCGCTTGTTTTTAGCGTCGGGAGTGCCAACGTGGCTCAGTTGGTAGAGCAACGCATTCGTAATGCGTGGGTCGCCGGTTCGAGTCCGGCCGTTGGCTCCATCGAATAATCGCAGGTCAGAAGCTTATTTCTGACCTGCTTTTTTATTGCTGAATACCCGTGCAAACCCTCAAAGTGTCGAAAAAAATGTAGAATCGTACCTGAAATTTTTGCCGATTCCACGGTTCCTCCACAACGAAGAGAGCCAGTAAAGAGGGAAGACATGACCCAACCGTTGCAAGCAACCGCGCAATCAAGGACTTTGTGGCGCGCTGGGAGGAGCTGCCCTGCGTCGAGGAAGAACACTCTCGCTCCTTTTGGATAGAGTTCGTCGAGCAGGTCCTTGGCATCCCCAATGCAACCCGGATCCTCGAGTTCGAGCGTAAAGTCAAAGGACGAAAGATAGATGTCTTCTATGAGGATATGGGAATCCTCATAGAGCAGAAGGGCCGCGGCATCTCCCTCGACGAGGCTACTGTTCGCAGTAAGAAGGCTGGCCCCGAGACACCCTTCCAGCAGGCGAAGTGGTATGCCGACAACCTCCCGTACTCCATCAGGCCGCGCTGGATCATAACCTGCAACTTCGACGAGTTCCGGATCTACGACCTGGACCGAGAGGATTGCGAAGAGTACGTATCCGTGGGATTGTCCGAGCTTCCGGACCAGGCCCACCTGTTCAGCTTCTTCTTGGACGAGTCGAACAGTCGCTTGGTTAAGGAAAGGGAGCTCTCTATCCAGGCTGGCAATATAGTAGGCGATCTTTATCGAGCGTTCGAGGGCCAGTACAAGAACCTGGAAAGCGATTCCCGCGAGCAGCGCAGCCTCAACATACTTATAGTCCGTCTCGTTTTCCTGCTTTACGCGGAGGATGCTGGGCTGCTTCAGTCCCACCAGGCGTTCGGCAAGTACCTTCAGCGGTTCTCGGCAGAGAGGATGCGCAGCGCGCTGATCGACCTGTTCGATGTGCTGGATACGCCGGAGGACGGGCGAGATCCATATATTAGTGACGACCTTGCTGCTTTCCCTTACGTTAACGGAGGGCTCTTCGCCGATGAGGGGATCATCGTGCCCCAGTTCACGGAGCAGATGAGGGTGGACTTGATATTAAACGCCTCGATTGCCTTTGACTGGAAAGACATATCGCCGACCATATTCGGCGCTGTCTTCGAATCGACCTTGAACCCTGAAACACGCCATCGGGGAGGTATGCATTACACCTCGATAGAGAACATCCACAAGGTGATAGACCCCTTATTCCTGGACGACTTGAAAGCTGAACTTGCTGAGATCGAGGGCTTGAAGGTCGAGAAGACGCGGCGCCTGCGTCTTTGCAGGTTCCAGGAAAAGCTTGCCGGCATTTCCGTGTTCGACCCCGCCTGCGGATCGGGCAATTTCCTGACCGAAAGCTTCTTGAGCCTGAGGGCCCTTGAGAACCGCGTCCTCGAGAACCTTCAGGGCGAGCAGATGGGCTTCGGCTTCGATGGGGATGCCGATCCCATCAAGGTGGGCATCAACCAGTTCTACGGCATAGAGATCAACGATTTTGCCGTATCGGTGGCAAAGACCGCATTGTGGATTGCGGAAGAGCAGATGATGGAAGCGACCCAGGAAATCCTGTACTGCGACCTCGATTTCCTGCCCCTCAAATCGAACAGCAACATCTGCGAAGGCAACGCTTTGCGCATCGATTGGTCTGAGGTCCTTCCACCTGAAAGGTGCACATACGTCATCGGCAATCCGCCCTTCCTCGGGGCAAGGAACCAGAGCAAGGAGCAGAAATCCGATTTGATTGAGGCTTTTCACGGCGCAAAGAACTCCGGGAACATCGATTACGTTGCAGGTTGGTACATAAAGGCAGCAGAGTACATTGCCGATTTCTCGACGCGCTGTGCGTTCGTTTCCACGAACAGCATCTGCCAGGGAGAGCAGGTGGCCAATGTCTGGAAGCCCTTATTTGATCTGGGAATTCACATTGACTTCGCCCATGACACGTTCCGTTGGGTCAATGAGGCTATCGGGCAGGCCCATGTGTTCGTTGTCGTCGTGGGGTTCTCATGCCAGGATGTCCCGAAGGCGCTGTTTCATCATCCAGGGCCGGATGAAGAAGCTATAGAGCTTCACCCTGGCAACATAAACGCGTATCTTTTCGATGCGCCTGACATTTTCGTACCCAACAGGACGAAGCCGCTTTGCTGCGTTCCGAAGATAGGCATTGGCAATAAACCAGTCGATGGAGGGAACTACCTGTTCAAGCCCGCTGAGATGGAGGCCTTTTTGGACGAGGAGCCGGATGCCGCCCGGCTTTTCCATCCATGGCTTGGGTCGGAAGAGTTTATCAAGGGCAAGAAACGGTATGTCCTTTGGCTTGGCGATGAATCCTCCGATCAACTTAGGAGGATGCCGAAATGTTGGGAAAGGGTGTTGGCTGTGCGCGAGTTCCGCCTTTCCTCGAAGAGCTCTCAAACGCAAAAAATCGCCGATACTCCGACCCGTTTTCACGTTGAGAACATGCCGACGGGCACGTCTATCCTAGTTCCAAAGGTTTCCTCTGAGCGCCGTCAGTACATTCCTCTCGGATTTGTTTCTCCTGAAGCCTTCTGCAGCGATTTGGTGTTTCTTATTCAGAATGCCACCCTCTACCATTTCGGTGTCCTGCATTCGCGGATTCATAACGCATGGATGCGCACGGTATGTGGGCGGCTTGAAAGTCGATATCGTTATTCTGGCGGTGTGGTGTACAACAACTTCCCTTGGCCAGGAGCCACGGCTTCAAACAAGGAGGAGCCGGTTGATCACTTGGTTTCCGAAGATGTTCGCAAAAAGATAGAGGCTGCTGCCCAAGCGGTTCTCGATGTGCGTTCTGAGCATTCCGGCGAAACGATAGCCGATCTTTACGATCCCGAGGGGATGCCAGGGGACCTGCGTTGCGCCCACGAAGCGCTGGACGCGGCGGTTGAGGCTGCCTACGGGGTCGACTTCGATGGCGACGAGGAGGCGATGGTTTCCCATCTGTTCCAGCTCTATGCCACCCTTAAGGCGTGATTTCCTCCATGCGCGGTTGCCGATCGCGCGGTAGCTGACGTGAGGTTTCCAGCTTTGCCTTAGCCGTTTACCCGATTACCATTTTGCGCTTCCAACGCCGTGGGTGCGGCTGTTCCGTAGCTCCTGTTCTGCCGAGGGTCGCATGCCCCGCCCTGGGCGCAAGGCGCCGAAAAACTTTCCCATTCCGCGCGCTGCGCGCCTTCATGGGAAACTTCGAGCGCCTTCGGCGTTTCGGCTTCCTCCTTGCGCCCAGGGCGGGGCATGCGCCTTCAGCGGCACAGGGCAACGGAAAAGCCGGGGCCCAAGTCAAAAGGAGGCCCAAGATGGCGAGCAAATTCAAGGATAAGGCGCACATGGCAGCAGAAGCCTTCCTCAAGCGGAAGGACTATGAGCTTATCGACCTGCACCCCGAGGGGGAGGCCTTCGATTTCGTGGCGAAATCCAGCGACGGTGCGCTGGTGTTCATCGCCCTCGCCGCCAGGGCGGCAAGCGATATGGAGCCTGGGCTGCCCAAAGAGGCGTTCGACAGGGAGGCCATGGAGCGGGCGGCGGCGAGGTGGCTTTCCCTCCACGACTTCGAGGGCGGGACGATCCAGTTCGACTCCATCGCTCTGGTGATCCTGAACGACAGGCGCGCCCTGTTGCGACACCACATCAACGTGTTGGGTTGATGCGTGACGGGAGGCGCGCGAGCGCCTCCTATTTCTTTTTCCCCGAAATCGGCTCCTCGGCGTACACCCAAGTTTTTAGCGCTTCGAGACATTCCCCGGCCCTTTGCAACTCGACATGGCATTCCATGGACGACCTCCCCGCCATGTACCAGCCTTCGGAACCTTCCATTCCGGTGCCGGCAAAGGCCATCGCTGCCTCGGACAGCCCTTTTGCCAGCCTTTTTGCCCTGTCGATATCGTCTATTGCCGAGATGAGCGCTTCGCGTTCGTCCAACATCGTTCCTCCGTTCGATAGGTTTGGGGTGAAGTATCCGCGGTTGATTTTCTGCTCGATCTTGCGATGGTCATCGGCTGCGCGAGCTGCCGATTTCAGCTGGTGAGCAGCACATCACGGCATGTCGAACACCTCGGCGCCGTCCGAATCATCGCTGGTTGACGACCGCTTTTCCGCTTCGACTGCGATGCCTTCGAAGCCGTCCAGCGCTGCAAAGGGAAGGAACTGGGCTGCCCTCTTGGGGTCCATTGCCGCATGGTGGACGCCGTCGGCGTTGATTCTTTCCCTTATCCCGAACAGCACGAGCCTCCGCCTTTCGGCCTCGTCGAACGGGATGCCGTCCAGGAAATCCTCGTCCCTAAGCACGGTGGCCCCCGATCTGGTTGTTCCTCTCCATCATCGTCGAGCCTGCTTTCAGGCTGGTTCCCTTGAGCAGCGCGTTCTTCCCGAACCTGGCGCGGATGGCCGTGGCGGTCCTTGCCAGGTCCGTTGCCCTGCCGTCTACGGACTCGAACAGGGTGGGCTGATCGAAGCGTGCCGGGGCGACCCCGCCGAGGGATCCTCCATTCGGTGCTTGCATAGAAGCTTTTCAAATCTATGCACATGTAGCGCTTTCCCGATGGCTCCGCGACCATGCTCCCGCTTTCCCGTCATACAGAAAACACAGCCTGTTCGCTGGTTTTACTGCGAACATGTGTTCTAGTATATCAGGTATGGATCATAGGGTAGAAAACGGAGAGATGAGGCGCGTCCACCGGGAGCCGGTGGACGTGTTGGCGCGCTTCCGCGCGAACGGGAGCCTCGAGCCCTGCATCGTCGTCATGCGCGATTGCCGCGCATTCCGCATCGACGAGGTGCTGGCCTCGAGCGGCTTCGGGCCAGCCCACCACGGCCGGAGAACGGCGCGCTTCGATGTGCGGATTGGCGGCCGCGAGACCCAGCTCTTCCTCGAGCACCGAATGGAGGATCCCTCGACCGGCTCGCCCGACAGGTTGCTATGGTGGGTGCGCGCATATGACGGCACGAAGCGCCGCGAACGCAAATGACTTTCGCTGGTGCTTCTCTTTCGTGGCAAGATGCGTCCCTTTGCCGGGAGGCTGGCCGGGCCGCCGCTTATGGGCGGCGGATGTCGGCTTTGCCGACGCTTGGCGCCAAGGCGCCAAGCCCGCTCCGGCTCCGTTCGAACCCTCCCAGAGGTCGGCTTCACTGCGCCTGCGCTCTCGCTTCTGCTCAAGTTGGCTTGCGCTCCGCGCGCCAAGCGCATCCGCTCACGCCGCCGGCGAACCGGCAAAAGGCTCGGGTGACGTCGCCTTGTTGCCGGCTTCGACGGCTCTCGCTCGCAGCCGCGGGCTGCGTTGGGGAAAGGGCTTGGTGACGCGCCCTTCCCCCTCGCACCCGCAGCACTCGCTCGCCACTCCCTCACCGTGTGCGGGCGGGAGTGCGGCCAGGAACGACTTTGTGCATACAAAGTCACCTGGGTTTTTCGCACTCGGCGAAAAACGGCCCTCTCGTTGCCAAGGCGTTGCCAACGAGAGGATGCTGCGTTGCTACGCTTTTCTTCGAATAGCGCAGCAACCGTTGGCTTGTTGCCGACGGCGCAGAAAGGAGCCCCTATGGCCGAAGAGCGGAAAACGGAACGCGTCATTATCCGCGTGTCGCCCTCCGAACTTACGAGGCTCAAGAAGGCTGCGGCATCAGCCGATCTCACGATAAGCGAGTACCTGCGCTCGCTTATCGGCGAGGAGCACCTTGAGGTGCTCCGCCTCGAGCTCGACCCGTCAGTCCTCGCAAGCTTATTGCTCGAGCTGAAGAGGCAGGGGAACAACCTCAATCAGCTCGCCTTGCGTGCCAACAGGAACAGTTCGATTGATGCGTCAGAAGTCTCCGCTGCGCTGGTCTCCTGCCGCAGCGCAGCGGATTCTGTGATGCGGCTTATAGAGGAAGCGAGGCCGCATAGGTGATAGTAAAAGCGCAGACATTCAAGACCACCTCAAAACGTTCTGGGCGCGGCGGATACGACTTCAGCACGGCAGGTGGTCGTGCGAAGTACCTTGAAAAGGACGGCCGCGCGGTCGGTGGCGTTTCGACGCAGAACATCGTCGACAACGACAGGTGGGCTGCCGAGATGGATCGCACCACCGCTGCTGCGCATCTGCGCGGAACGGTTGTCGGCCGTGAGTACATCCTGAGCCCATCGCCCGAGGATCACGTCCTCCCAGAGGCGATGCGCGACTTCGCCCTTGAATGGGTTGGCCGCTGCTTCCCAAACGCCGAGGCTGCCGTTGCTGTCCACGTCGACAGTAAAGAGCGCATATCCCTCGGCAAGGACCCGATATGCCATGCCCATGTCTACGTCAACGCCGTTGATCTTGAGACTGGCAGGAAGGTCGTTATAAGCAATTCCCGCGCCAGGGAGGTCCACGACATCGCACAGGACATGTGCAGGGATCGAGGCATGGCAGAGGCCGAAAGATACTACGATAAGAATGCCCAAAAGGTCGTTTCCGTGGAGAGCCGTCGCACCGATGCGGAACGCAACCCCCAGTGGTGCAGGCGCGACCCATCGCGCAAAAGCGTTGAGTACGACAAGTCCGCGGCGCGAAAAGGCGGCATCGGGCGCTACGAGTACGACATGGCAAAATCCGGGAAAGAACTGGAGAAAACCTTCGTATGGATTTGCTACACCTAATTAAACAATTCTCACAGGGACAATCCTGCCTTCCTGA
>UQVJ01000046.1 GCA_900544455.1 uncultured Eggerthella sp. | reverse complement strand
CAGGCCGGGGGTACACGGCGCGGCGCATGTCGCCAGCAGGGCCGAATCTGCGGGCCGGGTCAAGGCTGAGCTTCAGGCCGGAGCGGAGCTGCGGGGCGCGGGGTCGGAGCTGCGGGCCGGGTCGGAGCTGAGCTGCGGGCCGGGTAAGGGCGAAGCGGGGGCAGGCCAAGCTGCGAAGCGCCAGGGGTACGGCGCGGCGGCAAGCGCTGGGGATAGGCATCCCCAGCGCGAGGGTCGCGGGCGTCGCCGAATGGCGAGATTTCCACACCAGAACAAAGGGTCGCGGCCCACACCGTCGTCCCCGAAACAAAAGGAGGCGAGCGCACTGCTCGCCTTCTTTCATTGTTCGGTTTACGACTCGAATGACCCTAGGGGCCTGCACGGCAACAAGCCGCTGCCCTTCGGCATTCTTTCCGACTGAGGGCTGCGCTCGGCAGCAGGTCTGCACCCACGCCAACCGCGTCGATCGTCAATCAGCGCGCGAAGACTCTCGCGCACATTAACGAAACCCTCGCCATAAGCAGACTGTTAGTCTTCAACAATCTCCTCGATTGCACCCATAGGGCACTCTTCAACACAGTCGCCGCAAGCGATGCATGCCTCTTCGTTTACAACCTTGCATACGCCGTCTACAACCTCGATGCATTCCTGGGGGCAAGCGTCGACGCAAATGCCGCAGCCAATGCACTCATCGTCAAGGATTACTGGATGAGACATGAAAACCTCTTCTCTCTTGGGCTTTTAGAGATACTTTGTCGTACTTGGGGACAACCCCTCTTTGGTTAATCCCTGAACGGGAAAATACCATAGCGCCCCCAATATGCAAGATCCTTACTCGGTTTTTCTAAGAACGGTTAAATTGCGTTGCGTATTTGCTACGTTACCGCCGTTCGCCGATGCAGAAACCTCGCAGACGCAGGACGGCTCGGAAACGCGGGCGCCGGCAGAGTCGCCACGAGTCGCAAGCGCGACGGGACGCAGACGGGGGGCCGCCGCGCCTGGGCGGCCCTGGGCAAGATGCCGGGCGGCAGGGTGCAGACGGGGGCCACCACGAGGCGCAACCGCGGCGGGACGCAGCTCGTTGAACGCCGTGGCCTCGCAGTCGCCGCATGTGGCAAGATGACCCCTCACCACAAGGCGCAACCGCGGCGGGACGCGGGCTACGGGGCGCTTGCGCCTGACCGATGCAGAGCGACGGGCGCAGGCTGCGACATATACCTAGCAAATGCGGGGCAGCTGCTCCCCTACGAGCATGTCCATGATACGCAAGGCGCCGAACCCGGTGCGAATGGAAACACGGGGGTCGCGCTCTTCCGGCGTTTCCACCACTTCACCAATGATGGCGGCATCGGTTCCGTACTTGTTCGCACGCATAGCGGCCAAGGCGGCCTCGGCCTGCTCGGCAGGAACCACGCACACCATTTTGCCCTCGTTGGCAACCTGGTACACGTCGTAGCCAAGCATTTCGCACGCGCCCAACACTGCATCCTTAACGGGAACAGCACCCTCTTCAACGATGAAGTCGACACCCGACTGAGCGGCAAGCTCATTGAGCGTTGAAGCAAGGCCCCCACGCGTTGGATCGCGGAAACAGCGGGTATCGGGCGCTGCGGCGATTACTTCAGTGATCAGATGATTAAGAGGTGCAGCATCGGTCTGGATGTCCGCGCTAAACGAAAGCTCTTCGCGGCAGCTCATGATGGTAATGCCGTGATCGCCCATGGTGCCGGTAACCAGGATCTTGTCGCCTGGCTTGCAGAAAGCGCCGGAGAGGCTCACCCCTTCGGGAATAAAGCCTATGCCACTGGTGTTGATGAACACGCCATCACCGTGGCCGCGATTAACCACCTTGGTGTCGCCCGTAACGATATGAACGCCCGCCTCCTTGGCCATTTCAGCCATGCTTTTGCAGATGCGCTTCAAATCGGCAACGGGAAAGCCTTCTTCCAGGATGAAACCACAGCTGAGGTATTTGGGGACAGCCCCACTCGTAGCAACGTCGTTTACCGTGCCGCACACCGCCAATCTGCCAATATCTCCGCCAGGGAAGAAGTGCGGCGTAACCACGAAGCTATCGGTGGAGTATGCAATGCGCTCACCGACAGCCGGCGCGGGGAGCGATGCCGCATCGTTTCCTTCCAACAACTCTTCGTCGGCATATGCTTCGAAAAACACCTCATCGATGATGCGCTTCATCATGGTGCCACCGCTACCATGACCCAGCAATACCGTTTCGTCCATCTTGTCTCTTTCGTTCATGCAGCACCCAGCAGAGCGCTGCGTTCCTTCAGTAAAAAGAACGCCTTCAGCGAGGCGTTCTAAGGGGCTAGATAAAATCGCCCGTAGTTGTCATGTTGAGACGCCCTGTTTTAACGCCTTTGGTGCCGATGATGAGATTGGCAACATCCTGAACCTCGCCAGATTCCCCCTTAAGGATGATCACCTCAAGGCAGTTGTCTTGATCAACATGCACATGCATGGAAGCTACCACCATGTCCAGGTAGGTGTGCTGGATATGGTGCAGCTTTTCTTGCAAGTCGTTGGCGTGATGGTTGTACACAATAGTGAGCGTACCCATAACGATTCGCCCAGGCACAGAACACTCATCTTCTACCAGCGCTTCGCGCACCAAATCGCGTACCACTTCGCTGCGGTTTTTAGCCAGACCGCGGCGCGCCACCAGATGGTCGAATTTGACCAACAGATCTTCGGGCATCGCCACAGAAAAGCGCATTAGGTCATTGCTCATGCTTTGCTCCTTGCGTTTACGCGATGCAACCCGACGTTATACCAGGTTAACCGTTACACCGCTTGCGTTTTCGGCATCCTCGTCAAGCGCATCTTTGGCATCATCGAGCGTTGCGCGGACCTCATCGAGCAACTGCATTGCAGCGTGAAGCTTTTCACCCACAGTGGTGAATCCAGCATCAGAAGCATTGTGGGCAAGATTGTGAGCCCAACGACGCTCCAGTTTAATGTGATCGTCGATCTGGTCGATCATCTGCTCGAACTGACCTGTGTTGATACCATTGGTACACATAGCGACTCCTTTTATTGAGGGAAAGCGTTGCTTTCTTTGATTATCAGATTGGGGGCAAAACCCCTTTGACGGGCATCAAGCGATGCACTGCGTTTTCTTATTATGGTCCTGCCAAGGTGAAGTTATCACCGTTTTCGTTCAACGGTGTGAATTTTTTCACATTTTGTGTGACTAACCGATTTCAAGGCCACTGAGGCCCCTTGGCTCCTCGGCAACGACGGATCTCGCTATTATGCTAAGCAGCGAAGGAGAACGACATGCCAACACCACAGCCAACAACATACGAGCGCATCGCGCAGAACCATGTCAACTCGTTCCGGGGAACGTATCTCGGCCCCATAGGAGCTGCAGCGGTCATCGTCTCCACCGAAGAGCCAGCCGAAGAAACAAAGCGCGCGCTCACCGCAAGCTTCAAGGCGCTTGGCTATACACCGCAGGCAATTGGCTGGGCTCAAACCGCCGCTTCGGGCGAATCCGATGCTAGCGGCGATCTGTTCACCCTTATCGAAGGAATCGACCCGTTCTGCGTCGTTTCCACAAGCCATGCCAGCACCGAAGCCCTTTCACGCAGCTACAACGCGCCCCTTTCCATTGAGACGAAAACACTCTTGCTTGGCCGCGATTGCCGCTGCTTCGAGGATCTTGACGCCCTTATTGCCACCGAGGCGGGCAAACACAAAGCCTGGGGGCTTTTGAAAACGCTGCCGAAGCTGTAGCGGGGGGCTCGCGCTTCGAAGAGCGATCGTACGCAATACCACGCAAACGCCAGAGGCGCCCCATGATGAAAGGCGATGGTTTCAACCCACAGGCACCTGCAACATTTGCAAGGTCACCCTCCTCATCGAACGGCGGCAACGCCGAATCATGAAACAATAGTTAACAGCTCACAGCCTCTGTTGAATTCCTGCGCGTACCGCGCGCTGCAACCGCTGGTGGTATCCTGCTTATATCTATATATCAATGAAAGGCAACGCACATGTCCAACAAAAGCCTTGCCGGCGAGCACAACGCCCAGACCATCTTGGTCACCGGCGGTGCCGGCTTCATCGGCAGCCACACCTGCATCGAGCTGCTTGAACAAAACTACAACGTCGTTATCTTGGACGACCTCTCCAATTCCTGCGCTACCGCAGTCGACCGTATTCGCGAGCTTTCCGGCGCCAGCGCCGACCAGTTGAAATTCGTCGAGGCTTCCATTCTCGACCGCGAAGCATGCGAGCGCGTGTTCTCTGAGAACGACATCGATGCCATCATCCATTTCGCAGGTTTCAAGGCTGTAGGTGAGTCCACCCAGAAACCGCTCGAGTACTACTGGAACAACGTAGCGGGTTCGCTGGTGCTCTTCGACGTTGCCCGCAACCATGGCGTGAAGAACATCATCTTCTCTTCGTCCGCAACGGTTTACGGCGAACCTGAAATGATTCCAATCACCGAGGAATGCCCGCTTCACGAAGCCACCAATCCTTACGGCGAAACCAAGGTTATGCTCGAGCGCATTCTGACCGACTTCTATCGCGCCGACAGCGAATGGAACGTCGTTCTGCTTCGCTACTTCAATCCCATCGGTGCACACGTTTCCGGCCGCATCGGCGAAGACCCGAAGGACATCCCGAACAACTTGCTTCCCTACGTTGCCCAGGTTGCCGTTGGAAAGCTGGAGTGCATTCAGGTGTTCGGCAACGACTACCCCACCCCCGACGGCACCGGCGTACGCGATTACATCCACGTTGTCGATCTGGCACGCGGCCATGTGAAAGCGCTTGATTTCATGGGTGGCAAGGTTGGCACGGGCAAGGCAATCGGCCTTGGCTCCATCGAAGGCACCAGCACCGAAGACGGCACCCGCACCGGTGTTGCCATCTTCAACCTGGGCACCGGCACCGGCTCTTCTGTTCTCGATGTTATCCATGCTTTCGAAAAAGCATGCGGCAAGGAACTTCCTTACAAAATTTGCCCTCGTCGCCCTGGTGATATTGCCACCAACTACGCTGCCTGCGACAAGGCGCGCGAAGAGTTGGGCTGGGTTGCTGAATACGATTTGGCGCGCATGTGCGAAGACTCATGGCGCTGGCAGTCCAACAACCCGAACGGCTACAACGAGTAAGAAAGCCGCCCGTCCGCTCGGAGGGGCCGGTCGTCGCCCAAGCCGCCCATTCCGCTATTCAAAAAGCTCCGTCATTTGACGGAGCTTTTTTCATGCGCTGCATTCCTTTATGCATTTGAAAAAGGCGCCCATTCGGACGCCTAACAGAAGTAGCGTTCAACATGGCATTCGCAACAACTGGCTCCCTACGGGCTTCATTGGATCAATGCCCATCAGCGGCAACAATGCACCCCCCCCCTTGGGCGGGCGGCGCAAGCCGCGGCGCCCTTGCCGTCGAGCTTCTGCGTCCACTCCTCCCCATGGGTGGGCAGCGTATGCGAAGCACACGCCCAGTTGCCCTTGGTTTCGAGCACCCACGGATGGACAGCGCAAGCCAGATTACAGCAGGTCCTAGATAAAGCCGACGCGATAGTCCTCGAACACCACGCCATCGCCTTCCTGGGTTGCGTCGAGATCGACATCGGCGCGAATGGCGAAGTCGTGGTCGCCATCGGGGTCGCTAAAGGTTTGCTGCACATGCCACACGTGCTCCGCTTCCTCATCGGATTCATCGATAGCCAAAAACGCCATTGAGCGAGCATCGGCATCGATAAGCACGTCTTCGTGGGCATCGTAGTATTCGTCCAAAGCGGCACGCCACTTGTGCGCGGGGAACCCGTTATCGACATCCGCCTCGCCAAGAGCCTCATGGTCATCTGCCGCAGCAAGACGCACGCGGCGGAACAGAGCGTTGCGCACCAGCACGGTAAGGCCACGGCGATCATGAACCACAGCGTCCTTTGCCTCAGGCGGACGGGCATCGAGCTCTTGGCCCGCCTGCTCCCATTCATCCACCAGGCTGGAGTCAACCGAACGCACTACCAAACCGAGCCACGCGATGATATCTTCCATTTCTTCGCTGCGCTTATCGAACGGAAGCGTGCGATCAAGCGCACGGTACGCTTCCGAAAGGTAACGAAGCAACGCGCCTTCGTAACGCATAATACCCAGCTTCTGGATATAGCCCTTAAAGTCGGCAGCAGATTCCAGCATGTCCCGCAAAACCGATTTCGGACGCACATAGTAATCGCGCGCCCAAGGCACCGACTCGCAATATTTGTCGAAAGCGGCAAACAGCAGCTCACGCAGGGGGCGTGGATACGTTACCTCGGCAATACGGTCGAGACGTTCCTCGTATTCAATGCCATCAGCCTTCATGGCTGCCATCGCCGCATCCTTTGCTTTGCGCTCCTGTGCGCGCAAAACCTGACGTGGATCTTCAAGCGTTGCCTCAACCATAGAAATGATGTCATAGGTATAGGTTTCGCTTTCCGGGTCAAGCAATTCGAGGGCCGCCAGCAAAAATGGAGAAAGAGGCTGATCAAGAGCGAAATCTTCAGGTAAATCCATGGTTACGTAGTAATCGGGGTCGCCGTTTTCGTCTTGATCTATTTCAACCACCCCCGCATCGATGAGGGTACGGAACACCTCGCTGGCGCGCACCTTCAGCTTCAACTTGTCTTCGGGCTTTTGGAGCGAGTCGTCGATCAGCTGGTCGACGCGAGTGCGAGCATCGCCGCCCTGCTCAACTTCCGCCAAAACCATCGAGTGCGTGATGCGCATGCGGGGCGTCAGCGTTTCGGGGGCTGCCGAAATCAGACGGTTGAATGCGTCTTCGTTCCACACCACAAAACCCTCAGGGGGCTTCTTCCTCTTCACCTTGCGGCGCTTCTTAGGGTCATCGCCCGCCTTCGCCAAAAGCTTGGCGTTTTCTATTTCGAATTCGGGTGCCAAGGAAACAACCATACCCTCGGTATCGAAACCGGAACGGCCAGCACGACCCGCAATTTGATGGAATTCACGGCTACGCAAGCGACGCATTTTGTGACCATCGAATTTGGTGAGCTGGGTGAGCACCACGGTGTGGATGGGCACGTTGATGCCCACGCCCAGCGTGTCGGTGCCACAGATTACCGGCAGCAGCCCTTGTTGGGCAAGTTTTTCCACCAGCAAGCGATAACGAGGCAACATACCGGCATGATGCACACCGATGCCGCTCAGCAGCAAGCGCTTCAACGTCTTGCCAAACTGAGTGGTAAATTTGCCTGCCCCCAACGTGGCCTTAATCTGCTCGCGTTGCTCTTTGCTAGTTACGCCGAAGCTCGAAAGCGCCTGCGCCGAAGCAAGAGCGGCATCTTGCGAGAAGTGCACTATGTACAGGGGGCCTTCGTTGTTGCGCAAAGCCAATTCAACCGTGCCCTCAAGCGACATAAGCTCATACTTGTATTCCAGGGGGACAGGGCGTGGCGCATCGGCGATAACGTCTACCGTTGTTCCCGTTTTCAGCTCCAAAGCCTGCGCAATTTGCGAAACGTCGCCCAACGTCGCACTCATAAGAAGAAACTGCGCATGCGGAAGTGTAAGCAGCGGAACCTGCCAAGCCCAGCCGCGGTCGGGGTCGCTGTAGAAATGGAATTCATCCATTGCCACGCAGCCGACGTCCGACCATTCGCCCTCGCGAAGCGCCTGGTTCGCCAAGATCTCAGCTGTGCAGCAGATAACAGGAGCCTGCGGATTGATCTGGGAATCACCCGTGATCATGCCCACATTTTCACGCCCCAGCATATTCACTAAGCCGAAAAATTTCTCACTCACAAGCGCCTTGATGGGAGCCGTGTAAAATGCGCGCTTACCTGAACATAGCGCCATGAACATCATGCCGATGGCAACCATCGACTTTCCCGAACCGGTTGGCGTTCCCAAAATAACGTGATCGCCCACCATGAGGCTCATCAACGCCTCGTCCTGATGGGACCACAGGTCGATGTCGTGTTCGGCAAGCCACTCGTAAAACGTTTCGAGAGCCTCTTCCTCGCTGATTGCATCGCCTTCGCGCCAAACGGGGGCCAATGCGCCCAGCGAACCGAAATCGCTGCTCGATTCGTCGATTTCGGAAGATTCCTCTATTTCGAATTCTGCAGAGTCCACCAAGGGGTCCTTTCAAAATGTCTGAGCTTTAAAGATTTCAATATGCCAGCTGCTCGGAAAATGGCGAGCGTTCAACCTGGGCGCCAGCCGAAACAAGCCACGCACTGCCCATGCCAACCGGGCAGCTGCGAACAAGCCAAGCCCCGCCCATGCCAACTGCGAACGAGGCAGGCGCTGTCATGACGACCGAGCGCGAGTCAGAATGCGTCCTATGCCAAACAGCAGCTAGCCAACAACGCGCCCCAGGTCGCGTTCATCAACAATACCCTAGGCAAACTGCAGGATATCAACAGGCGCATCAATGAGCACATCGGGCTTGCCGGTTTTGAGGGTGTCGAGCGGCTGATAGCCCCACGTAACGCCTACCGCAAGCATGCCTGCGTTATGGGCTGCAATAAGATCGGTATGGGAATCGCCAAAATACGCACAACGGGCGGGATCAAGACCCATTTCCCTCGCGCACAGCAAAAGCCCATCGGGCGCCGGCTTGCGCGGGATGGTATCGGTTTCGCCATGAGAAACGTCGAACAAGCCAGGGAAGAACTTCGCCTCTACGTCTTTCACGCCGCCTTCAAATTTATTGGACATGATGCCCAGCTTCTTCCCGCAAGCATGAAGCTGCTTGAGGGCTTCCGTCATGCCATCGAATTCACGCGTTAGGCTCAGGCCGTATTCGCCGTACAGGCTCTTAAAATTATGGAATACCTTTTCGGCCTGTTCTTCGGTAGCCCCATCAGGCACCGCCAAGCGCGCTAGAGCCAAAGCGCCATTGCCCACAAACGTACGGATTTGTTCCTCGGTATGGGCAGGGAACCCCTCTAGTTCCAGAGCCTTATTGGTAACCGCCGCCAAGTCGGGAAGCGTGTGCAAAAGCGTTCCGTCCATATCGAAAATGAATCCGTCGATTTCAGGCATACCCGCCTTGGCACTCATAGCCTGCCCCTTTCGTTGGCAAATCGGAAAACGCGCTTCAATGGCAGCGCAACAACAACGACTTCAGCCTACCCCAACAAAAGACTATTGAACGTTTCCTATACCTGCCACAACACAAGAATCACGAGAAAGGTGCTTACGCCGGCAGATCCAGCAGCCAAACGCATCCCCGCACGGGGGATTTGAACGCCGTCGCAGCAACCATCCCACCTACCCCAGGAAACACCCCCCGCATGAGGGGTTCAGATATTGCCGCAGCAACTGCCCCATCAACCCCGAGCGTACCCAGCGCACCCACACGAGGGAAAATCTCTTCCAGTGGATACGACCCCGTAGCGCCTAGTACCCAGAGCACCCGCACGGGGGCAGAACATCACAGAATGGCAGGAAACGAGCATTATGTACGCTCGGGCAAGAAAACCAGACCTTTCTGGCGAGATATTCGCTAAATGTACTCCTCGACAGCGCTTGCCCATCTTAAAGAGTACAAAATACGCCATTCTTGCCAAAATGGGCTGTCCGAGAGTACATTTCAGCGAGATCTTGCCAGAAAGGGGCCCTTCGGCTGCGCAAGCGTACATAATGCTCGTTTCTTGCCGCGCTTTTCGGCTATTTGCCCGATGTCTCGGAAGATTCTCCTCCATGATTCGCCGGAGGTCTCAGAGGCCGCACCCGCGCGGTTCGCCGACATCCGCCCAGCGCCCCTCACCGGAGAAGCAGAGAATGCACTGATTCAATAAGCGCGGCGGCCCTTCCGCAGCTTTGCATTTTAAGTAGATGCATGACTTGCTTGCAGGCATTTCTTGCTGGCTTTGTGCTAGGATTAGGTCTTGCGCGGGTGTCGCCAAGTGGTAAGGCACGAGCTTCCCAAGCTGGCATCATGGTGAAGCTTCACGAAACAGGTGAAACGCGCATACGCTAAATCCCCAGTTCAGAACATGCTTTTGCGAAACCTCTGAACGCCTTCAATTTCCTTCTCGATTTCTGCAACCCCGAATTTTCCAGTACGCTTCCAGTATTTGCGAAACGTACGGCTCATTCGCACATTATTTGAATGGGCTGTCTGACCTCCACGACGTGGCTTATGCCACAGGAATGGAGGTGCACCATGACGTGCAAAACGATAGCGGTGGCAAACCAAAAAGGAGGGACAGGGAAGACCGCCACAACGCTCAGTCTCGGCATCGCCTTGGCAAAGCTCGACAAGCGCGTATTGTTGGTGGACACGGATCCCCAAGGCGATCTGACCAAATCGCTCGGCTGGGCAAATCCCGACTCTTTAGAGGTCACCGTCGCGAACCATATCCAGGCGGTGATCGAGGGTATAGACCTGCAGGCAGATGAGGGAATCCTCAGCCATAAAGAAGGCGTCGACCTCATGCCTGCGAACATCGACCTCGCCAGCATGGAGATGGGCATCTTCATGGCGATGTCGCGTGAGCAGATACTCAACACCTGGCTTTCCGGCATAAAGGACAACTACGATTACGTCCTCATAGACTGTGCGCCGACGCTGGGAATCTTGCCCGTGAACGCGTTCGTCGCGTCAGATAGCGTGCTCATCCCGGTCTCGGCTGAGTTTCTGCCAGCATCCGCGATGACCGAGCTCCTGAAGACCATCAAGAGGGTCAAGCGGCAGATCAACCCCTCTCTTGAGGTCGAGGGGATACTGATCACGCTCTTCGACACTAGGAACAACCTTGCTCGCGAGGTGGAGGCGACCATTCGCAGCCAATACGGCAATACCTATCACGTATTCGAGTCCATCATCCCCCGAGCCGTATCGGCCGCAGAGACGCCTGCCGTCGGCGTAAGCATCTTCGCTTACGACAAACGCGGCAAAGTCGCATCAGCCTTCACCAGCCTTGCCGACGAGGTGGTCTGCCATGGCTAAGAAGAAAGTGAACATAAGCCTTCCGTCAGTGGACGAGCTCTTCACCTCGCAGGTCGAGCGGGACTCGAAGGGAAGCAGCGTCATCCAGCTACTGCCTGTTGCCTCGATCGTCCCGTTCCCCAACCATCCCTTTGGCGTGCGCGACGACCAGGACATGGAACAGCTCGTAGAGAGCATCCAGGAACACGGCATCCTGTCGCCCCTGACCGTGCGTGTCACAAGCGATGGAACGTTCGAACTCATAAGCGGCCATAGAAGAAAGCATTCAGCGGAGATAGTCGGCCTATCCAATGTTCCATGCATCGTAAAGGACCTCACCGACGATGAGGCCGTCATCGCAATGGTGGATTCGAATCTGCAAAGGGAGACCATCCTGCCGAGCGAACGGGCATTCGCTTATTCGATGCGCCTTGAAGCCATGAAGCGACAAGGTTTCCGCAGCGACCGAACTTGTGCGCAACTTGCGCACAAGTTGGACGGCAGGAAGTCGAGAGATATCTTGGCTGAAGAGCTGGGCGTTAGCAAGGATATGATCCGGCGCTACATCCGCCTTACCAATCTTATTCCAGAACTGCTTGCCCTCGTGGACGCGGGGCGCATGAAGATGCAGCCAGCAATAGCGACCAGCTACCTCGAAAAGGACGAGCAGCAATGGCTCTTCGACGCGATCGGCTCCCAAGCCTGCACGCCGTCCCATGCCCAAGCCGTCAAGATGCGCCGCTACTCGGAAGAGGGCACGCTAACGGCAGTTCTTATCCAATCGATCATGGAAGAGGAAAAGCCCAATCAGGTCGAGCAGTTCAAGATCCCTAAGAAGAGTATCTCGCGCTTCTTCAAGGAGAACATGAGCGATGCAGAGATGAACGCACGCATCATCAAAGCCTTGGAGCTACTCGAAGCAGCCGAGGCGAAGCGCGACTGGCTGGCCGAGGAAGAGGTGCATGATGGGTAACATGATGCACCGTGGGAAAGGATCGTTTACCCACGTCGAGAACACGGTCTTCTTCGATCACACCCTGAGCCTCAAGGCAAAGGGAATCTACTGTCAGATCCGCTCGCTTGAGAACAACCCAGAATGGGTCTTCACCATTCGCGGCTTCGCAACGCTCGTTAAAGATGGAGTGGATGCCGTGACAGCTGGGCTCAAGGAGCTGGAGGGCGCTGGCTACATCATCAGGGCGAGAAGACGAAGCGAGAACGGGCGCTTCCTCAAGGCCGAGGAAGCCACATGGATCACGCTCGATGATCCAGCTATGCATTCGAGCGTCGCAGCCGAATTGAAGGAAGAAGGATACGCGATCCTCTCCGAATTCAAGCACGACCCTGTCACAAACGTTGAGTTCGAGCTGGAGAGCGATCTTCCCGCTGGAGGCACGGATGACCCCAAGAATGACCAGGTCAGCACCAGAACGGGAAATTCCGTATCTGGAAATCCCGTATCTGGGAAAACCATATCTGGGAAATCAGATCCAATAAATTACTTATCCGATAAACGAACTGATGAAGATAAACCCCTCTCTTGTCCCCTCGAGGCGGAGCCAGAATCAGATTGCAAAGAGGAGAAGGGTGATTTTGCAGCTTTCAGGAAGGGAGAGTTCACGGAGGCTTTCGAGGAGTTGTGCAAGATGTCCATCAAACCGGTCTCCTCGCTCAAGTTCAAACGCGATTGCTTTGAGGCATGGAAGCGAAAGGTTGCAGACGGCTACACTCCAGAGCAGATAATCCACGCTTACGACGCCTACGCGAAGGCATACTGGATGAGAAATGCAGACGACAAGAAGCTTGCGAAGAACCTCATTCGCTGGCTCGAAGGAGAGGGCGGTCTCGAAGCTTTTGCTGACGAGCCGATACCGCCGAGCCTGCTTGGGCATGACGGCAAGCCGCTCACCATGGAGGAGCTTGCCGATGCCGACCCGGATTTCGCACCTCTCTGGAACAAGCTCAAGAGCGCCCGCTGCGTCGTGCTCTCGCTCATGATCGCCGACACGGAAGAGCGGCCTTCACAAGAGGAGCTGGATGAGGCCTGCGACAAAGACAGGCAATTCCAGCGATGCCTGGCAAAGTGCAGAGAACGATACGAGAGGTACCTGAAGCTCTTCGAGCTATTCAATGAGAAGTGTCCAGATAGTGATTAATCGATGTTTTCGGCTTCCGTATAGCCATGCATTCCGTGTCGCTTGGTGCACCCGAAGCGCATCGGCAAGCCAATCGGGAATATAATTGAGAGGTCACGCTAACTGAATACGTACACCAAATACCGGACAGAGGGGCATCTGCCGTATTGGGTATTTGGTGTACATTTCCCAACAGCGTGACAACTGAGGTGGATGCCTCTCTTTTTGAGGACAACGGCTACCATCTTTTCCAATGGTTGGAGGGAAGAAAAGGGTACATCTAGATGGCAACCGAGAAAGACTATTCGATATCCGCCAGTGCGGTCAACGCTGTGGTCGAGTCAGCCGAGAAGATAGAAGGTGCAGCCTCGTTGCTCCTTTTGCT
>UQVJ01000045.1 GCA_900544455.1 uncultured Eggerthella sp. | reverse complement strand
CTCGAGTGGTTCCTCAGCCCCTCTCTAAACTGTCTAAAAAAGTGTAGCAAATCCACGTAAGGAGAAACTTGCGTGAGGCGGTGAGGGCCGCGGCGCGAAACGGGACGCAGCTCGGTACCGAGCTGCGGAAGAGGGGCGTGACTGCCGCGAAGGCCGCCGACGGCGACTTCAAATACGCGAAGGCCGGGAGCGGCAGGTTCTTCAAGGGAAGGACCCTTGCCCCCGACCTTTGCAAGAAGGCCATCGAGCCCCAGCTTATGCAAGCCAAGGCTCTGACCTTGGAGCCCGCGAAAGGCAAGGGCCTGTCCCTCTGAGCCTATATGCCGAAGACGTCGGTATCGGTCGGTTCGGGCGCATCGCCTTGCCCTCCATTATTTCCGCCTGTATTGAAGTTCGGCGTCCAAGCTTCTGGCAGGTTGGTTATGTGCGGGCCCATCTTCTCGAGTTTCTCGATCTCTCCTGTTATGAACTTTGCCTCATATTCCCTTGTTCCGAAGGCGGGGGCGAAATGCCTCGCTGTTGAGCATTTTCTGACGTCCTTGATCTCAACAACGAAGCATCCTGACCTGTCGGGCTTTCCGGGAAGGCTTTTTATCACATGTATTCCTTGAGTCTGGGGATCTGAATGGATAAGATCCCCGGGACTCCACACGGGCTGGCGTTGCTCAGAGAAGCCGGTGCTTGAGCTGGACGCCTTATCGCCCTTCGATGATCCTTGAGTCTTGCTGAGGATTGTGGATTCGCCGGACAACTTTGAGAAGAACTCCGCATCCTCCACCGAGCCAGCTCTATATATCACCTTGACGTTGCAGTTCGAGATAATTGCGTCTTTCCCGTCCTCTTTTGCGGTCTTGTACTTGTCCAAGCCCGATAGAGATTGGAGCCACATATAGAAGGAATATCCGTACTTGCGGCCTTGCTCGATGGCCGTTGGAAGGTCGAAGCGGGGTAGGACATGCGCCTCGTCTGCTAAAACGGTTACCGGCCGCAGCGATCCCCTTTTCGCGCCCCTGCGCGACACTTCCGCCCAATGGCTCGCCAGGAAAAGGGAGACGAACTTGTTCTTCTCGTCTGTCGGTCCGCCGATGCGGAAGAAGACAACGGACTTTTCCTCGAGCAGCTCATCAATCTTGAAGGTGGAAACGCTTGTGAGTTGGCGCATGGAGTCGGTCGCGAAGGGCTGGATCCCCGCCAAAAGGGTTGAGAGGATCGAGCTTTCCTGCCTGTCCGAAGATGCCCTGAACGATGCGGAGAGGATAGCTTGTGGCGTTTGCGTGCCGTTCGACTCAAGCCATTTCTTCAGGGGCTTGGCATCGCCGCCTTTTGTCCCTTCGAGGATGGTTGCCATGCACGACCATAGTTTTTTTCTCTCGATCGGGATCGCTTCGTCCGCTGCGATGGCGTAGCAGATACCCGCAAACGCCCCTGCTGCATCGTCCTTTACCCAATCGTTCTCTCCGCCTGTGGCTGGGTACAGGATCGAGCCGACTTCCCTCGCCCTTTCCTGAGCTCGAGCCGTCTCGCCCGTTTCGCAAAGTGATGCGATGGATGAGATCGGGTTGTAAGAGTCGGTGACTATTTCGGGGTCTAAAACTCTGACCTGATAGCCTCGTTTCTCGAGCGCATTGTGAGATTGGGCGTACACTTCAAGCGACGGGTCCATAACCAAGGCGTTTCTCCCGCCGTTCCAGGTGTTGTAGTCCAAAGTTTGGTAAACTGAGCCCCTGGTTTTGAACGAACCGGACGGGGCTATTGCGCAGGCATGGGTGGCTTCTGCGAATACGCTCTTTCCCCCTATATTGCCGATACATATGCCCGGATCGCTCCCGTGATCCTCATCGGCCCAAACAATATTTGCCCTAGCTATCTTCCTGTTGGAAGTTATCTGGCTCTGCTTTCCCAATTTGCCGTCTTTGAGGGTCCTGCTTTTCGGTTCGGAAAAGGTATCCATGTTCAAAAGCATAAAGAGGGTAAAGAAAAATAGGGCGGATAGCCCAACAACGGCGATTCCTCCAGGGGCAGCCAAATTATTGGCAAGCTCCGCAAAAAAGGCACCGAAATCGCTGTAGCAACTGGCTATCCTGTCCAGCGAAGCCGGCTTTTTGAAAAAGGCGAAACCGACGAAATCCGAAATAGCCGGGTCGAGTGCGATGGCCAGGAGAAGCGATGCTCCCGCACAGAGTGTTATCCCGAATTGCTTAGTGCTCATCATGTCCCTCCATTCTTGCGATGGACGAAGCCAAGAAGGATGAGAATCCCTCTTTGTCGTTGACGAGCCACTCGTTCGGATCTTTTCCTCTCAGGCAGTGGGGAGGGCAGATGATTTCGTGGCGGATTCCCCTTTCTTTCAGGGCGTTTGCGAATGCCCTAGAGGCTTTAATGCCCGCAGGGTCGCGGTCGAAGAGGATAAGGATAATCGGTTTATCGGCTCGCTTTTCTATAGAGGCGATCGCCTTCTTCCAATTAGACGCACCTCCGACTGCAAGGGAATTGCTGAACCCCAGCGAAAGGCAAGAAAGGCAGTCAATCTGTCCCTCTGTGGCTATGGCCCATTTCCCATCAAGAGCTGCCTCGTTAAACACAGGTTCGCTCCCGACATCGGCGGCCCTCGGTTTAAGGTACCTGACCTTTGCATTGGGATCTATTGATCGTCCAATAAAGTAATAATCATTTCCGGGGTAGGGAATCAGGAGTATTTGCCTGGACGCATCAAAACCGAGCCCGCGCTCAATCGCAAAGTCGATCGAGAATCCTCTTTTCGCAAGGAAGCTTGCGCATTCGGCAATATGTGCTTTAGAGCGCTCAAGATATTGTGCTGCATTGTTCTTGCCGACTATGGTCCCATCGGCGCTTTTTTGCTGGATGCAGCTTATTCGATGCTGATTCCGGGTTTTGCTCAAGTTGGCTACTGGAGCTTCGCCTAGCCATCTCTTCGCAGCTTCAAGCTGCTCAACTTTGCTTGCTTCGGGAATGTCCTCAACCTTTGCGATGAGGTCGAAAATGTCGCCATGTGCTCCGCAGGAGAAGCAATGGAACTGCTGGCTGTCGGAGTAGACGAAGAACGCTGAATCGCTGTTAGTGCCAACATGGCCGCCGCTGCCACAGAACGGGCAAACAAGTTTGCCATGCGACATCTTAAGCTTGGAGTTTGCATATTCTTCGAGTGAGATAAGGCCTTTGACCCTTTTGAATTCGTTCATTTTAGATCCTAAGAAAATGGGCCCAAGCGAATCGCTTGGGCCCGAAACCTTGCGTTATTACGCCTCAATGAAATTTGCGTGTTCGACGTCAAAAATGAACTCGGCAGTGCCCTTCGCGCCGAAGCGGTTCTTCAAGAACGTCAGCTCAACTGGCTTCATAAGCGAGTCGTCGTCAGCATCGGTCGACAGATGGATGCAAGTGTCACACCCATATTCGAGTGAAGAAGATCCGGAAAGAGCGTTGAGGCTCGGAGCCGCTTTCTGATAGCTGCTGCGTGTGATCGCCGAAACAGCGAAAACGGCAACATTTTCGATCTTGGCAATTTTGCGCAACGTGCCAAGAATCTCCTTGAGCTGGAGGCGCTCGTCTTTGACCTCCTTGAGGCGGTCGATTGTCGCATTCTGGATATAATCGCAAACCACAAGAATCGGCTGTTCAGGAGCCTGCTTATGTTTTGCCTTCACGTAACGCTCAAGATCCTTGACCGTATCGTCCTCGTCAAGAAAAGCGAGATTGCGAGCCGTGCGCTCGAGATATTCTTTGCCAACCTTCTCAACGAGCTCGGCTTTGTCGTCACAGGAAATATCCTTTACGGTCACTTTGCCGGAACGGGCAAGACTTTTGGACAGGTAACAGCGATCTGCAAGTTCGTACGAGTGGACAAAGACGAAGGTACCGTTCGATGCGGCATCGTCCGCAAGCAAGCCGACAAAAGTGCTTTTGCCGGCTCCGGGGTCGCCGCTGATGACATTGATACGGTCTGCGTGCATGCCATCCAGTAGCCCATCAAACGCCTGGAGCCCAAAGTGAAAGAGGGGCTTGTCCTTCATCGCCTTTTCGAGAAGTTCAGTACCAATGTCGGCCAGGAGCTTAAGGGCCACTACTACTCAACCTCCAGCTCTTTAACAAAAGAGAGGAGATTACTTTCAAGGATGTAGACCTTGCGGGCGAAAACGAGATGGTGGCCGCTGAGCTTCATAAGCTCGCTGGCTTTTGGTTCGCAGATTTGAAAAATCTCAGCGACATCGGAAATGCCAAGAAGCCGGTCACTGCCGAGGGGCTGCCCAGGGCGTGCGGAATCGTTGGCTTTGGTGGCTTTAGTCTTAGCCATGGTATTATTCCTTTCGGGTAATGCTCGTCCTCTTTCTTGCGATGTGGAAGTTGAAAGAAGAGGGCGGGCGCCTATTTTTATGATTATTCGCTTGTGCCTTTCACCTCCGTTCCAGCGCGGACGATCATCGCGCCATATGGCGCAGGGTTGGCATCAGAAAACATCGTTGAATCGCGAATTGAGAAATACCCAATTCTTGGCGAGTTGTTGTATTCATCACGATTGGCGATTCCGCCATCATCGTTGTATTCGAGCTCGACTTCCATATTGCGTAGCGAGCTAAGAATCGGGGCTTGAAGAGCTGCGCGCGAAAAGACTTCTTCTCTGTCGGCCTCTGTCATCTCATTAACCGGTTTTCTTGATAGAAAAACGACATGGGGAGCGTCTGGACTGTTACGGACTTCGATTACGCCAGCATACGGGTATTCTTGAGCTTTATTTGCATTAATTAAGGTCCAAGAGCCAGGAACAATAAGAGTCGAATTATTGGCAATCGGAATCTTTGCCATGGAAGAAATTCTGGCTTTTTTGCCAGCAAATTGAATTGATTCCTTTTTTGCCAACCGCGTTGCTTCTGCGATTGAGCAGACTTCGAGAAGCTCCTGGCGATCCTCTGCGCTGTCTTTTCTGCTCTCGCAAGCAGCGCAGAGGTAAACGAGAAACGACAGCGCGTCGCGATTGCCTTTTAAGTTCTTCCAGTTCTCGTAAATGAAGTTAAAAAAAGGATAGGCTTTTGGCCGATCCTCGCCGAGCGATTCAAGAAGGTCCTTTGCCGACGGATCGCTTTCTACGAGGAGACGCAAATCCCTCTCCAGATTGACCCTTGGATCTGATTCTTCGATTCGGCCATGAATCCTGGTTCCGTATTTCCACGACCTCTTTGTTGCAAACCTTAGATATTCTATCGGGTCGGCTGAATAGCGAGAGCCGCTTGCCATTGACGCATACGTGAACGCCAGTTCGAGGGCGTTATCGATGCCGGAATTATCAGGATAAACAGGCTCCTTGCCGTTTGGAAGGCATGCGAAGAAGATCTCTCGCTCCTCGCCAGAAAGCGGAATGAGCGAGTTGAGGAGGATTCCCGAAGCGACAGCTCCCTTATTAAGGCCTTCAAGTTCTGCTTTGTCGGCAAGGAGCTGCTGGGCAGCCGCACGTCGATCCGGGGAAGGAAAAGTTACGCTTATTTGAACGCTCTTTGCATATTCCCGGCTTTGCTTTGTCCGCTTAATGATCGACATTTTGGTTCTCCCTCCTCCCTTTAGCATCATTATAGTCACGTACGCAAATAAATGCAACCTATTTGGTCAAGTAATCACTAAATAGAGAGGCAGCACGGTATTCGCTGTCTTCCACGGGGTGAGCATAGTAGTTTAGGGATACCGATGCATCGGAATGCCTCATGCGCGTTTTAAGAGTGTTCGGGTCAATACTCAGCTCTCCTGAAAGAGTGGTTGCCATGATGTCCCTGAACATATTTGGACAAAGGCCTTTGTAGCCAGTCCCCCTATATCGCGTGATTCCGTCTTTGATAAAGGTGTTGGTGACCGTCTCGAAATGGCCAAATCCCGTATCGGCGCAGAGGTTCCTGAAAAAGCGCCCGAAATTCGTTGGGTCCATTCGTCCTCCCAAGGCATTCGATGCCACGGGGGTATCAGGCCCCTGCTTTTTGCCCAGCCGCTTGAAATACATACGTTGCGCCGTTTTCCACTCAAGCAAGGTTTTCCACAGCTCGCCGTCAATGGCAATCCATGTCGAGCTCGATTTAGTTTTAGGTTTACGCAGGGTCATATCGTTTGAGAACTGATGACGAATATCGATGCGGCATGTTGCGAAGTGGACATCAGCCCACGACAACCCGTACATCTCAGCTGGTCTCATTCCTGTTCTTAGAAGGATATGAATACCCACAGTTTGGCCTGTTAGCTGCTGGGACTGAATCATCTTATTGAAGAGATGAGCCTTTCGTGGTTGAGGTAATCTTTCGGTTCGGGGTCGGGTTTCGGTATGGAAATCCTCTTTGCGCAGTTGCGCGTCAAAATACCGTCCTCAACCGCAGAATCTAGAACCTGCCTAAGTCGCTTATTGATTTGGTAGATCTCCTTATCGAATTTCCCGCTTTCGTGAGCTTTCTTATAGGTCTCGAGAACGAAAGTTGGAGTGAGCTTTGAAAGCTTCACGTTTGGGAATAGTTCCATGATGTGTCGGACATCGAGTTCTTCTCGTTCCCTTGTCCTTGGGGACTTGTAGCTCCCCTCGCGCAGGGAGAGCCAATAAAGAAGGTAAGTATGCAGATGCTCTTTCTCTTTATCGGGAATTCCTTTCGATTCGAGTTCCGTACGATATTTCTCGAACTCGGCCCTTGCTTCCCACTCGGTTTCGCAGTGGAAAGTTCGGCTAGGTGTGTACAGGTATTTCCCTGGCCGGTCGGGATCGGGGCCGATGTTGAATCTTCCGGACCAAGTGCCGGGCCTAACCTGACGCAATGACCCTTTTCCCTTGATTTTCATTGAGCGCATCTTCTCCTCAACCGTTAGCCTCGCCCTAAGGCTTTGCGACCTTAGGGCGAGGCTAACGGTTGTCTTCCCGAAGCGCAAATGAGGAAGTGTAGAAATAAGTGTAGAAAAGTGAGCCTAAAAGAGAGTAATAGAAGTAAATTTGGCAAATTGGATTCAAAAACCCAATTCTGGATTTAACCAGGTTGAGCCTATTTTTTCTACTGATTTCGCATTCGTAATGCGTGGGTCGCCGGTTCGAGTCCGGCCGTTGGCTCCATCGAATTTGCAGGTCAGTCGTTTACGCGGCTGGCCTTTTTTTGTTTTTCTTGACCCGAATAGCCAGCTCGGAAAGGTGAGAATATAGGAACAGGCACCGTTTCCCCGCTCAGCAAACGGGGCCTAGCTTGTGTTGAGATTCGCTGGCTAGGCCCTGTCTTTTTTGCGCTATGGCTAAACGGAAAAACGGTGCCTGTCCCTATATTCCCGCTTTCTTCGCGACGGGGCTTTTGAAGGCTTGCGTTTCTCGCGGTTCCTTTTGCGAGATTTTGATACTGTTGGGAAGAATCAAAATAAGCATGCTTAGTTTAGCGTTATTAAAATAACGGCTGCGCTTGTGCGGCCGCTCGTGAAGAAGGATGGCTTTCGTGACAGAGGGTTCAGCGCGCACAAAACTCGCAACGGTCGCATTGATTATCGTGGGTTTTGCCTTGGGTTTTGCAGAGTTCATCGTTATCGGCATCACGCCCGATATTGCCGAAGAATATGGCATCTCTCTTGCTTCTGCTGGTAATCTGGTGGGCTTCTTTGCTATTTCCTATGCGGTGTCAACGCCGATCATTGTGCTTTCTACTGGGCGTTTTCGCAGGTTTCCCCTGTTCGTGACGTTCCTTGCGGTGTTCAATGCAGGCAACCTCCTGGCCATTGCGGCTCCTACGTATGAAACGCTGTTGGTGGCCCGTGTGCTAACTGCAGTGGTTTCAGGTGTGCTTCTGTCCACGGTGATGACGTTCATTAACGACATCGTTTCTCGCGAGCAGTCGGCACGCATTATCTCGTTTGTTTACGCGGGTTTTTCGGTTGCCAGCGTTTTGGGCACGCCTGTTGGCACGCTGCTTGCCGATGCGTTTGGCATTAAGTCGGCGTTTATGGCGGTAGAAGCCGTGGCGCTTATTGTCACGGTGCTGCTGCTGATTTCTGTGCCGCGCTCCGGTTCCACCGACGTTTCTTCTCGTGTGCGTGATCAGCTGGTGATTTTGAAGGATCGCCGCATCATATTGGTGCTCATCATGAAGGGATTCGGAATGGCGGCAACGTACGTGTTCTACGTGTATGTAACGCCGATTCTGGAAGACGGCGTGGGTCTTTCGGTGTGGATGGTAAGTATCGTGCTGTTCTTCTACGGAGCCGCAACTATCGTTTCCAATCTGGGTAGCGGTTCCATTGCGCAGCATTACGGCTTGGCGAAAATGCCCCTCATGTTCGCTTTGCAGGCACTCGTGCTCCTGCTGCTTGGCCCCAGCCTTGCTTCGGGCAATACCGCACTTGCCGTGATTAACGTGGTTCTTACGGGTGTGTTTATCTACCACATGAATGCTCCGCTGCAAACGTTCTTGCTGCAAACTTCAGCCAAGGATTATCCGAAGGCGCTTACCCTTGCGTCTGCCGTTATGCCCACCTCTTCCGACTTGGGAATCGCTACGGGATCGTTCCTTGGCGGTGTGGTGGCTTCGGGCCCTGGCTTTGTATGGGCGGGACCGGTGGGTGCCCTGTTCGCAGTTGTTGCCGTTGTTGCTGCCGTGCTGATCTTGCAGCCGGAAAACCGCAAGCGTGAAACCGCATAGAAAAAGCGCCGCGAAAGGGCATTGCCTGTGTGAAAGCGGCCGATTCATGGGGTCTGCTGCATAAAATGTCATAGGAACTGCAAAGGGCTGCCTCGATGCCGCATGCACCTCTGTTTCTTCAGTACGGGAAACAGGGGTGTATGCTGGCGTCAGGCAGCCCTTTTGTTCTTTGCTGGGTCGGCCTGGCAGTGAACCTGCGGTTTGGCGCAGTGAGTGTTCCTGATAAAGAGCGTTCCTAGTACAGGAAGCCGAGCTTCTTCGCTTCGTGGGTAAGCTCGTCGCGGAAATCGGGATGCGCGATGCTGATAAGGCGCTGCGCGCGGGTGGGGATGTCGGCCCAGCGCAAGTCGACCACACCATATTCGGTTGCAATGAAATGCACATCGTTGCGCAGGCTGGTTATGGCACTGCCTGGTGCCAAAGTGGGCACGATTTTCGAAACGGGACCGTTCTTAGTGTGCGCCACGCTCGTTACGGCGATAAAGCCACGACCTCCCTTTGAGTTTTTCACACCTCGTACGAAGTCGAACTGTCCGCCGCTTGCGGAGTACTGACGTGCGCCGATGCTTTCAGCGCACACTTGCCCGGTAAGGTCGATGCTTACGGCGGTATTCACTGAAACCAGGTTGTCGTTCCTGGCGATGAAGGCGGGGTTGCATACCATTTCGTAGGAGGAATAGTACATGCTGGGGTTTTCATGGATGAAATCGTACAGGCGCTGTGTGCCAGTCGAATACCCTGCAACCGAAACGCCTGGCATGAAGTTCTTTCGCGAGTTGTCTATGACGCCCCTTTGCTGCAGCTCGACAAAGGCATCCGAGAACATCTCGGTGAAGCAGCCCAGATGCTGCTTGCTTTCCAAGCCTGCGGCGATAGCGTTGATGATGCCGCCGATGCCCAGCTGAATGGTGTCGCCATCATTTACGCGATCAACAATGAACTCTGCAACTTTGGCCTCTTCGGGTGTTGGTGCGGGCACCTGCACGTCTTCGAGTTGCTCTTCTTGCAGCACGAAGGCGTCGATGGCGCTCACGTGGTAGTTGTGCGAATCACCGAATACGCGGGGAAGGCGCGGGTTGATCTGCGCAATTATATGTTTTGCGCCACGCAATGCGCCTTGTTCGAACCCTAAGGGGCCGATATTGCAATTGCCTTGAGCGTCGGGCGGCGTCATTTGGACTACGGCGTAGTCGAGCCCAACTTCTTCCAACATGCGATTGGTGTCCGAGAAATGAACGGGAATGTGCGCAACGCACCTTGACCCGTTAGCGAAGCCGGTGCGCTCGTTGGGCCCGGCGAAGTAGGTGTGGTAGCGGAACTGCTCGGGGGTTACATCGAGCCCCGCGAAGGTAATGTCGCCGTTCATCCAGTTGCCGTAGAGATCGATGCCGGTAAGAGTGCCCGTTGCGACCCTATCAATCAGCGCATTGATGATGGTAGTGGGTACGTGGAGGCCGCCCGTATAGATTTTCTGGTTGCCGGTTAGATGCTGCTCGAATACCTGGTTTACGGTTATTTTCTTACGCTCGTATTCATCCTGCCAGTCCATGGTCCCTCCTGGTAGTTCCTTTTTTGCTTGGGCGGAAAGGCCCAAGGCCCCTGAATATAAGAAAACGGCGGTCGCGCAATCCCCATTGCACGCCGCCGTTTAATTGTAGCGCTGTTTGCCCTGTTACATTTCGTCTGGTGAAAGCGGGAAATCTACGCCCGTCCAGATCTCAAAGGCGCGGGCACCCTGGAAGAACAGCATTCCTTCGCCGTTGATGGTGGTGCAGCCTGCTTCTTTGCCCATTTTCAGTAATGCGGTTTCGGCTGGCTGGTAAATAGCGTCTTGGATTACCAGGCCTGGATGCAAGAACGATGCGTCGGGAATGGGGGATCGTCCTTCGAGCTTGCCCATGCCGATGGGAGTGGCGTTTGCCAGAAGATCGGCGTCGGCCAGTTGTGCGCGCAAGTCGTCCAGATCGTTTGCGTCGTGACGGCTGATTTTGCAGCCAGTTTTCTCGGCAACGAGGGCAACTTCTTCAGCAACACGCTCCCATGATTTGCCTGTGCTGGGGCTGAATACCACGATTTCTCCTACGCCGTCGAGTGCTGCCTGTGCGGCAATGGGGGTTCCAGCGCCGCCCATGCCCATCAGGACCATTTTCTTTCCTTTGGCATCGACGCCGTGTTCTTCGAATGACTTCATGAAGCCGTAGCCATCGGTGCTGTATCCGGTGAGAACGCCGTCTTCGTTGACGATGGTGTTGACGGCGCCTACCATCTCGGCGATGGGATCAAGCTTGTCCAGGAACGGGATAACCGCAATCTTGTTCGGCATGGTAAGGTTGCAGCCGCGCATATTCAGAAGGCGTATTGCGTCGGTTGCCTGCTTCATGTCTTCGCCGGGAACGCGGAAGGCCATATAAGCGTAATTCAGTCCGGCGCGTTCGAATGCTCGGTTATGAAGGTGGGGCGATTTGCTGTGTGCGACGGGGTCGCCGAACAGGCAAATTAGACGCGTTGCGCCATTGATATCTTGCGTCATGGTGGCTTCTCTCTCCTCGAATGATGGGCGCCAGGGCGGCACTGCGGCGGTTTGCCGAAGGCGAGCCGATGGCTGGATTCGTATTCCTGCTAGAAAACGTATCAATCCTTGCTTGGATTCTATCATTGCGCTTCTATATTGATGCATTCAAGCTATTGCGGATAACTATAGTCCTGAGGGCTTGCTGGCAAACAGCCTGATTGCAGCATGGGATGCTGGCTTTGCTCTCGAAATTTTTTTCGGCACTGTAAAGGCGTGCTCTGCCTGACTTTTCCCGGAGCCGCAAAGGGGTGCGCTGCCTGGGCTCCGTGGAGCCCCGTAAGGGGGGGTGCGCTGCCTGGTGTCCTCTTGGAGCCGTAAGGGTACGCGATGCCTGCCGCCCCCCTTGGAGCCGTGAAGGCACGCGATGCCCAGCGCTCCTCTGAAAGAAGACGAAATGCGGGCCACGCCCTGCATCAACAAATGCTCGACGCGGTGCGCCGTCGGCTATCGAATCCGTATCTGCTTTGAATATCAGAGCGTGTCTTTACTGGCATAAAATGGAGAAGTGGACCCGCAGGGGCGTGTCTATTGCTTTTCGACTCCCGTTGTTTTAGAACTAATCACACAAAGAATTTTTGTTGCATAACAGAATCCGTTTGTTTCCAGTTTGTTATCGTTCGCCAAAGTGCGCATTTTGATGCGTAAACGGGGTGTACTATCTAATCTCGTAGTTGAAAGGAATATCCATGGAAGACCATAAGCTTTCCCTGTACGACAACATCGCAAAGGTCAATGCCGTCGATCCAGAACTGTACGAGCGTTACCCCGTAAAGCGCGGTTTGCGCAACAGCGATGGTTCTGGCGTAATCGCGGGCGTTACGAATATTTCCAACGTACACGGTTATCTGATGAATGAGGGCGATAAGGTGCCTGACGAAGGCAAGCTCACCTTCCGTGGTTACAGCATCTACGATCTTGTCGGCGGCGATGCCACCAAGCGTCGTGGTTTTGAGGAAATCGTGTATCTGCTGCTTATGGGGGAGCTTCCCACATCAAGCCAGCTCGATGTGCTTGTTGAAGCGCTTGATGCTCAGCGCAATTTGCCCGATGGCTTCACCGCTTCGAAGATCATGAGCACGCCTTCGCACAACATCATGAACCTTCTGCAGCGTTCGGTTCTTATGTTGTATGCCGACGACCCAAAGGCGGAAGAGCGTTCCTTCGAACACGAGATCAGCACGGCAATCTCGCTCATCTCTCGACTGCCGCGCATTATGGTGTTGGCCCACTATGCCAAGCGTGCTGCGTTCTATAATGAGTCGATGATCATGCATCGCTTCATTCCGGGGCAATCCACTTCCGAAACCATCCTTTCCATGTTGCGTCCCAACCGCGAGTTCACTCCTGAAGAAGCACGTATGCTTGACATCATGATGTCTTTGCATGCTGAGCATGGTGGCGGCAACAACTCAACCTTCACTTGCCGTGTTCTTTCTTCTGCCGATACCGATCCGTATGCTGCTTATGCGGCTGCTATCGGTTCTTTGAAGGGCAGTAAGCATGGTGGTGCAAACCATAAGGTTCTGGCCATGCAGAAGGAAATCAAGGAAAACGTTAAGAATTGGGAAGACGAAGACGAAGTAGCTTCCTATATTGCCAAGATCGTAAACAAGCAGGCATACGATCACACCGGCTTGATTTACGGCATGGGTCATGCGGTATACACGCTTTCCGATCCGCGTGCAGTTATCTGCAAGGATTTTGCAACAAGGCTTGCCAAGGGTACCGAGTTTGAAGCAGAACTGAATTTACTCAAGCTCATCGAGCGCCTGAGCCCTGAAGTAATCTTGCAGGAAAAGGGTACCAAGAAGGATATGTGCGCAAACGTTGATATGTATTCTGGATTCGTGTACTCCATGATGGGCATTCCGCAGGATATGATTACTCCGCTTTTTGCCTGCTCTCGTATGGCTGGTTGGGCTGCCCATCGCTTCGAGGAGCTGGTAAGCGGCAAGCGCATTATCCGCCCCGCATACAAGACGGGCGTGAAAGCTCGCGTCTACAAGCCTATCGAAGAGCGCTAAGCGTTTTTTGCTCGATATACCTACAAGCACAATAACGAAAGGCCCCTCGGGGCCTTTTTTTGTTTGCTGCTTTTCTTCGGCGATGGATGGGGGGGCAAACTCTGGCAATGGCTGGAACCAAGCTTCGGCAATGGCTGTGGGCACCAAACTCCGGCGATGGCTGCGGGTGCCAAATAATGGCAAGATTCGCATATTTTGTACTCTCGGGCAGAAAAGCTAGGCTTTTCCGGCGAGATATTCGCGAAATGTACCCTTCGACAGCGCTTTCCCTGTTTAAAGCGTA
>UQVJ01000044.1 GCA_900544455.1 uncultured Eggerthella sp. | reverse complement strand
CCAGATTCCCACTTGAAGTGGGAATCTGGCACCTGTCCCTATTTTCCCATCAAACGAGCCCCTGATGAGTGCAGATGACAGGAAGGCGACCATCGGGCACGCTTTGCACCGAGGTCGCTTGGGCCGCCAACTGCGCCATCAGGGGCTCGCACAGCATCATTGCGTTTCAAGCAAATGTAGTGTCATTCTCGAAACGACGTAATCAAAAAAGCTTAGAAGAAGATGGAGATCTCACGCTCAGCAGAAGCAACGGTGTCGGAGCCATGGATTACGTTTTCGTCCATGATCAGGCCGAAGTCGCCACGGATGGTACCAGGAGCAGCCTCCGCAGGGTTGGTAGCGCCCATGAGGGAGCGGCACTTGGCAACAGCGCCTTCGCCGGAAACAACCATCTTAACAACAGGACCAGAGGTGATGTAAGAGATAAGGCCATCATAGAAAGGCTTTCCCTCGTGCTCCTGGTAGTTAGCAGCAGCCTGCTCTGGGGTAACCATACCCATTTCCATGCGCTCGATCTTCAGACCAGCACGCTCAAAGCGGTTAACGATTTCGCCGATGTGACCGTTGCGAACACCGTCGGGCTTGATCATGCTGTAGGTCTTTTCAATTGCCATGTTGGTTCCTTTCAAATGAACGTTTCGTTCTTACTGTCGATATGAAACGGGGCAAACCCCGGATCGAATAGGGTTAAGACTGGCTGGTGAAGGAAAGCGACACGCTGGAAACCTTCCAGCCCAAGCCATCGCGTACCATGGAGATCTGGTACGGCACTTCGCCACCCTGCGATATGGTTGCGGTTGCATACACCTCAGCAGTGCCAAGGTTGTTGGTGGTACCGTTGATGGTAACCTGGCCACCCTGGGTAACCGTATCAGCAATGCGGGCTTTTTTGCTTTCGTCAACGCTAGCAGCATACACATCGGCGTTTTGAGGATCGGCGAACAGAGCGTTTACCTGATCCTGCTGGGAGGGCATGCCGTAACCTTGTGTGTAGGCGAAGGCACCACCACCTGCAACGATGATAATGAGTATGAGAATGATGAGGAACGCCTTAAGGCCACGGTGGCGGCGCTTCTTCTTGAGGGGCTGACCCCAATCCTGAAAATCCTGCTCGGCTTCCTGGAAGTACTGGCTGCCCGCCTGCTCTGCTGCGGCAATTTCACGCATAATGCTGGTTTCAGACAGCTGCATGGTGCCCATTTCGGAAGGATCGAGACGGGACGATTCAATAGGAACGCCATCGCCTTGGACATCCAAACCAGAAAGATCGTTATGAGTGCTGGCAGAAGATACTTCTTCTGGCGTAACGGCTTCGACTTCCCCCGTGTTGCCAGCAGCGACGGCGGCAACAGCACGCTGATAATCAACATTCGCAGCATCGTTGAACACGTAGGTTTTGTCGGCCAAGGCAGACTCGAAAGCACGAACCGCCTTTTCCATCTTGCCGTCAGCGACATAAGCCTGGCCCATGTTGGCGAAGATCTTGTTACGGGTTTCGGGCTTCATGTCGAACTGAAGGGCGCTTTCATAGGATGCGATAGCGTCCATCGGGCGATCAAGGGCCATGAAGCACACGCCCAGATTCAGCAACGCCTTCGTAGGATCGGGATTCGATTCATCCAATGCTGCCGCACGGAAAGCGGCACCTGCCTCTGCAGATTTACCCAACTTGAGCAAAGAGTTTCCCAAAGCAACATATGCTTTATAAGGGGTAGCATAACGGGAATCTTCCGTTACAGCTTTAAAGTTGGTGATAGCGTCTTCGAAATCGCCCTGAGAAGCATATACCATGCCCAAGTTGTAGCTTACCGAGCCAGAGGCGTCGTAGGAGGTATCCACCAAAGCCTGGGAATACGCATGGATAGCCTCATTCGGGTCTTTGAGCTTCACCAGGCAGTTGCCGATCTGGTGATACAGCAAGCCAACTTCGCCGGGAGCCTTTTCGACGGAGGTGTCTTCAAGGCATTCGGTGAACTTTGCAAGCGCTACGTCAAATTGCTTCGA
The DNA here is from genome assembly GCA_900544455.1 of uncultured Eggerthella sp. Taxonomy (GTDB): domain Bacteria; phylum Actinomycetota; class Coriobacteriia; order Coriobacteriales; family Eggerthellaceae; genus Anaerotardibacter. The sequence goes on along the minus strand of UQVJ01000044.1, from coordinate 11,697 downwards.
AACGTATGCGCTGCGCGCTTGCTGAAAAGTCTCATTGTTCATGTATCGTCGGTTCCTCTCTTGCGTTTCTCGAACTGGTCCTAAGGACGCAGAAGAATCAGCCCGAAGCATATCGGCTTGGGCCAATACGCGCTGTTAGTTGGCGTTCTCGATTTCGATGGTTTCGATAACGTCACCTACGCGGAGCTGACCAACAACGTCAAGGCCTTCTACCGTCTGGCCGAATACGGTGTAACCAGAGTCCAAGAAAGGCTGAGCACCGAGGCACAGGTAGAACTGGGAACCCGCAGAGTTCGGATCCTGGGAGCGGGCCATGGCCAGCGTGCCGTCAAGATGCTTGTTGTTGGGGTTGGTGGTGTACTCTTCGTGAATGGTGTAGCCAGGACCACCGGTACCAAGACGAGCAAAGGGATTGCCTTCTGCGGCCTTTACCTGTTCAGAATCGAGATCGCGCGTGTTGGGGCAACCGCCCTGGATTACAAATCCGGGAACGTAGCGATGGAACTTAAGGTCGTCGTAGAAGCCCTTCTGAGCAAGTTCTACAAAATTACCCACATGAATGGGAGCATCGTTGCCAGCAAGCTCGACGCGAATGTCGCCCTTGGAGGTTTTGATCACTGCTACCTCATTGCCATTGGGCTGATATTTAGGTGTGTACAAAGCCATGGTTTCCCCTAACTGCTTCGTGTTTCAAAAAAATGGTGCCCTCTACAGGATTCGAACCTGCGGCTTTCTGCTCCGGAGGCAGACGCTCTATCCCCTGAGCTAAGAGGGCCCAAGTGCTCATATTATACGTTATGATTTACAACATTCTTATTTCCCCACGAAAACCAAAGGATGAGACCATAATGCGCATCGAGATCACCGGTATGACCTATGGAGCAAACGCGGTTGGACGCGCCGATGACGGTAAAGTGATGTTCGTCGCCGGCGGCGCACCAGGTGACGTGGTCGAAGTCGAAACCACCCGCGAAACCAAGGGTTTCCGCGAAGGGACCATTACCAAATTCTACGAAAAGGGATCCACCCGCGTTGAGGCGCCCTGTCCCTTTGCCGCCATATGCGGCGGATGCCCCTGGATGCACCTGTCTTACGAATCCCAATTGCAGGCTAAACGCGCCAGCGTAGTAAGCCAACTCTCGAAAATCGGCGGCATTCCCAAAGATCGTGCAGAAGAACTGGTGGGAGAATGTGTGGGATCAAAACGCCAGCTGGGATACCGCAATAAGCTTGAGCTCGCAGGCGGACGCGACGAACGCGGGCTGTTCATGCTCGGCTTCCATGAACGAGGAGGCAAGCTTGCCGCCGCACCGAAAACCTGTCTTTTGGCCGCCAAGGGCATCGAGAAGGCGCCGGGGGCGCTGCGCGGAGCCCTTTCCTACCTTCAGGGTCACGACGATCTGGGAATTTTCCGCATCGGCGTACGCCGCAGCGTGCGAACCAAAGACACCGAAATTGCGCTCTGGACCAACCCCTCTGCCTTCCCCCGAAAAGCCGCAGCGGACACCCTTTCCAGCGCCCTGAAATGCACCAGCATTGTGCGCGTAATCGCTGACCCCGGGAAAGCCCGCAAGATCAAAAAAGTCGAAGCACTGTACGGAAAGGGGCACTGGAGCGAAGAGCTGGCGGGAAACACCTACCGCATCAGCGCTCCAAGCTTCTTCCAGGTAAACACCGCCCAAGCAGAAAAGATGATCCAGCTGGTGCTCGATGGCCTGGAAGTCGGTCCTTCTTCGGTGGTTGCCGACCTGTATTGCGGTGCAGGCACATTCACGTTGCCGCTTGCTCAACGCGCCGACTATGTGTTCGCCGTTGAATCTGCGGCTTCTTCCGTACGCGATCTTCGCCGCAACATGGAAGGAATAGATGGCGAAATCGAGGTTATCGGAGGCGACAGTGCCCGTGAGCTGCCCACCCTGGGGCACCTTGACGCCCTCGTGGTAGACCCGCCCCGTGCAGGCCTCGCCAAGGGCGTTACCGAAAGCATCGCTGCATCGAAAGCCGAACGGGTAGCCTACGTCAGCTGCGATCCCGCCACCTGGGCGCGCGACATAGCCCGTTTTGCCGAAGCAGGCTACAAGTTAGTACGTGCAACACCGGTAGACCTGTTCCCCCAAACCTTCCATGTAGAAACAGTGAGCATATTGCGCCGCTCTTCCGGACGACATACATCTCACGAAACGCGATAGTGCTACGTGGCGTCCTGGCAGCACAGGAAAACCAAGGCCCATGGGGCGGCATAAATGCCAGCCCCATGGGCCTTTCGATTCTCCCGCACTCGTCAGAACGCTGGTCGTTGATTTACTAGCGCATCCCCGGGTTTTTAATTCGCCCTAGCTTCTTCGACATGCCCAACAAGCTTGGCGATGCGCTCGCTGTACTCGGGATGCTCGATGCCCGCTTCGGCAATGTCGATAATGGGTGCGTCACCCCATAAGGTTTCCAGGCGATAGAAATCACGGGATTCGGGCTGGAACACATCTACTACGAATTCGCCGTAATCGAGAAGCTCCCAAGAATGATCGTTGGTCTGCTCGCGGGAAATGGGCTTCACGCCGCCTTCGATACGTACTTTTTCCTCGATGTTGTCGAGGATAGCCTCAACCTGAGGGGTATTGGCACCCGTCGCAATAACGAAATAATCGGTGACATCCACCAGATCGCCAACCTTGATGACCATGATGTCGGTTGCCTTGCGCTCATCTGCCGCACGTGCAGCAATCAGCGCGCATTCACGAGAAGATGTTTCTTCCACTTATTTTCTCCTTTATTTTTCTTGAGGCTTGGCACCGTTGTACCAGTTCCAAACCGTAACAGAATCATAACTGATGGGCTTGCCAGCACGAACCAAATAGGACATGCCTTCCTTCAGCACCGCATAGAACAGCTCTTCTAAGCTCATGATGCCAATTTGCTTATACAGACGCTTGTATTCGGCAACATCATGCGTGGGCTCGATTTTGTCAGCCACAAACACAATCATATCAAGGGGCCCCATGTCTGGAGCGCCAACGGTATGCCTGTCAATCGCCTGAAACACCTCTTCCCCAAAACTGGGGAAATCACGCCGCAGCGCCGCCGCCGCCGTAGGCCCATGCAATACCCAAGGCATGCCATTTACCACATCGGGACTTACGTTCAAATCGAAGTCCGAAATGCGCTGTTGCAATTGGGCGGGAAGAAGCGCCTTGTCCCAATCGTGCAACAGGCCAGCCATGCGAGCAACGTGGCTATCGTAGCCATAAGCACGTGCAAGTTTTCGAGCTGTTTTCGCTACCGATATGCTGTGCACATACCGAGAAGGATTCACGCGCTGCATGAGCAAGCCCTTCATATGCTTGTACGACTGCGAGCCAAACGGCTTTTCCGTGTCGAAGCCTTCAGCTCCAGTTGGCTGATAGGCAAACGCCGAGAGCTCTTCTCTGGTAGGCTCGGCCACCTGCGCCCTCTTTTTTCCCTTAGCCATTGTTCGCTCCCTCACGATAGAACTCGTGCTCCATCACATGATCAACTACGACCTGCGGCGTAAGATAGCGGATTGATTTTCCTTCCGCCAGACGACGACGCAGTTCACTTGATGATATTTCCAGCGCCTCAATGGTAACGAAAGAAATAGAGATGCCTTTCGCCGCCGCCACAATCTGCGCGCGCTTTTCATCGGAAAGCTCATACCCTGGACGATCGACCCCTACGAATTTCGCAAGGGATCCCATTTCGTCCGAGCCTCGCCATTTCGAGACTGTTGCTATTGCATCGGCTCCCGCCAAAAAATACAGCTCGACATTGGACGGAAAATGACTACGAAGCGTACGAAGGGTATCGATGGTATAGGTATCGCCACCACGCACTATTTCGATGTCACTCACATCGAAATACGGATTATCGGCAATGGCAGCGCGACACATGGCCAAGCGATCGCTTGCGGGAGCGATCCGCTGCCCACGCTTGAAGACCGGATTCCCTGTGGGAATGAACAGGATAACATCGAGGCCCAGATCTTCTCGCGCCTGCTCGGCGCAGGCCAAATGCCCGTTATGGATAGGATCGAAGGTGCCACCCATGATGCCTAAACGGCATGGCTTGCCGTCTTTCCCGAAATCATCGAAGCGTTCGCAGATAAGCGGCTCCTTATAGCCCGCTTCCCGCGCACGCATTTTGCGCACGGTTTCGATAACATCGATAGCGCTCATACTACTCCCTTACCTGGCCTGTTCCATTCACCAGGTATTTCGTGCTAGTAAGCGCCTCCAGGGCAAACGGACCACGCACGTGCAGCTTCTGGGTTGAGATGCCTATTTCCGCACCGAGGCCGAATTCCCCGCCGTCGGTAAAGCGCGTAGAAGCATTGGCGTACACCGCAGAGGCATCGACTCCCTGCTGGAAGTCCTTAATGGCTTCTTCGCTAGAGGCGACAATGCACTCAGAGTGATTGGTGCCATAGCGGTTGATATGGGCAACGGCATCATCCACCCCGCCATCAACAACATGGATGCTGATTTCTAGGGCCAAGTACTCGCGGCCCCAGTCTTCTTCGGTAGCATCAACGAAGAATTGGGAGAGCTCGGCGTGGCCTTCGGCAATGGTTGCCTGAACTGCCACACGAACCGCTTCGTCGCCATGAACCAATACGTTTGCCTGAGCCAAATCGAGCAACAAGCCCGGAAGGAATTCCTGAGCAATGGAAGCATCGACCAAAACCGATTCGCATGCGTTGCATACGCCAGTACGCTGGGTTTTTGCATTCAGGATTATCTTTCGCGCCATAGCAAAATCGGCCGATTCATGCACATAAACATGGCAGTTTCCTACACCCGTTTCGATAACCGGCACTGTTGCATGCTCCACGCAATGCTGAATAAGTCCAGCACCACCGCGGGGAATAAGCACGTCGACCAAGCCTCGAAGACGCAACAGGGTGTCGGTTTCCGCTCGGTCGGTTGACTCGATGGCAACTACCGCATCTGCAGGCAAGCCAACGCTTTCGATGGCAACGCGCAGAACCTGCGCAATTGCCAGATTAGAGTGAACCGCCATAGAGCCGCCACGCAGCACGCAGGCATTGCCCGACTTTACGCAAATACCCGCAGCATCGGCGGTTACATTGGGGCGCGCCTCATACACCATAGCAACCACGCCCAACGGCACGGAAACCTTGCGGATAAGCAAACCGTTTTCAAGCGTTCGCTGCTCCAAAACCTTACCCGATGGGTCATCGAGCGAAGCTAGGCTTTCAAGAGCCGACGCCATACCCTCAATGCGGCCTTCGTCCAAGAACAAACGATCGATCAGCGAATCTTTCGTTCCCGCCTTTCGGGCCTCAGCGCAATCGACCGCATTTTCTGCGCAAATAAGCGCAGCGTCTTTACGCAGGGCCGCCGCCATTGCGAACAACGCCTTGTTCTTCAGCTCGGTAGAGGCTTTCGCCATGGCAGCGCTGGCAACCTTGGCCCTCTGCGCCGCAATCTGTGCTTCACTCATTCGAACACCACCAATTCATCGCGATGGACTGCGGGCTTATCGCCCAGATTTACGAGCAACTCGTTGCCGCGAATTTCCTTTTGGGAGCGACCTCGAGCAAGACTCACCTCAGAAGAGGGAGCGTTTACCCTGCCGCGGGCAAACAGATGACCTTCTTGATCCTTGATATCGACAATATCCCCACGGAAGAACGAGCCCTCCACACTGGTAATGCCCACCGACAAAAGAGAAGAACCGGTATCTATCAAAGCGCGCTTCGCCCCATCGTCTACCACCAAAACACCTTTGGCGGTATCGCCGAGGGCAATCCACAGCTTGCGCGGAGAAATATCATGCGCTTTGTTGCGGGCAACGAAATAGGTACCCACCGATTCACCATGAGCAAGCTGGATTAAGCTGCCCTGGCGCCGTCCATGGCAGATAACCATGGGGATGCCTGCAAGCATAAGCACACGAGCCGCACGGATCTTGGTGATCATGCCGCCGCTGCCCACTTTCGATGTGACACCCCCTGCCGAAGCCATCAGTTCTGGGGTGATCCGCTCGACGAGGGGGATGAGCGTTGCCGTTGGGTCGATGGTGGGATTGGCGGTATACAAGCCTTCGATATCGGAGAAGATAACACACATATCGGCCTGCACCAGGCAAGATACAAGAGCCGCAAGCGTGTCGTTGTCGCCAAAGCGGATCTGCTCAACTGACACCGTATCGTTTTCGTTGATGATGGGCACTACATCGAAATCGATCAAACGCTCCAAGGTATCACGCGCATGCAGGTAGGCATTGCGCTGAGCCGTGGAATGTCGCGTGATGAGCACGCATGAAGTGAGCACATTGTAACGCGAAAACGCTTCCGCGTACGTTGCCATAAGCGCATTCTGTCCTACCGAAGCTGCCGCCTGAAGCGAAGGCATGTCGGTCGGACGCTCTTCGATACCCAAAGCCTCCAAGCCGCACGCAATTGCTGCGCTGGAAACGATAAGGGGGCTCCAACCCATCTGGCGCAAAGCATGGACCTGAGCGGCAAGGCCGTCGAAGTATGCACGATCGAGCTTGCCTTGCTCGTTTACCAAGGTTGACGAACCGATCTTGATTACTATGACTTTCTTGCCGTTTCTCATGCTTTAGATGTCCATTCCCTCGAAATCATCCTCGCGCATACGTGCCGACTCGAACTCAAATGCACATTCCAAAATGCGAATCTCGTCGCCATCGCAAGCTCCCGCAGCCTCAAGAGCCTCATCGAGCTTCAAGCGCTTGAAGCGATGCTGCAAGAACGTAACTGCCTCGTCGTTTTCCCAATCGGTCTGGATAACCATGCGCTCGATCTGCTTGCCAGTAACACGAAATACGCCCTCGGAAAGCTTGGTGACCTTGAACTTCTTGTCTTTTGCATCACGACGATGCTGCCAGATCTGGTCGAAGTGCTCTTGACCCTCCATGGCCTTGCGCTGAGCCTCACGGAGCTCAGCAACACGAGCGCCAGTAGCCTTCATCAGGGCATCTACACCTTTACCTGTAACGGCACTGGTGAAGAACACCTTGGGATTCAACGGACTTTCAGCATATTCATTGCCGCCGGCGCGCTCAATGGAATCGCGGCGCACCTCTTCTTCGAGGCGACGAGCGGCATCTTCCACGCCAGGGGCATCGACCTTATTGCCCACCACGATGCAAGGGCGCTCTGCCAGCTCGGGCAAGTAGGCCTTCAGCTCGTTGTTGATGATGCGGTAATCCTCAACTGGATCGCGACCTTCGTAACCACCGGTGAGATCGATAACATGGAGAATGATGGCGCAGCGCTCTACATGGCGAAGGAACTCATGACCCAAGCCCTTTCCTTCGTGGGCGCCTTCGATGAGGCCGGGTACATCGGCAACAACATAGTTGTACTCATCGGCTTTCACCACGCCCAAATTAGGCACAAGCGTAGTGAAGGGATAGTCGGCGATTTTCGGCTTGGCAGCAGACATGCGCGCAATAAGCGAAGATTTGCCGGCGGAAGGAACACCCACCAAGGCAGCGTCGGCCATGAGCTTCATCTCGAGCTCAACCCAGCACTCTTCTGCGGGAACACCGAGCTCTGCAAAAGCAGGAGCACGACGCGTCGACGTGACGAAATGGGTATTGCCGCGACCGCCAATGCCGCCACGAGCGGCAATAATGCGCTCACCATCATGGGTAAGATCGGCGATAACCTCGCCGACTTCCTTGGTTTCATCGTTGTATTCACGCACGATAGTGCCAACAGGAACTTTAAGAACGAGGTCTTCACCATTGGCGCCGTTCATTTTGGAGCCCTTGCCATGGGTGCCGCGCGTTGCTTTGAAATGATGTTTGAAGCGATAGTCGATCAGCGAAGAAACACGGGAATCGGCTTCAAGCACGATATCGCCGCCCTTGCCGCCGTCGCCGCCGTCAGGGCCGCCCTTCGGGACGTGCGCCTCACGACGAAACGACATGCAGCCCGCGCCGCCATCGCCTGCTTTAAGAAATATGCGAACCTTGTCTGTAAACATTATCCTTCAATTCTAAACGAAAAGACCCCCTGCGATGCAGAGGGCCTTTTTAAAGTCCAAATTTAGGCGGTATTTATGCCTGAGGACGGACATGCACCTTGCGGCGTGCGCCCTTGGTGTATTCTACCGTACCTTCGCACAGAGCGAACAGGGTGTCGTCCTTGCCCCGACCCACGTTCTCACCGGGATGGAAGTGAGTGCCACGCTGACGAACCAGGATGTTGCCCGCACCGACGAATTCGCCAGCAAAGCGCTTGCAACCAAGGCGCTTAGCCTTCGAATCGCGACCGTTGCGGATGGAACCTTGACCTTTCTTATGTGCCATTAGTATTCCTCCTCTACTTAAGCGATGCTGGTGATCTGAATACGAGTGAGCTGCTGACGATGGCCGCGCAGCTTCTTGTAGTTCTTGCGCTTCTTGAACTTGAAGACGAGCTGCTTGTCGCCCTTAAACTGCTCAACGATGGTAGCCTCAACCTTGGTCTTGGCAGCCTCTGCAGGATCAGCGATAACCTTAGCGCCATCTACAACCGTGATAGCGGTAAGAGCAACCTTGTCGCCTGCTTCACCTTCGAGCTTTTCGACGTTCAGGCAGTCGCCGGTGGATACCTTGTACTGCTTGCCGCCAGTCTTAACAATAGCGTACATAATTCTCCTTATTTGAAATAAACGCAAGGCGATAGCTTATCAGCGTGACCGTAGCAAGTCAACGAAAGAGCCTTTCGTTGCAACGTATGCACCGTCTCCGCGTATCATCGCACTTATTCCTAAGCTGCACCTTTCGTGCAACCTGTTGAATGATACCAGAAACCATCAGATATGGAAGAACAAACCTAAGTTTCATGAAGGTGCTCCATAATTGGCCGACAACAGCAAGGTGCCTTCCCTCGCATTCCCTTCCTAGATTCGCTCAACCCTTGCTGCATCGAGCGCTTTAGCCGCCCACGAATAATTGTTAGTATTTTTATACCATTTGCTCTCACCTGCGCCTCTATCAGTGATATGATGCTTTTGTGTAGAAGATCAGCCTCTTATCGGGCTGCGGAAAAGGAGGTGGTGTGCGAATGGAATTCCTCACCGACCCGGTACTGCTTGCACGCATTCAGTTTGCGCTCACAGCCATGTACCACTATGTGTTTGTGCCACTCTCTATAGGCCTGGGCCTTGTAGTGGCGATTTTCGAGACCAAGTACTATCGATCCCAAAACGCCAAAGATGCCGCTGCATCCCGATTCTGGATCAAGGTATTCACGGCAACCTTCGCCTTGGGTGTTGCAACCGGCATCACCATGGAATTCTCGTTTGGCACCAACTGGGCCGATTACGCGCGATTCGTGGGCGATATATTCGGTGCGCCGTTGGCAGCAGAAGCCCTGCTCGCATTTTTCTTGGAATCGGTATTCCTTGGAGTGCTCCTGTTCGGACGCAAAAAGGTTAGCGGTAAATTCTACCTTGTCTCTGCTTGGCTTGTTTGGCTTGGCTCGTGTCTCTCTGCACTGTGGATCATCATCGCCAACTCGTGGATGCAGACCCCCGCAGGCGCAGAGCTTTCTGCAGATGGCACCCAAGCAATCCTCACCAACTTCCTTGATGCCGCGTTCAACGCGACAACGGCTCCCCGCTACTTCCACACGGTAGATGCCCTGCTCATCATGGGCGCATTCACGGCGCTTGCCATTGCCGCATGGTATCTGAAGAAGGGCATTCACACCGAATTCGCCATGAAGACGGTGCGCGTCGCCTCGGTCATCGCCCTTTCGACGACCTGTCTTATGGTGGTATTCGCCCACCAATCCGCTGTAGCGGTAGCCGAAGAACAGCCCACGAAATTCGCCATGATGGAAGGCGCCTACAACGGCGAGGCAATGCCCCTATACGCAGTCGGTTGGGTCGACGAGGCGTCCCAGAAGGTAATCACTCCTATCGCCATACCAGGTGGCACTTCTTTCTTGGCTTCCGGATCGTTTGATACGGAATATCCTGGCCTCAACGACCTGGCAAAGAGCGGCATTTACGGGTCCGACTTCACCGAAGAGACCATCTCGGAGCTTCCCGTGAATACCGTGTTCCAAAGCTATCACCTGATGGTGGCAATGTTCGGGCTCATCGCGCTTACTACGCTGCTGGCCTTTATCTTCACGTTCCGCAAGGGACGTATTGCCTCAATGCGCTGGCTGCAGAACCTCGCCATCGTTTCGCCCCTCTTCCCCTTCTTGGCTATTGAGGCAGGTTGGTTCACCGCAGAAATCGGCCGTCAGCCATGGGCGGTGTACCCCGCTACCAGCAGCCCCGAGGGAGTAAGCCTGCTTACGCAAGCCTCCTCTTCCGCATCCGTAACCTCTCCCGAGCTCGCCATCACGCTGGCGCTGTTCCTGCTCATTTACCTGTTCCTGATCATCGGATGGGCACGCATCGTTATCCACCTTATCAAGGTCGGTCCGCACATCGACGAGGGCGACGGAGCCGGCAAAGCGGGCAATAACAGCAATGGCAACGTTGGAGCTTCTACCGGAAAGGCAGGTGAGTAGCCATGACTGCATTGGGAATTCTTTGGTTTGCCCTGATAGCTGTGCTTATCGCAGGCTATTTCATCCTCGATGGATTCGATTTGGGCGCTGGCATCCTTTCGCCCTTTATCGCAAAAGATGAAAATGAAAAGGCCGTAGTTCGTCGAGCCATCGGCCCAACCTGGGACGGCAACGAGGTATGGCTCCTCACTGCCGGCGGCGCGCTGTTTGCCGCATTCGCCCCAGCGTACGCCACTACGTTTTCTGGCTTCTACCTGGCTGTCATGCTGGTTCTATTCGGTTTGATCGTACGAGCCGTTTCCCTTGAGTATCGTGCCCACGATCCCAAGTGGGGCAAGGTGTGGGACGCTCTGTTCTTCATAGGCTCGCTCCTGCCCGCCCTGTTGTTCGGTGTGGCCATCGGCAACGTATACGCCGGCATTCCCCTTGACGCCAATGGCGATTACGCAGGCATTCCGCTTCTGGGGCTCATCACCCCCTTCACGCTACTGTGCGGGCTTCTGGGCCTTTCGGTGTTCGTCACCCAAGGAGCAACCTGGATTGCGCTCAAAGCCGAAAAGCCCTCCGACCTACAGGCACGCGCCGCCAAGCTGCGCTGCCCCTTGGCCTGCGTAACCATGGCGCTGTTCGTTGCCGTAAGCGCATATGCCTTGATGGGCATCGCGCCCACTCTTGACCCTTCCCTCGGAGCACTGCGCTCGGTTGCCTGCGTGGGTGTGGCCGCCTCGCTGATGGCGCTCTTCTTGGCTTCAAGGGAAACGGACAACGATCTTCTCCCGTTCCTGGCAAGCAGCGCATCGGCGCTCCTTTTAGTGGTGCTGTTCGCGGCCTCGATGTTCCCCACCCTGGTAGTTGCCACAACGGGTACGAGCATCACCATCGCGAATGCTGCTTCTTCCGATTTGGCCCTTGCGTGGATGACGGGCATCACCTGCATTGGCCTCCCCTTGGTGCTGGTGTACCACGTGCTGATATACCGCACCTTCCGCGGGCGCATCAGCGCCGAAGAGGCCAACGAGTACTGATCTTGAGCGGCGGCGAATACCCAAAAATCCAGGCATTCGCCGCCGTTTTTTACCGAAAATACCAGATGAGCCGTGAATTCAGCACCCTTAGCCGCGCGATATCTCGCTGAAATGGAAGGAGGAGGCATGTTCGACAAGAGGCTCTTT
>UQVJ01000043.1 GCA_900544455.1 uncultured Eggerthella sp. | reverse complement strand
CCTGATGCTGTGAGTGAGACCTATCTTCAGGTCGAAAAGCTTATTGGCAAGGTTCCCGTTTTCGGCATCTGCCTTGGACACCAGATGATTTCCTTGGCAAGTGGTGCCCAGATGGAAAAGCTCAAGTTCGGTCATCGCGGTGGTAACCAGCCTGTTATGAATTTGCGTACGGGCCGTGTTGAGATCACTGCGCAGAACCATGGTTTCGGTCTTTTGTTCGATACGTTGGGACCTCTTGTACCTGAGCTTTCCGATGGGGTTGCCGAGCACGTATCGGACTTGCGCTTCTGGGCGGAGCGTAAGGTTGCTCCCGTTGTCCAAAATGATCGTTTCGGCAAAATTCAGCTTACCCACGTAAACCTGAACGATGGTACGGCAGAGGGTATTGCCTTCCTTGATCAACCGGCGTTCTCGGTTCAGTATCACCCCGAAGCAAGCCCGGGCCCGACCGATGCCCATTATCTATTCACGGCATTCGCGCGTCTTATGGACGGCGATTCCGACTATCTGAACATTGATATCGCCTCCGATCGTCTTTCTGGTTGGGTTTTCGGCGCAGAGGAAGGAGAGGCACATGCCTAAGCGTACCGACATCAAGCGCATTCTCGTAATTGGGTCGGGTCCGATCGTGATTGGCCAGGCATGCGAGTTCGACTATTCTGGAGCCCAGGCATGCAAAGTCCTGAAGGAAGATGGCTATGAGGTTGTTTTGGTTAATTCCAATCCAGCCACCATCATGACCGACCCCCAGCTGGTCGATCGCACCTATGTTGAACCTATCACCAAGGAATTTATCGAGAAGATTATCGAAAAAGAGCGCCCTGATGCCTTGTTGCCAACTCTGGGTGGTCAGACCGCTCTAAACGCTGCCGTTGAGCTTGCCAAGAGCGGTGTTTTGGACAAGTTCGGTGTCGAGATGATCGGCTGTGATCTTGCGGCTATTGAGCGCGGTGAGGATCGCAAGCAGTTTAATGAGGCGATGGCTGAAATCGGCTTGGAAGTTGCCCGTAGTGGCTACGCTTACTCCGTTGATGATGCTCTTGGGCTTGCCGATAAACTCGGGTATCCCATGGTAATCCGCCCTTCTTTTACCCTTGGCGGTGCTGGTGGCGGTATTGCCCACAACGAGGAAGAGCTTAAACTCATTGTTTCTCAGGGCCTTGACCTTTCTCCTGTTACTGAGGTTCTCGTTGAAGAGAGTATCGAGGGTTGGAAAGAATATGAGATGGAGGTTATGCGCGATCGCGCGGGTAATGGCATCATTATCTGCTCGATTGAAAACCTCGATCCTATGGGTGTTCATACAGGTGATTCCATTACTGTTGCGCCTGCTCAGACTCTCTCCGATGTTGAATACCAGCGCATGCGTGTTGCCTCTCTGGCGATTCTCGAGAAGATCGGCGTTGAAACGGGTGGCTCTAACGTTCAATTTGCGCTGAATCCTGAAAACGGTCGCCTTATCGTTATTGAGATGAATCCTCGTGTTTCGCGCTCATCTGCGTTGGCGTCCAAGGCTACCGGCTTCCCGATCGCTAAGGCTGCCGCTAAGCTTGCTGTAGGTTATACGCTTGATGAGATCACCAACGACATTACAAAGGCAACTCCCGCTTGCTTCGAGCCGACTATCGACTATTGCGTTGTCAAGGTGCCCCGTTTTGCATTTGAGAAGTTCAAGGGCACTGACACTACGCTTTCGACTCGCATGAAGGCCGTTGGCGAGATTATGGCGATCGGTCGTACATTCGAAGAGGCTTTCGGTAAGGCAATGCGCTCTCTCGAGAACGGTCGCTATGGCCTGGGCGGCGACGGTAAGGATTCCTTTGACGAGGAGCATTTTGCCGAATTTGTCGGTCGTCCCACCGAAGACCGTGTGTTCTATGTTGCTGAAGCGTTCCGTCGTGGCTGGACGGTAGATCAGGTCTTTGATGCTAACAAGATAGATCGCTGGTTCCTGAATCGTATCCGTGACATTGTCATGGTCGAGCGCGCAGTTGCCGAGTGCACGCTTGATGAGCTTTCAGCCGAAGATATGCTTACGGCTAAGCAGTTTGGCCTTTCAGATGATCAGATTGCTTACCTGACGGGGTCTGACGAGCTTACGGTGCGTGCTCGTCGTAAAGAGCTGGGCGTTGTTCCCGTCTTTAAGACGGTTGACACTTGCGCTGCCGAGTTCGAGAGCCTTACCGAGTATCACTACAAGACATACGAGCTGGGCAATTCTGAGGTTCGCCCCTCCGGTAAGAAGCGCGCTATGATTCTGGGCGCTGGGCCTAACCGCATTGGTCAGGGTATTGAGTTCGACTATTGCTGTGTTCATGCAAGCTATGCATTGCATGATGCTGGCTATGAAACCATCATGGTGAATTGCAACCCTGAAACCGTGTCTACCGATTACGATACGTCCGATCGCCTGTATTTCGAGCCTTTGACCTACGAAGACGTAATGGACATTGTCGACGTTGAGCAGCCTGAAGGGGTAGTGGTTACCCTTGGTGGACAAACGCCGTTGAAGCTCGCTCGTGCCCTTCAGGACTCTGGTGTTCATATTATGGGCACTAAGCCCGAGGCTATCGATCTCGCTGAAGACCGTGATCGTTTCTCCGAGATTCTGGATGAGCTTTCTATCACTTATCCTGCTGCGGGTATGGCTTCTTCTTTCGAGGAAGCTTGCCAGGTTGCCGATCGCATTGGGTTCCCTCTGCTTGTCCGTCCTAGCTATGTTCTCGGCGGTCGCGGCATGGTTATTGCTTACGATGCTCAGTACCTTGAGAAGTACATGGCAGAAGCTGCCCGTATTACCCCGGATCATCCGGTTTATCTTGACCGATTCCTCGAAGGCGCTATCGAGAGTGACGTTGATGCATTGTGCGATGGCGAGGATGTCTACATTGGTGGCGTGCTTGAACACATTGAAGAAGCGGGTGTACACTCCGGTGACTCTGCTTGCTGCATTCCTCCTTTCACGCTTTCTGAGGCTCAGGTTTCTCAGCTTCGCAACATTACGCGTCGATTGGCTAAGCGCTTGGGCGTAGTGGGTCTTATCAATATTCAGTTCGCGATCAAAGACGCTGTTGTTTACGTTATCGAGGCCAATCCTCGCGCATCTCGCACCGTGCCTTTCGTTTCGAAGGCTACGGGTGTGCCTTTGGCAAAGCTCGCTGCTCGAATCATGGCCGGCGAGAAGATTGCCTCTTTCGGCCTTCCCGATGACGAGCGTCGCCAGACTCACTTCTGCGTAAAGGAAGCTGTTATGCCGTTTGGCCGTTTCCCTGGCGCCGATGTAATCCTTGGACCTGAAATGAAGTCAACCGGTGAGGTGATGGGCATCGCCAATAACTTCCCCTCGGCTTACGCGAAAACTCAGGCAGCTGCTTCAATGGAGCTTCCGACGGGCGGGACTTGCTTCGTTTCGGTATGCGATCGCGACAAGCGTGCGATCCTTCCTTTGGCTCGTGATCTTTCCCGCATGGGCTTTAAGCTCCTGTGCACCGAAGGTACTTGTCGCGCCCTTACCGCTGCAAGCATTCCTTGCGAAGTTATTGGTCGTATTGGCTCCGAAGAGCCGAATATCGGCACTAAGATTATGGACGGTGAGATTGATCTGGTTATCAATACGCCGTTTGGTCAGGAAACGCGTGGTGACGGCTATCAGCTTCGTACTATGTGCGTTCGTCAGAACCTTTGCTATGTAACCACGTTGGCTGGGGCTCAGGCGTTTGTTTCCGCCATCGAGAACCTGCGCGAGCAGAACCTGCCTGTTATTGCCTTGCAGGATCTCGAGCAGTGGGAAGAAAGGTAGCCTTTATGGCTGACATTTTAGACAAGACTGGAGTTGTGGTTTCCAATAGGCAGTTGTTTGATAGGCTCTGGCTTATCGATATCAAGGTCGACGCTCTTGGCGTCGACCTTATGCCCGGCCAGTTTGTTCATATGCTTATTCCTGGGATGGAGGGTCATATACTTCGTCGTCCCTTTTCCGTTTTCTATGTGAGCGAAAACGGTAGCGTCATAACTATCCTTTACCAGGTTGTTGGTTTTGGCAGCAAGCACCTGACAACGATCAAGCCTGGCACGGCTGTTGACTTGATGGGTCCCATTGGTCATGGATGGAACGCTCCCGAAGGTGTTTCTTCGGCGCTTTTGGTGGCTGGTGGCGTAGGGGCTGCGCCTCTGTTCCTTCACGCACAGGAGCTTGTTGCTTCCGGCGTTGAGGTTGAGGTTGTTATGGGTGCCCAAACCGATAAAGCCCTGGTTTGCGAATCGAAGTATTCAGAGCTTCTTGGCCACGAGCCCCACTTGGCTACTGACGACGGATCACGTGGGCATGCTGGCTTTGTGACCGACGTGGTCGCGGAACGGATTTCTGATAAGCAATTTAATTATGTTGCTTGTTGCGGTCCTGAGCCTATGATGCGTATCGTTTCAGACCTGACACTTAATGCCGGTATTCCAACGTATGTTTCCCTTGAGAAGCGTATGGCATGTGGCATCGGCGCTTGCCTTTCATGCATAGTTGAAACCAAACAGGGAAGGAAGCGTTCCTGCGTTGACGGCCCTGTTTTTAATGCAAGTGAGGTGGTTTGGTAATGGCAGTCTCTCTTTCCGTTAACCTCGGCGGATTACCTATGAAAAATCCCGTAACCACCGCCTCTGGAACATATGCATCGGGACGTGAGTACTCAGCATTTGTTGATCCTGCATTACTTGGTGCTGTAACTACTAAAGGTGTTTCGTTGAATGGGTGGGCTGGTAACGATGCTCCCCGTATCGCTGAGACTCCAAGTGGCATGTTGAATTCCATTGGTCTTCAGAATCCCGGCGTTGAAGTTTTGAAAGATCGTGATTTGCCCTGGCTTCGTCAAAATGACGCAACCATTATCGTGAATGTTTCTGGCCATAGCGTCCCCGAGTATGTTTCTGTCATAGAGTCGCTCGAAGAGACTTCTGACGTCGATGCATACGAGGTAAACATTTCGTGCCCAAATGTGGATTCCGGTGGTTTGACTTTTGGTACTGACCCAAAGATGGTCGAAGAGGTAGTTTCCGCATGTCGCGCTAAAACAAAGCGCCCAATGTTTGTGAAATTGACTCCAAACGTAACCGATATTGCGGAAATCGCCAAAGCAGCTGAATCGTCTGGAGCCGATGCCATTTCGCTTATCAACACCTTGTTGGGCATGGCGATTGATGTACGGTGCAAAAAGCCCGTTCTTGCTCGCGTTGTCGGTGGCCTTTCGGGTCCCGCAGTCAAACCTGTTGCATTGCGCATGGTTTGGCAGGTTCACAATGCTGTAAAGGTTCCTATTTTGGGAATGGGCGGAATTTCCTCGGGCACCGATGCTGTTGAATTCATGCTTGCGGGTGCCACCGCTGTTGCGGTCGGTACTGCTAATTTCGCTAATCCCAAATCAACGCTTGAGGTAATCTCTGGTATAGAGCAATACTGCATTGATATGGGCGTTTCTGATGTTAATGAGTTGATTGGAGCACTCGAATGCTAGATTTCAATAGTGTGCCCCGCAAGGATCGCGTTATCGTTGCGCTTGATTGCGATCGTAGTCGAGCTCTCGAATTAGCTGATATTCTTGCTGGTAAGGCTAAGTGGCTCAAAGTTGGTATGACCTTGTTTTATCAGGAAGGTCCGTACTTCATAAACGCCTTGCAAAAACGCGGCTTTAAAGTCTTTCTTGATTTGAAATTCCATGATATTCCCCATCAGGTTAAAGGTGCCGCTAAGGCAGCTGCCGAAGCTGGTGCTGACATGCTCACTATGCATGCAGTTGGTGGAATTAAGATGATGGAGGCGGCAAAAGAGGGCTTAGCTGATGCTCGTTGGGTTGAAGAAGAGCCTATTTCTCTTGGCATTACCGTTCTTACCAGCATGAGTGCTGAAGATTTGAGCGCAACAGGCGTTAATCGACCTGTTGTCGATCAGGTTGCTGAGCTTGCTCGGCAGGCGAAGCAGGCTGGACTGTCTGGTGTTGTGGCTTCACCTCAGGAAGCGTCTATGTTGCGTGAGATTCTGGGTCCAGATTCATTTATCGTTACCCCAGGTGTTCGTCCTGCTGGTTCTGCTATGGGTGATCAAACCCGTGTCGCCACTCCGCGTCAGGCTTTCGATAATGGTGCATCGCATATTGTCGTTGGTCGCCCTATTACCGAAAGCGACGATCCCGCAGCGGCATTTGAGGCAATTGCGAAGGAGCTTTAACCCATGGAGATTGCAGAAATAAAAGATCTTTTGAATAAGATGGACGCATTCGTTGATGACGACGATTCACTCGATTCTGTCGCATTGATGCAGGATCCTATTGTGCTAAATCGTCTTGCGGTAGAGTTGTTGCAGCAGGTTGACCGTGATAGTAAGCCCGAATTGGTTATTGCTCCTGAGGGCGTTGAATCATATTTCGGGTATTCAGTTGCGCTTGCTGCGTGGATGCGATTTGTTAGCGCTCAGCCTGGGGAGGATGGCACATTCGAACTTCCTGCCGGAGTTGAGGTCAAGAAGAACGAGAAAACTATCCTTGTGTTGGATTCCTATTCGGAAGAAAAGGCAAACGCACTTGTGTCTCTCGCTCAAGCGGAAGGTGTCAAGGTTGTAGCTATTCTTTCATTGACTGGTTCTGAATCCCATATCGATCACAGCTGTGCCTTCCATAGTCTTTTGTAGTTCTCCGGTTTGTTTTTTATTGAGCCATCCAAATAAGGGTGGCTTATTTTTTAGATACGCACTATTTTCAAATGGTATTTGAAAATAGTGCGTATTTTGTGTCTGTACTAGGTTAAAATCACAGTATTTCGTAGTATTAATGCAGTTCATGACGTTGTAATACGTTTTTTTCTGTATTGGTCAAATACAAAGAAATGGGTAGTTTGCAACATGTGAACATGTTGCATTCAAGGAGGCAAGACAAGCAATTGTCTTGAGACGGAAGAGGAAAAGGAGCATTACGATGGCAGTTCCCGAGTTGACGCCCGAAGAGCGACAGCAGGCACTGGAAAAAGCGAAGGCCGCTCGTATTAAGAGGGCGCAGGTCCGCGATGACCTGAAAAATGGCACGCTTACGCTTAAGGATGTTTTGGCAATGAAGGACGATCCCATTGTGGGCCGCATGAAGGCTTCTACGCTTATTGAAACGCTTCCTGGTTACGGCAAAGCAAAGGCTGAGAAAATCATGAAGGAACTTGATATTGCCGAGTCCCGTCGTTTGAAGGGCTTGGGCGAACGCCAGCAGAAGGCCCTGCTTGAGCGTCTTGGTTAGTATGCGAAAGGGTAACCTATTCGTTTTGTCGGGTCCTTCTGGCGCAGGTAAGGGAACTTTGGTGAAGCGAGTGCTACAGCGAGTTCCCGATGCCTGGGTTTCTGTTTCTGCAACAACGAGACAGCCGCGTCCTGGCGAGGTTGATGGGAGGGATTACTTCTTTCTTGATCAACCTCGCTTTGATGAGTTGGTTTCTCAAGGTGGTTTTCTTGAATGGGCCCATGTTCATGGCAATTCATACGGAACACTTCGGTCGCGCGTTCAGGATCGCATAGATCATGGGTCGCAGGTAATCTTGGAAATTGATGTACAGGGTGCTTTTCAAGTAAAGAAAGCTATGCCCGAAGCGCATTTGATTTTCATCGAACCGCCTTCCCTCGAGGAGCTTGAAAGAAGGCTTCGAGGACGCGGCACTGAAACTGAAGAGGTTATTTGCAATCGCATGAAAACTGCAGAGGTGGAGCTTGCTCGTAAAATGGAGTATGATGTTCAAGTTGTCAATGATGAACTTGAACGTGCCACTGAGGAGCTTGTATCCTATATCGGCTCGTTTGCAGATGATATGAGAGGAACTACCGAATAATGAGTCTTATTGATCCCAAGATCGATGTGTTGCTCGATCAGACCGATAATGATCGTTTCTTGCTTTGTGCTCTTGCTTCTAAGCGTGCGCATGATATTAACGACATGATGCGTGGTCAACGTAATCGTGCAATCCAGCTTCAGACTGCTGTCGATATTGCACGAGCCGCTAAGCGTCGTCCTCTCTCCATTGCTTTTGACGAGATCGCAAAAGGTGATGTGTCCTACAGCCCTGACACGATCGATATTCATAACCACTAATTCCTATGCAAAATAACGAGCTCGAAGAAAAGCAGGTGCTTCGTCGTGTTTGCTTGGTTCATTATCATGAAATCGGCCTAAAGGGTCACAACCGAGCCCAATTTGAAAAGCGCCTTGTTTCCAACATCAAGGCGCTTTTGAATGATGGGGTTAAAATTAAACGTATTTCAGGTCGTGTTGCGTTGTTCCTGGATGAAGATGCAACGTTCGAAGATGCTTGCCGTATTGCCGATCAGATAGCTGGTGTTCCTGGTATTGCGCGTGTTTCGAGCGGCTATCGTTGCGCTCAAGACCTGGAATGCATGTACGATACTGCCATTAAGGCGCTATCTGATGCTGGCGAATTCGATACCTTCAAGGTATCTGCACGCCGTAATCATACCGATTTCGCCATCGATTCTATGCAGCTGAACCAGCTGGTCGGCGGTGCTCTGTGTCGCGCTTTCCCTGATAAGTCGGTACGCATGAAAAACCCTGATGTCGAGGTTCGCGTTGAGGTTATTCAGGGTTACACCTATATATATGGACGGAGCATTCCCGGTATCGGCGGTTTGCCAGTTGGAAGCGCTGGCAAAGCCGTGTGCCTTCTTTCCTCGGGTATAGATTCGCCTGTTGCCACATGGCGTATTGCGCGTCGTGGTGCTACCTGTATTGGTGTTCATTTTTCAGGACGTCCCGAAACTTCCGCTACAAGTGAGTATCTCCTCGAGGATATTGCTGAAGTCCTTGAACGCACTGGTTGCTTTGCGCGTTTGTACATCGTTCCAATTGGAACCTATCAACGAGAGATCTCCGCTGTCGTCCCACCTGAGTTGCGCGTTATCATGTATCGCCGATTCATGTTCAAGGTTGCTGAAGCTATTGCCCGTAAAGAAGGCGCAAAGGCGTTGGTTACAGGCGAAAGCTTGGGGCAAGTTGCTTCGCAGACGATGGATAACATGCTGGTGACTAATGCCGCTGTTTCCCTTCCCGTGTATCGTCCGCTCGTCGGATTTGACAAGCTTGAAATTATCGCCGAGGCAGAGAAACTGGGTACGTTTGAGATTTCCTCGCAGGATGCTCCCGATTGCTGCACCTTGTTTATGCCTCGCAATCCTGAAACGCATGCTAAACTCGATCGCGTTCTTGAAGTAGAAAAAGATCTTCCTTTTGATGAGTGGATCCCTAAGGCGGTTGCCTCGGTCGAAGTTAAGGACTATCGCTGCCCTTCATATCGACCTCCTAAAGAGCGAAAAAAGCAGCAAGTTAATAGAGAATGATTTTTAACGGGCCAATACTGGGCCCGTTATTTATTTCTATAGTTATTGAGTGAGTCCATCTTTCGCTTTGCTTTATCAAACTTTCATCATCGAATTCCGATCAGGCCTATAGGCTTGTTTTGAAGGAGGTGGCATATATGACGTTTTTGGATGAAGTGGATAGTCTGAAGGCGAAAGTTGGAATCGGTAGTACTAGCCCGGTCGTTTTGCTTGGTCTTTGCGCTGTGATCATTGCAGTGGTGATATCGATCGGGTTTATGGCTTGGGGAAGTTTTACTTCATCAGGAATTGTGCTTGAGCATTCAAGTGAGAATCTGCAATCCCAGGAGCCTGAAAACGAATCTCCGCAGTTGATCTATGTGCATATTGCAGGTGAGGTTTTGAATCCTGGTATGTACGAATTAAATAATGGCTCTCGTGTGTCTGATGCAATTGATGCAGCTGGTGGGTTGACTGAAAAAGCGGATCAACTATCTGTGAATCTCGCCCGTCAGGTGACGGATGGCGAGCAGATCGTTGTGCAGGCTTGTATCGAAGCAGGGGAGGGAACCGGTGAGATGGCTGGTTCGCTTGATAGTGTGCTTCCATCGGCCGCCACGGGTACTTCGTCAAATAAAGTAAATATTAATACCGCAAGTGTTTCTGAATTGGTTTCTTTGGATGGGGTGGGCGAGTCGACCGCCGAAAAAATCATTGCGTATCGTCAGTCTAATGGTTCGTTTGCTTCAATTGAGGATATAAAAAAGGTGTCAGGCATTGGCGATAAGAAATTCGAAGCTATAAAAGATCGCATTACGGTTTAACTATGGCGCAGTATCATGATCGCTCTTTACCGCGCCCTGCGATTCCGCTGTTGCTTCAATGCGGGGTTGCTTTTTGGCTCGGTTGTTTGTTGTCTGAGTCATTGAAGTATGATGCTGCCCTGAGCGTTGCGCTTTGTTCGCTATCGCTTCTCGTTCTATTTGCTTTTTACCGAATGCTTCATGAGAGCAGAAGTGGAATTCGGCTTCTGGCAGTTTGGGTGCTTTTCCTATTTTTGGGTAGCATTCTGATGTCGGTTTCGATTTATGGGGTCCACCATAAAAGAAATGCAATGATGGACTTGGGTGAAGCTACGTGTGCTGTTCGGATTCTTGAGGATCCCTCAAAGGGGTCTTTTGGGTATTCGGTACCCGCATTGCTCACTGAACCGAATGCAGGTTTTATTCAAAGGCAGTTATCTTCTTGCAAGGTTATGTTGAATTATTCTGATGAATCACTCGAGTATGGTGACGAGTTCATTGCGAAAGTGAGTTTTTCTTCGTTTGACGAACGTTATGTGAATTATTTCGATAAGAACGGGATTGTTGCTCGATGTTCTGTTTCTGACTTGCAGTCCGTGCGTCCGTCCCAGTTGGGATTGCTATCAGATTTAAGGCTTCAATTTGCTTCTGCGGTAAGTGGTTTCTTCGACTCCGATGACGTTAACAACGATGCTGTTGCGCTTATTAAGGCGTTGGTTGTAGGCGATCGTCGGGAACTATTTGAAAGCGATTTCTACAACCAGGTTAAGGTCACCGGGCTTGCTCACCTTGTTGCGGTTTCGGGTGCGCATCTCGTCATTGTTATTGGTTTGGTTTCATCTTGTGTGCGGGCAATTAGACTGCCCCGAAGTCTTTCGGTTTGCATCCAGCTCGGTTTTCTCTTTGTTTATTTGGTGATAGTTGGATTTCCCGTATCTTGTATCAGAGCCGCCGTAATGGCAGGCGTAGGCTTGCTCTCATTTGTATCGCATAAGCGCTCATATGCTCTTTCTTCGCTTGGCGCCGCGATAATTGCATTAATGGTTTTAGATCCAAGTGCCTCAAGCTCGGTATCGTTTGTGCTTTCAGCGCTATCGACCTTAGGAATAATTGTTTTTTCGCCCTTGTTATGCAGTTGGATTCCGAGTGTGGGCAAGCGTTTTTATGCTTTAGCTGTGGAGCCGTTTTCCCTGACCTTTTCCGCTTTAATTTTGACATTTCCTTTGAGCATGTGCACTTTTTCGCAGTTTGCGATCATATCTCCATTTAGCAATATTGTTGCTGTTCCGTTGGTTACCGTAGTTTGCGCTTTAGGGGTATTGTCGTTCCTGGCTCTTCCGGTTGCCCCTATCTTCCATTTGCTTATACAGCTCTCATATTTCTTTGCAATGACATTGGTTTACGTGGTTGATGCTCTATCGGCGATTCCCTTCGCCGCTTTGCCAATCGACGCTTCAATGGAATTGTTGACGCTGTTCTCGGTTGTCCTGTGTTTATTCCTTTGGCTGGCATGGCCTAGGGCGTTTCCGGCAAAAACATTCGTATGTTTTTGTATCGCGTTGATGCTGTGCTCATTTCCCATGAGGATCCTTGATTCAACTTGTACTTCAATCGTGATGTTGGATGTAGGGCAGGGTGATTCCTTTCTGATTAAGAGCAGAGGATCAACCTTGCTTATAGATACTGGCAACAACCCTAAGAAGCTATTTGCGGGTCTGGCTCGGCATGGCGTATATCATCTTGATGGAATCGTGATAAGCCATGCGGACGATGATCATTGCGGTTGTCTTGCTGATTTACGCGGGGTAGTATCGGTCGATTCGGTCTTTGTTGCGAAGGGGTTCGGTTCCGTGGGTACCGATAAGGCTGAAAATTTGCTAAAGCATGCAGAAGGGCTTTCTAGCGCAACCGGTGTTCATGAATTGGCTGTAGACGACGTTATCACTGTCGGGTCGGTGTCTTTTAGGGTGATCAGCCCTGATGGTCTTACCGATGAAGGGGAAAACGATGACAGTGTTTGTCTGATGGCGACAACCGACCTAAACAATGACGGGATAGGCGAGTGGCGCGCTCTATTCACGGGGGATGCTGAGTCGGAAGTGCTTGACTCGATTAATGAAAAAGGGGCATTAGAAGACATAGATATACTTAAAGTAAGCCATCATGGGGCGAAGGCTGCGCTTGATAACGAGTTGATGGATGTACTAAAGCCCGAGATTGCCCTTATTAGTGCTGGCGAACGAAATCGCTACGGACACCCAGCCGCAAATACTATTTCCCTGCTTGAGTCGCGCAATGTTGAGGTGTTTCGCACCGATCTTCAGGGGGATGTGGTGTGTATTTTGAACCAAGCCAACATCTCAATTCGTACTATGAAGTAAACTTCGTCTATGGCTACTCAATCTAAACAATCCAGTCTTCTGCCTGTGTATCTTATCGCTGGAGAAGATGAGCTTAAGCGCGAAACCGTTATGAAGCGCCTGTTTGCCCGTTTATCAAAAATGGGTGATATGTCTTTTAATTCTGAAACTTTTTCAGGTCTTACTTGTACTGGCGAAGAAGTGATTACTGCAGCTAATACGCTGCCGTTTGCCAGTGAGGTGCGTCTTGTTGTTGTGAATGATGTAGACAAGTTAAAAAAGGCTGATTCTGAGCTCCTCGTTGCTTACCTGAAGGAACCGTGTGAAACTACCGTTCTCGCGTTAGAAGGGCAGAAGGTTGCTAAAAACACCCGCCTTTATAAAGCCGTTTTGGCCTTTGGCGGCAAAGCAATAATCGATTGTGCCCCATTTGCTCGCAAAGATCTTGGCAGTGCTGTTCGGTCTATGGCTGTCGGGCATGGAATAGCGCTTACGCAGGGTGCCGCTGCGACGTTAATTGATCTAGTTGGAACAAATACCGTTGCTCTCGATGCTGAGCTAAAGAAACTATCTCTTTCGCATAGAGGAGCTGATCCGGTAAATGAGAATGAGGTTTTGTCGCTTGTTTCCCGTACTGCGGAGATCAAGCCATGGGAGTTTGTCGACGCTTTTGCAAGCCGCAATGGAAAACGGTGTATCTACTTGATGAACCGTATGGACGCATCGCCATTTGCATTGCTTGCCATGTGCACTACGCGTATCCGCGAGCTTATTACCGTTAAAGCGCTTTCTGAGCGTGGCCAGAAGGCAATGTGCTCGAAAGTTCTTAAGATGCCTGATTGGCGCCTTAAGAATCATTATGCATGCGCGCGCGGCTTTACCATGAATGAGCTGATTCGAGCTCTCTGCTCTGCTCGTGATGCTGAGCAGGATATGAAAAGCGGCTCTGATCAGATGCAGTCATTTATTTCCTGGTTTCTTGGTGTATGCAAGAAAGAATCGCTGTAGGAATCGTTTTCTACGTTCTCTTGAAAATTGCCTATCAATAGGTGTAATGCTGAGTTGCCTGTTGAAGCGTTCGTTTTTTTGACGATCAATTGATAATAAAAGAGCCCGCTAATTAGCGGGCTCTTTTTTCTTGATATGCGAATGGTATCCGAGCGAATTCCAAGAAACGCTGATATTATTCAGCGGCCTCTTCTGCCTCTTCCGCCTCTGCGGCAGCAGCAGCTTCAGCAGCCTTCTTGTCGGCAGCAGCCTTTTCAGCCTTCAGCGTTGCTTCGCGACGCTTTGCCTTTTCTGCGGATGCAGCAGCCATAGCTTCCTTGCGAGCAGCCTTAGCAGCAGCCTTCTTGTTGCCGTTGGAAGGAGCAACCTTCTTCTCTGCGGGCTTGTATGCTGCAATATCTTCAGCGGTTACAACCGTGTTAGCAAGCTTCATGACGCCGCTCTTGCGGTTTGCAGCCTGGCGCTTATGGATAATGCCCTTGGATGCAGCCTTGTCGAGCAGACGGCAAGCCTTAA
>UQVJ01000042.1 GCA_900544455.1 uncultured Eggerthella sp. | reverse complement strand
CAAGGTACTCCACATTTCCTTCAGCACCTTTAATCGAGCTCTCCACTACCCCATTCACCCTAAAGCCCACGTCGCGCAACGCTTGAGTTACTTCATCAACGACACGCTGACGAACAGCCTCGCTACGGACGATGCCATGATCGGTTTCCTCGTGCTGACTTTCGAACTGCGGCTTAATGAGCCCCAAAAAGACACTGCCTTCTTCACAAAGACCGGCAAATACATCAGCTAGTTGGGCAAGCCCAATAAAGCTTAAGTCACATACCACCATATCAAATGGTGCGCCAAGACTCCCAGGGTTAGCCAAGCGGATGTTGGTGCGTTCAAACACACTCACACGAGGATCTTGGCGCAAGCTCCAAGCAAGCTGACCGTAGTTAACGTCTACACAAGCAACACTGGCCGCCCCTGCTTGAAGGAGGCAATCCGAAAATCCGCCGGTAGAAGACCCAACATCGATACAGCGAAAGCCCACGACATCCTGTTGAAAATGATCAAGCGCACCCTGAAGCTTATGCCCACCACGAGAAACGAATTTTTTGGTATTTTTAACGAAAAGATCAGCATCAGGGCGGACTTTCAAAGCAGCGCTTGACACATACACATCGTCTACGCGCACCTCACGCGCTATAACCGCTCGCAAAACCGCATCCCTGTCGGCAAAATAGCCCTGCTCAACAAGCAGATCATCTAAACGAATCTTCGCCATAATCAATCCGTTTCATTTGCTGCGGAAGCAGCTGCGCCTCGACGCTCAGGTTCTTCGCTAGATGCTTTGGATGCAAATAGTCCAGTTTCTTCCCCGCGTTCTTCAGGAGCTGGAATCAACCCAGTTTCAATCAATTTCAGAAAATCCTGTTCCGTCAAAATTGGAACTCCGAGGCTTTCGGCCTTGGTACGCTTAGACCCTGCGGCCTCACCGCAAACGACGTAGCTGGTTTTCTTGGAAACACTCCCCGATACCTTTGCCCCATACTCTTTAAGTCTATTACCTGCTTCAGTGCGCGTCATGCCGGATTCAACCAAACTACCAGTAAGCACGAATGTCATACCTGCAAGGGTTTGGGGCAATGTGTTTTCCTGAAGTTGCTCTTCCATGGTTACACCTGCAGCCGCCAAGCGCTCAATGACCTTCAGGTTGTCTTCGGTTGCAAAGAAATCAAAAATGCTCTGCGCAATAATGGAACCGACGCCATCGATTGACGCCAGATCGTCAACCTTCGCATTGCGAAGCAAATCTACGGAAGGATACGCTTTTGCAATTGCCTCAGCCGTGGTTTTGCCAACGTGACGAATACCAAGACCGAAGAGCACGCGTGCAAGCGAACGCTTCTTGCTTTCGTTGATAGAAAGCATCAGCTTTGATGCCACCACTGGGCCCAACTCAATCGGCTCACCCTTAGTTGTGATACGGCCAGTGTCCAAATGTTCCAACGCGTCCTGGGTGAGATCGTAATAATCGGCAACATCGGTTAAATTGCCTGACTCAACAAGGCGAGAAACAATTTCGTTGCCCATGCCTTCGATATCGAGAGCACCTCGGCTTGCCCAATGGGTTAATCGTTCGTGAGCCTGAGCTGGACAGTCAATAGAAACGCATCGATAAACCGCCTCTCCCTTTTCTCGAACGATAGGAGATCCGCAGCTAGGGCAAACCTTTGGCATATCCCAAACCTGGGAGCCCTCAGGGCGCAACGACAGAATAGGACCCAAGACCTCAGGGATAACATCGCCCGCCTTACGAACGATGACGGTATCGCCGATGCGCACGTCCTTACGCAAAACCTCGTCTTCGTTATGGAGGGTTGCACGAGCTACCGTAGAGCCGGCAACAAGAACGGGATCAAGCTCGGCGACGGGGGTACACGCACCTGTTCGACCAACTTGAATGGTGATATCGCGCAAGATAGTGGTTTTTTCCTCTGGGGGGAATTTATAAGCAATAGCCCAACGAGGAGCACGCGCCGTGAAACCAAGCTCATGCTGCAAGGCGAAAGAATCAACTTTCACAACTACGCCATCAATTTCATAAGGCAAATCAGCGCGCTTTTCCAGGCAATCCTGGCAGAACGCTCGCACCTCTTCGCGTGTGATGCAGCGCTTAACGTCGGGGTTTACGTGGAATCCACAGCTACGGAGCCATTGCAGCAATTCCCACTGCCCTGAAGCCCGGATAGACTGATCGCGCGCAATCGCATACATAAAGGTGGACAGCTCACGCTCCCGTGTAACAGAAGGATCTTTCTGTCGAAGAGAACCTGCAGCGGCATTACGGGGGTTGGCGAATGTACGATTCCCCAATGCTTCGGCCTGCTCGTTCAATGACTCGAAGCTTGCTTTTGACATGTATATTTCCCCACGAACCTCAACCGAGGAAACACCATCGACAACATTTCCAGCGCCCTCATCCCATAGGCGCAAAGGAATGTCATTTACCGTGCGCACGTTAACGGTAACGTCTTCACCCGTGATGCCATCACCGCGGGTGGCGGCACGAACCAACTTGCCATCTTCGTAAGTAAGCGCCAACGACGAACCGTCAATCTTAAGCTCGCAAACCAGAGGAGGCATCGTACCCAAAGCTTCTTCGGTGCGGTCTATCCACGCATCAAGCTCGTTCAGATCCATTGCATTGTCGAGGGAATACATACGCTGTTCGTGAACCACTGGCGAAAATTGATTGCCTACAGCCCCTCCAACACGTTGAGTCGGAGAGGAGGAATCCTGCAATGAAGGATATTCGTCCTCAAGATCACGAAGCTCACGCATAAGAGAGTCGAATGCGGCATCTGATATTTCGGGGTCATCGAGAACGTAATAGCGATGTGTGTGGTATTCGATTTCACGACGCAGACGCAGAACACGCTCCGCCAGCGTTTCCTCGGAAACAGAAATCTGATCGTTGGACATGAAAGAAATCCTCTCGTTTACTCACGATATAGATGGCGGGCAAGTCAAGCAGCGAATGGGACATAAGCCCGGCACCAACCCGATAATACCGCCAAAGAGAATGCAACTGCACCGACAGCAAGGCAACAACAATGAAGCCTATCAATGGTTAGTTGCTTATACGCATAAAAGCCTCAGGTATGGCATCGAGCACGTGTTCGGCACAAACGCTAACAATGCCTTTGCGCTCTGTCGCTATAATCCCCGCTTCTGCGTGCACATATACTCCCAGATGGGCGGCATCGAAAGCATCCATGCCCTGAGCGAGCAAACCGCCAATCACCCCTGCAAGCACATCGCCCGTGCCAGCTTTCGCGAGCGCAGCAGTACCATTGGTTACTCTACAGCTGCGTTCCGCCGAGGCGATCACCGTATCAGGCCCCTTCAGGACAACAACGGCGCAGTAAGCCAAAGCAAGGGAATAAGCCACTTCTTCTTGAGACATATTATCCAAATTCAAGCCAAAAGGAGCACCAAGACGCGCCGCCTCACCCTTGTGCGGCGTTAAGACAGTTACACCCCCCTGCTCAGTACGACGACGCAGGGCTTTGCGCATTTTAGGCGAGGACATGAATGAAAGCGCTCCGCCATCTACCAGTACCGGCGCTGTAGCTTGCCTCAGAACGCGACGAGCCGCACTCTCCGCATCGGCATCCGAAGAATCAAACCCTGGACCGACCACAAAAGCGCCAGGATACTGCGCAGGAAGCACAGAAGCGACATCCAATGAGGCAAAAGAGCCAACCACAAGGGAAGGACGAAACGCCTGAATCAATGCCTTATTGCTCTTAGATGTGAAAACCTGGGTATAGCCCGCACCAGAAAGCTGCGTCGCGCAAGACGAAAGGCATGCGGCACCCGGATAAGCAGCAGAGCCAGCAACGACCACTGCTTTGCCGCGGGAATACTTATGAGCATCGGCAGACGGAATAGGCACCAACGATGCAAAATCTGTCTTACTATCCATAGATTTACGCTCCTTCTTTTCCGCTAGTAGAAGGCAGATCATCTAAAAGCGACCGCGCTTCTTTAAATTGACGCGATAAATCTTGAGCTGGCGAAGAAGAACGCGCTTTCGCCTTTTCGCGAGAATCCTCGGTTAAGGCAAGCGCACAAGCAACCGCTTCGTTATGGGTGTACGAGAGCGAAAGGGGAATTTCCTCTATACCTAAATGAACGGCAATTTTCGCAGCCGCTCTATGCAGACGGACGCGAGGCTTACCCTTGGAATTCAAATACACCTCGATATCGTTAGGCCTGATGCCATGCCTAAAACCCGTACCCAAAGCCTTAACCACCGCCTCTTTTGCGGCAAAACGCGTAGCGTAATGGAACTCTGGGGAAGCAGTTGCATCGCAATAGGCTCGCTCTTCACACGAAAACGAGCGTTCTATAAACGCAGGCGAGCGTTTCATGATAGCCCGTATACGCGCAACCTCAACGATATCTACACCCATCGACACAGACTCAGGCAGAATACCCACTTTCTGCGCGTTTTGAGTGGCGCCCTGTATAGCTGAAATAGCCGATGCTTCATTGAGAGCGCTAGAAGAAACGGCACTGCTTTTTTGCGCAGTGCCGTCTTCAACCATGCCTTGATTTCCCTTCGAAAGATCAGACATGAGCTTGCCTATTCAACCGTTACCGATTTTGCCAAGTTACGAGGTTGGTCAACATCGCAACCGCGAGCAACCGCTACCGCACGCGCCAGAAGCTGCAATGGAACACTTGCGGTAATGGGCATGAAAGCATCACGCACCTTTGGGATATAGATGACATGATCGGCAACCTTCTTGATGCCCTCATCACCTTCGGTAGCAATAGCAATAATCTTAGCCCCGCGTGATTTGGATTCTTCAAGGTTAGAAACCGTTTTGTCGTAGGTGGCGCTCTGCGTTGCAACCGCAACGATCGGGAATCCTTCGTCAAGCAAAGCAATAGGACCATGCTTCATTTCACCAGCGGCATATGCCTCAGCATGGATATAGCTGATTTCCTTAAGCTTCAACGCACCCTCATAGCACGTTGCCTCGCCCAAGCCGCGACCGATATAAAGCGTTGACTGACGGCCATCGAAGAAATGCGCAGCCTCTTCGATGGCGGAAGTGTCTTGCAGGATTTCCTCGATCTGATCAGCAGTGTCGGCAAGCTCAGTAAAGAGCATGCGTGTCTGGTTCAAGGTGAGCTTGCCCTTAGAGCGACCGAGAAGAAGAGCCAAAAGCGTAAGGCTTACCACCTGGCCGATAAACGACTTGGTGGAAGCAACCGCAACCTCTTTGTTCGCCTTGGTGTAAATTACACCGTCCGACTCACGCGCAACCGGGGAACCGATTACGTTGGTGATGCCAAACACCTTAGCACCCTTGATGCGCGCATCGCGAATAGCGGCAAGCGTATCTGCGGTTTCACCCGACTGGGAAACGGCAACCACTAAGGTAGTGGGTGTGATAATGGGATTGCGGTAACGGAATTCACTCGCAACCTCCACCTCGGTGGGGATGCGAGCCCAGCCTTCAATAAGGTTCTTGGCAATAAGACCCGCATGGTAGGAAGTGCCACAGCCGATAAGGTACACGCGGTCGATGAAGTTAAGTTCTTGACGAGTAAGCGTAAGCTCGTCGATCGAAATCTCGTGGCCAGACATACGACCAGCAAGCGTATCGCGAACAACACGAGGCTGTTCGTGAATTTCCTTCAACATGAAATCAGGATAGCCGCCTTTTTCGGCAACATCTATGTCCCAATCAACGTGAGTGGTTTCGGGAACCACCGAATTGCCTTCGGCATCGAAATAGTCAATACGATCGGGATGCATAACCGCAAGCTGGCCATCTTCGAGAATAACTACATCGCGAGTTGCATCGATAAGCGCGATGATATCAGAGCCTAAGTAGCTACCATCTTCGCCAACGCCCAGCACGATGGGAGAATCCTTGCGAGTTACCACGATTTCGCCAGGATGATCGTGGTGCATTACCGCCAAACCGTAAGCTCCAGAAAGCGAGTTAGACACCACGCGAACCGCCTCGAACAGGTCGCCGTGATAGTTTTCCTCCACCAAATGAGCAATGCACTCAGTGTCGGTATCGGAAGTGAACGTGTGACCCTTCGCGATCAGCTCTTCGCGCAGCTCAGCAAAATTCTCGATGATGCCATTGTGGACAACCGCAATTTTATTGGTGCAGTCTGTATGCGGATGGGCATTACGCTCGCTAGGAGCACCATGAGTTGCCCAGCGAGTATGGCCAATGCCACACGTTCCTTGACACATGTCATCCTGGATGGCTTCGGCAAGGCCAGAAACCTTGCCCAAGCGCTTAACCACATTGATTTTTTGGCCGTCTTCGACGGCAATACCCGCCGAGTCGTACCCACGGTACTCAAGACGCTTCAAGCCCTCGAGCAAAACACCTTTTGCCTGAAGGGTGCCCGCGTAACCAACGATTCCGCACATATAGGAACTCCTAACGAAGAGGAATAGATCAATTAAACCGTTCCATTTTACCGTATACACGTTTCAGACCCCCATAAGGGCACTATCGTTCCATAAACTTGCGGTAACGAACAATTACCGTACTTCGCAACTCGCATGGAACACGCAAAACGGCACATGTCAAATAAGAAAATCGTTTTTAAAGAGTAGCCCAACTTAAAACCAAATAGCGGTGGACGACAAGCGAAATACCAGCATCGTTCAAGTTAAGCGGCTCTGATGGAAAAGTACGTATCAGCGACACCCTACAACAACTGGTTGCTAGGATGAAGGAATGATTACGTCAACATCGCGGAAACAAACCGCACCTTCAGGTTATTCAAAGAAACCATCGGACAACAAGCTCCCCATTGTTATTATCGCGATTATCGTTGCAATGGTGGTACTGTTTGCTGCAACTGCGGCCAGTTGCTCTGACCAAACGAAATACGACTGGAACAACCTTAAGCTCGAAAACGGTCGCATGGTTTACTACGAAGACGGCAATGCGGTTTCCACCACAGGCATCGACGTATCAGACCTACAGGGCTCCATCGATTGGCAGGCAGTGAAAAATGACGGCATAGATTTCGCCATGCTGCGATGTGGCAGGCGAGGTTCAACCGAAGGCCAGCTCTACACCGACAAAAACTACTACGAGAATGTTGAAGGTGCCACCCGCGTAGGACTCCCCTACGGCGTGTACTTCTTCTCACAAGCTACGAACGAGCAGGAAGCCTTGGAGGAAGCAGAATATGTTCTGAATCTCATAAACGGCGCAGGCGTAACGTACCCAGTAGTGTACGATCAGGAACCCGTCACCGATTCATCTGGTCGAGCGAACAACCTTTCTGCCGATCAGCTTACCAAGAATGCACAAACCTTCTGCAAGCGAATCGAGCAAGCCGGCTACACCCCCATGGTGTACGGCAACCAGTACGATCTCTCTCGCCTTAACATCGACCAGATCAATGCCGCAGTTTGGTATGCCGAATACACAGATACGCACCCCACCAGCACCTACCATGATTTTGTGATGTGGCAGTACTCTCATACTGGCAAAGTGAGCGGAATCAAAACCGACGTCGATATGGACATCCTGTTTGAGGCAAGCTGGATCAGCCCCGAACGATAAATCGGTTCAACCCGCTCAAACCCCTTCCGGAACAAAGCAATCACAAAACCCGCAGCTACGGCAAAAAACAGGGCTCCCCTCTTGTAACAAAAAGGGAGCCCTGACTTTATCTGGTACCTGAACAGGTGGCTGGAACGCTATTCGGTGACAACGAATTCCGTGTTAGTCATAATCCAACCCGCCGCTTTCATGCGAGAGGCGCCTTCCTTAAGAAGGGTGCCGCGACCTGATTTCTGCATGGCCTCAAAAGCCTCCTCTTCGCGACCAGGAGCGATATTACGTATAGCAGCAATCATATCGCCTGGCTCAAGCTTCAATGCCTCATGACGGAATACCGCATCGAGAATGAAGCCCTGCAGTAACTGCATCTTTGCTTGCGTTGCCAAATTGGCACGCACCTCTTCTTCGGTCAGATGCTGCTGAGCAAAAAAGGCGTCTAATGTAATACCCTCCTGGGAAAGCTGAGCCAAGAACGTTTCATACAGTTCCTGAGTCATAACGTCTATCATCTTCTCGGAGATTTCACCCTCGAAACGCTTAGCGTATTCGTCCATAGCGGCAGCCATTTTTGCCTGCGCGTAACGATTCTCGAGTTCTTCTTCGGAGGTTGCGCGGAAGCGGTCGCGCAGTTCAGCTACTGTTGCGATTCCCATGGGGCTCATGTTGTCAGCAACCCATTGATCGGTAACCTCAGGAACCTGAAGCGAAGCATCATCAGGCTGAACACCCTGCTGAGCAGCGGAAAACTGACGAACCAGCATGCTGATCTGTTCATCGATATCCGCCTCGTTAACCTCGGGCTTAGGCTCGATCTCAACCCGTACCGGCTTGTAGCTGGAAAGCTCGAATTCTGGCTTTAACAGAACCGTCATATCAAACGAAAACATCTTGTCGGGTTCGGGGGTTTCATCAGATTCAATGCCGTATGTCGAAACAGGCATGGCGCCCTGCTTTTCCAACGCAAAAGGAACAAGATAGTTGATTACCGCGTTGTACACTGCAGCTTTCCCATCTTCTTCACCTAATGCATTATTGATCTTCTCAAGTGAGGTTTCGCCCTCGAGCTGGTCCATTTGATACTGCACAACAAAGGCATCCAAACCATCAGTGAAAGCCTTGCTCATTTCAGCTGCCGAAGCAGAAACGCGCAAACGCACCTCTTCACCATTGTCCTTAATCTGCTCGACCTTCATAGGTCTCCTTTCCAAAAAGAGCGCTTCGCAAACCGAGCGCCGCAATCGTATAATCCCCCATAACCCAAAAGCGCTTTGCCACTACGATACGGAAGCAAAGCCCGTTAAAGCAACTCGAGCGCAAAGAGGAATAATTCCGTGACATTCAATGATAGCGAAACAAGCACCAAGCGCTACACCTTGAGGCCTACTTTCACGCCTCTCCCCCAATCCAAGGATGCCCAACACGCTAAAAACGCCGAAGCCGATACCGAAGCAAAAGCAACTGCAGCCAAAAGCAATGTAAGCAGCAATGAGCATTCGCTAAAGAGCGTTATACGTGCAGCGAATGAAGACGACGATCTGTATGACCCCTACTCGGATTACCACGACGGCACGTTAAAAGCAGCCGAATTCGAAAAGGACCCTTGGCGATAATCGTGCGACCGATTAGGGTTCAGCCGCAATAGAAATAAATCCGACAACCAGGCACCATCGAACTACATCTAACAACCGGAATTTCGTCTATCTTTCGATCGAAGACAAACGCTGGAGATTTCAAAACGGCACATGCTAGCCTCAGGGCAACGCCAGATCATGGATAAATCATTGACTACTCAAGAGTTTGCTCCAGATTCTTCCCGAAACGCACCGCTGCAACGCAGCTCGCAAAAGCAACTGTCACCAAAATCAGCGACATTACCCATTCGGCTTCCCAGCTGGCCTCAGCAACCGCCGCAAACACGGTTGCGGCAACGGCGCCAGCGAGATTAACCACGATTGCCACACGCGAGTAAATAATGGTGTAATCCCTAGGGCCCACTATCTGACGAGTAATGGAAGGCGCCAAGGCATCAATGGCAGCATAGAGAACACCGCCCAGAGCACCGCCGAACACGATAACTCCCGGTGACGACGCCCCGAACCACATGCAGCATATGCTGACCACACCACCGACAAAGGCGATAGAAAGCGCGCCGACCATGCTCTTATCGGAAATAGCTCCAAGCAAAACCTTGCTACACGCAGAAACCGCCATTAAGCACGACGCAATAACGGATGCCATGATCACCGCCCCGTCAGGCGTGATGCCAGCCATGCCCAATGATCCAAGATGATGGATGTAGGTAGCATACAGGTTCACCGTTACCGTGAGCGCGTTAAATATGCCCATCGAAAAGACCAGCAAGTAGAATACAGGCGAACGAAACATGACCGATGCGGAAACGCCGCGCAGTTTATGCCGCTCTCCATCATGCGCTGATGCGGCATCCTCTTGTAAAGGTTGTGCCCCAAATGGGCGCAACCCGACTCCTTCTGGGTAGCTACGAACGCAGACAAGTGTGGCGAACAGGCCAATCACGAGAACCAGGGCAGAAAATACCCGATAGGCAACGCGCCACGTCGAAGCGTCGATAATCAGACCACCGACCATGCTCCAAACCGCTCCCCCAACTCCGGACATGGCAAAGCAGATGCCCATAAATAAACCCGCACGTTGCGAAAACCACCGATTTATCAGGGTAGGAATAGCAAGGAACATCAAAGAAACGATTCCGAAGCCAACCACAACTCCAGATACGTAGAACAGATAAATATGGTTCCAGAATGAGCATAGGAACAAACCCAATGCGACCATTGCAACTGACACCGAAAGAACAACGCGGAGATCGTGTTTCTGAAGAAGATTCCCCGCAAACGGAGCTGCGATGCCCCCAACAAGGTATACCAACGTGATAAAGAACGTGAATTGGCTCGATGCCACACCAAGCGAAGAAGAGACGGGGACAACGAAGATAGACCAAACGTTGTACACCAGCGCGCAAGGGCCGAATGCAATAAGCACCCCCGCCACAA
Organism: uncultured Eggerthella sp.; assembly: GCA_900544455.1. Classification (GTDB taxonomy): domain Bacteria; phylum Actinomycetota; class Coriobacteriia; order Coriobacteriales; family Eggerthellaceae; genus Anaerotardibacter. Next base: position 3,461 of record UQVJ01000042.1, on the reverse strand, counting down.
TAATCAGCCAATGTCTGCATGTCATAGCTTGGCGAAAGCCAGAACCATCTTTGGACACTTTGGTGAGTGGATTCGCAAACAACTTCAAAGCGAGTCCTTCCTTCATCGAAGTTCCCTATAGCTTGAACTGTAACATCCTATAGGTCATCAGTGAAGTATCGGTGAGCGCGCTAAAGTTGAGCAAAAAATAAAACCCCGCTAAATAGCGGGAAAAAGAAAAGCCCGTCATAGTGACGGGCTTTGGCTTTACAGGGCCTTCTTAGCAACCTCAACAAGGGAAGCAAATGCTTCAGGATCGTTGATAGCCATATCGGACAGCACCTTGCGGTCGAGCTCAACGCCAGCCTTCTTAAGACCGTTCATGAAAACGGAGTAAGAAAGACCATTGATGCGAGCAGCAGCGTTGATACGAGTGATCCACAGACGACGAACTTCGCGCTTCTTGTTGCGACGATCGCGATACTGGTACTGCAGCGAATGCTGAACCTGTTCCTTAGCAGCACGATAGGAACGGGACTTTGCACCGTAATAACCCTTTGCACGGTTCAGAACGGTACGGCGCTTCTTATGAGCGGATACAGCACGCTTTACACGAGGCATACTTGTTTCCTCCTATTACTTATATCGATTAGCGAAGACCAAGGTTACGAGCTACTACCTTCTGATCTGCAGTAGCTACCTCAGTTTCGTGACGGAAATTACGCTTACGTTTCTGGCTCTTCTTGGTCATGATGTGAGACTTGTAAGCCTTAGCGCGCATGATCTTACCGGAGCCGGTTACGCGGAAGCGCTTAGCGGTGCCGGAATGAGTCTTCATCTTGGGCATTAGTTGTCCTTCCCTTGTTCGTCCTTCTTTTTCTTCACCGTCGTAGGCAACGGAGCAATTAGCATATGCATGTTGCGGCCTTCCATCTTAGGCTGGTTTTCGATGACCGCTACATCCTTAAGATCGTCCGCCAGACGTTCCAGAATGCTCAAACCCTGTTCAGGGTGAGACATTTCGCGACCGCGGAACATGATGGTGATCTTAACCTTGGAACCTGCCTCCAAGAAGCGAATGACATGCTTCTTTTTGGTGGTGTAGTCGCCCACATCGATCTTGGGACGGAACTTCATTTCCTTGGTTTCGATCTTGCTCTGGTTCTTACGCGCCTGCTTGGCCTTGATAGCCTGGTCGTATTTGAACTTACCGTAGTCCATGATGCGGCATACTGGCGGCTTTGCCTGAGGTGCGATCTCAACCAAGTCATAGCCCTCATCATCGGCGATGCGCTGGGCTTGCTCGATAGGATAGATCCCCAACTGCGACCCATCGTAGCCAATCAGGCGACATTCCTTGATCCTGATAGCCTCATTGAGCCTTGGTTCTTGAGCTGCTATGGTGCCCACCTCCTTCTTTCTCTGTTTCGGTGCTACCATACACGAACCATTTTATACGCTGAAAAAAGAAAAACCTGCGATCATATGATTGCAGGCCACACGAATTCTTGCTTGGCAAGATTATATTCATATGACCCATCAGCAGCCTTTCGGCACCGAACCAGGTGGAAGCATTTGGCTTCTCTTGAAATCAGCTTTAGTAGAATACCATGTTTTCAGTGCAAGTAAGCGAAAAAGATGGTATTCAAGAAAATATTTTTCACTTCTGCTCAAGCAAACGCAATCATACCCCCGTAATCCCAAACAGCAAAGTCATAACAACTGCCAAAAGAAACGGTATGGCAATCCCAACTATCGGCAATTCCACACATAAGGGCAAGCGATGTAGCATGGGATATTTTCGCCACAACAACCGCCTATCAGAAAGCTCATAGGCAACACAGGCTGATGCCGGAGTCAAAAAAACGAAGTATTCAACTATACGGAACCACAATGGATAACCAGTTTCGGGAATATTAGGACTTGGCCAGAAGCAATTACCTACACTTGCGGCAACTACGAAAAGCCAAGCTATACAGAGAAGCGTATTCCAGGCTAAGCCTAAAGGAATGGGTGTTCTCTGTACGAGCGAGGAGAGGACGCCCCTCCCTGGGACTACGCGCTTACCACGAAGATAACCAGGCTCAAACCTAGCCGCATTGCTCTCGGATGCCTCAGAGGTATTGCCGAAATCACGCATATGCCTATCAGGAGCAAGAGCGAAAGCACGCTGCAGGTCTTCAACCGAGTCATAACGATTGCGAGGATCAAAAGCGCAAGCACGCTCAATAATCGAACGATATTCCTCAGGCACCAACGGGTGAGCGAATGCAGACACCCGATCAGCCACTTCAGCGGTACGACCAGTCAGGCAATAGTACAGGACCATGCCTAAAGCATATACATCGCTTCGTGTATCGGTTTGCCCGAAACCGTATTGCTCAGGTGGAGCATAAGCACGCGTACCCAGATGGGAAGTATCAGATGCACTGCCGCTACGGTACACTCGGGCAATTCCGAAATCGATTAAGAAGACCCTGCCATTTGAAAGAACGATATTCGCTGGCTTCAGATCACGATGAATCAAGGGAGGGTTAAAGCATTCATGAAGTTCACGAACGGCTTCGCACGCCTGAGGGAACGCTTCTTGCACCAACCGAATCGAGGGGCCACAACGAAACACGACATCCTGCAATGTTTCACCCTGCAGGTACTCCATGACCACAACAAGTTCGTCTTTCAGTTGATAGACAGCATATATCCGAGGCAAATGAGGAAGATACGCACCCTCCTCTTGAGCCTGGTGAATGGCGGCATAGGCTAAACCAACCCCTGGACCAAACTTAAGATATTTTCGTATGAAAGGGCCGCGCTCAACACGATTATCGGCAACGAAAGTCACTTTTTCCGTTACCTCGAATGCCGACTCCTTCATAACCTCATCAACGCGATAATGGCTATCGGATTCAATAAGCAACAAAAAAGCTGACAGCTCATCAGTTTCATGTGGGCAGTAATGCGAGCGAACGCGGCCCTGCTCCCCCTTTTGGGGTACAGGGCCGCTAGGGCACTCACGGTCTATCTGCGAATCGCTTTCAACTATTTCAGTACCGAGAGGCATTTAGCAGATGGTTTCTTCCCCAAAACGATACAGTTCTTCGTTGGCCTTTTGAAGGGTATAGCCCTTCTGTACTGCGAAGATAATAATGGCATCGCGTCGATTTTTGCAATAAAGCTCATTTGCTCCTGCTGCCTGCAGAAGGCGATCGGTCTCTCTAAGACCTAGATGCATGGCAAAAGCCAGCTGCAACACCTTGTCTCGAGAAGCCTTCCGTGTTCCCTTGAAAATTTGATAACCGAACGTATCGTTCAAGCCCGCTTCACGAACAACCTTCGAACGCTCAAGTCCTTTCTCGTCAAGAAGCTGCTGTAGGTATTCAGCCAACGACCGCCTTGAGGGATTTGCGCTCGAAAGGAAACTGTTGGGGTCAGAAGAAGAAAGCAGCTTGTTAAGCAGCTCCTCGGTTAAAGATCGGAAGAGC
>UQVJ01000041.1 GCA_900544455.1 uncultured Eggerthella sp. | reverse complement strand
TACGCCGCGCGAACATCTTGCCGCCAAGGGGCGTTTTCGCCGTCCGAAGCCCTCAAATCATGCATGGCGCACAAATCTTGCCATCCTCTGATGAACTTGGCCCTTGCGCAGGGATGACCACCCCAGCGCCTCGCTAATACCTGTCACCCGCCGCGCCCCCCAGCACTCACCAATACCTGTCACCCGCCGTACCTCCCAACGCTCCGCCAACGCTCGCTGCCGCGCCGTAGCCAGCGTTTGCCGCTGTGCTTCTGCACCTCGTTCCATAGCGTAGCGAGTCTCAGGCAACGCCCCGTTCCGTGATGCAACAAGCCCCAGACAGCACCCTGTTTCGTGGCGCAACGAATTCCAGACGGCGCCCTGGCGGACACCCCCCCCCTCCCGCCCGATGAGCCTTGTGCTTTCGCTTGTTTTTCGTGATCTTGATGGCGCCGGCTGGCGCAGAAGGGGTTCTGCGCGCCACTTCTGCGCAATTATTTCGCTATGCTTGCGTAAGAATCGGCATCCATCTGGTAAAACGCAAGCACTACCTATACAATGGGTCGGGTGTTCCAAGGGGCCACATGCCCTATAGGACTATAAATAAGGAAAAGAGGTTACGATGGCAGTTGTTGCATATTGCGTTAAGTGCAAGGAAAAGAAGGAAATGGTAGACCCTCAGGAAGGCGTTACCAAGAACGGCCGCGTTATCACCAAGGGCACTTGCCCCGATTGCGGTACCAAGATGTCTCTCATCGGTGGCGTTGCTAAGAAATAGCCCGCTGTCTCTGTTTTCGCAAGCAGATACTTTGCACCTCAGCCCGCTTGGCATATGCCAGCGGGCTTTTTAATTTGATCGTTTTACGCGTTTGGTGTTGTCGGCGGATGCCGCTCCTCCGCATATTGCGCTCTCTGCGCGGGGGGGCGTACCGATGGGTTCCGAGGTTGGGTTTCGGCCTGGAGCTCATCGGCCCAGTCGAGTGTGTCCTGCGGGCCCCGAAGCCAGGTCGGGTGCGTGACGTGGCTCCGGAGTCAGGTCGGAGCTCGACGTGCCCGGCCTTGAGTGCATCGTTGTTAGATCTTTGCGGTCGAAGTTGACAGAATTGCAAATTGCTTGATACCTATCTGAACTGGGGAAATAATTATTACTAAGGTAATCTTCAACAGGAAGGTTACAAAACTTGACAATGAAGCACTTAGATTTTATTATTCCAATTGTCGAAAAGGTCCACGCGAGTGGGCCTTACTGGTATCCGTGAAAGCCCACGAGGCCGCAAGGCATCGAAGGCAGGTCTGAAAGCCCGCAAAGGCGAAACGAATATCTCTCGGCTCTAACTTAGGTAAGAACAGATTGGCCGCATCGCACAACTCGGCAACAGCGGGCGGTCGCAACTGAAAGGACATAGCAAGATGGCAAAGATCATTGGCATCGACTTGGGCACCACCAATTCGGCAATGGCAGTGATGGAGGGCTCCGAGCCTGAAATTCTGGTTAACGCAGAAGGCGACCGCACTACGCCTTCCGTTGTTGGCTTTGGCAAAGATGGCGAGCGCACGGTAGGCAAGGCCGCAAAGAACAAGGCTGTTACCAACCCCGAAAACACCATCGCATCGGTAAAGCGTTTCATCGGTCGTTCCTTTGCTGAGACCGGCGAAGAGCAGAAGACCGTTGCTTACACGGTAAAGAACGGCAATGGTGGCCGTGCTGTTGTGGACATTGACGGCAAGGACTACATGCCTGAAGAGATTTCCGCAATGGTTCTGCAGAAGATTAAGTCCGATGCCGAAAAGCGTGTAGGTGAGCCTATCACCCAGGCTGTTATCACCGTTCCTGCTTATTTCAACGACGCTCAGCGTCAGGCAACCAAGGACGCAGGCAAGATCGCTGGTCTCGAGGTTATGCGTATCATCAACGAGCCTACGGCAGCGGCTCTTGCTTACGGTCTCGACAAAACCAACAAGGACGAAAAGGTTCTGGTATTCGACCTTGGCGGCGGTACGTTCGACGTTTCCGTTCTTGAGTTGGGCGACGGCGTATTCGAAGTTTGCTCCACCGCTGGCGACAATCACCTGGGCGGCGACGACTGGGATCAGCGCGTAATCGACTGGATGGCCGACAAGTTCCAGGCTGAAAACGGCATCGATCTTCGCGCCGACAAGATGGCCCTGCAGCGCCTGAAGGAAGCAGCTGAAAAGGCAAAGATGGAGCTTTCCTCCACCACTCAGACCAACATCAACCTGCCCTTCATTTCCGCTGGCGCAGCTGGCCCGCTTCACCTGGACTACACCCTTTCCCGTGCCGAGTTCGAGCGCATCACCAAAGATCTGCTCGACCGCTGCAAGAAGCCTGTTGAGCAGGCTCTGCGCGACGCTGGCCTTTCCACGGGCGATGTTAACGAGGTAATCCTCGTCGGCGGTTCCACCCGTATGCCTGCCGTTCAGGAATTGGTGAAGAACATGACGGGTAAGCAGCCCAACATGTCGGTTAACCCCGATGAGGTTGTTGCAATGGGCGCAGCTGTTCAGGGCGGTGTTCTTGCTGGCGACGTTGAGGGCATCCTCCTTCTTGACGTTACCCCGCTTTCCCTTGGCGTTGAAACCATGGGCGGCGTAATGACCAAGATGATCGACCGCAACACCACCATTCCTACCCGCAAGACGGAAATCTACTCCACCGCAGCCGACAACCAGACTTCGGTAGAGATTCACGTTCTGCAGGGCGAGCGCCAGATGGCTCAGGACAACAAGACCTTGGGCAAGTTCCAGCTCACCGGCATTCCTGCCGCACGTCGTGGCGTTCCTCAAATCGAGGTTACGTTCGACATCGACGCAAACGGCATCGTGAACGTTTCCGCTAAGGATCTGGGTACTGGCAAGCAGCAGCAGATCACCATCTCTGGCTCTACCGCCCTTACCGACGACGAAGTAGACCGCATGGTTAAGGACGCCGAGGTTCACGCCGAGGAAGACAAGGTGCGCAAGGAAGAGGTTGAGGTTCGCAACAACTGCGACTCCTTGATCAATGCAACCGAAACCACCTTGGGTGAAGTTGGCGACAAGGTAAGCCCCGAGGTTAAGCAGCAGGCAGAAAGCGCAGTTGCTCAGGGCAAGGCCGCACTTGAAGGCACCGACATCGAAGCTATCAAGGCCGCTATCGAGGCGATGCAGCAGGCTGGTTACAAGCTGGCTGAGGTTGTATATGGCAACCAGGACGCAGCTCAGGCAGCCGCTGGTGCAGCTGGCGCTCAACAGCCCGCTGACGACGACACCATCGAGGCAGACTTCGAGGTTGTTGATGACGACGAGAAGAAGGACAAGTAATCATGACCGCGCCTGAAAAAGACGAGGTACGCGAGGATCAGGAAGCGGCCGAGGCCAATGCCGAGGCTGCTGCCCCCGAAGAGGTAGAGGCGGAGACTATCGAAGATAACGCCGAGGGCGAAGAGCCCGAGGAAGATCCGGTGGAAGCCGCCAAGGCCGAGGCAGATGCTTGGAGGGACAAGTACTTCAGGCTCCATGCCGAGTGGGATACCTATCGTCGCCGTATGAACGAGCAGCGCGAAGAGGAAAAGCTCCGCGCCACAGAAAAGCTGGTTGAAAGCTTGATCCCCGTGATCGACGACTTTGAGCGCAGCATCGCTTATGCGGAAGGCAACGGCGAAGAAGGTCTGCTCGGTGGCATCAAAGCCGTTCACAACAAAATCGGCGAGGTGCTGAAGAAGGAAGGCGTTGAGATCATCAACCCTGAAGGCGAGGCATTCGATGCCCTCGAGGCCCAGGCGGTAGCCACGGTTGACGATCCTTCGGTTCCCGACGAAACGGTTGCCCAGGTTTACCAAAAGGGTTACCGCATGGGTAACAAGGTTATCCGTGCCGCAATGGTAACGGTTACTGTGGGTGGTCCGAAGCGCGAGACCAAGTCGGAAGAAGACGAATAGCAAACGCAAGGGCGGGCTCGCAAGTCCGCCCTTGTTGTAAGCAGCCTGAGGAAATTGGGCATAATGTTCCGCCGGTTAAGACTGGGCATGCTGGCTGGTCTCTTTCAGGCTGATCAATAAGAAGAGAAAACAGGGGTATTGAAGCAGGTTGCCGTTCCGCCGCACCGGCTGATCACAAAAGGCTCTTGTTCTTTTCGATCGTGCCGAGACGAATAGGTCGCCTCGGCTGGAAAAGCAACCGCATCACTATCCCGTCTGAATAGGAAAGGTGGGGCGAATGGCAACTCCCGACTACTACAAAACGCTAGGCGTTCCACGTGACGCCGATGCTGATGCCATTAAGAAGGCATTCCGCAAACTGGCCCGCAAGCACCACCCTGATGCGGGCGGAGACGAAGCGAAGTTTAAGGAAATCAACGAGGCGTACGAGGTCCTTTCCGACGAAAAGAAACGCAAACTTTACGACCAGTATGGAACCGCCAACGAAAACCAGATCCCTTATGGCGGAGCATGGCAAGGCCAGGGCGGCAATCCTTTTGCGGGAGCGGGCTTTGGCGGAGCTTCTGGGTTCGGTAGCTGGGCGGATATCCTCGAGAGCATCCGCAACGGCGAAGGCGCTTTCGGCGGAAACTGGGATTTCGGCGGAGCGAGTGGCTACGGTCAGCCTCAGCCGCAGAAGGGCGCCGATAAAGAAGTGTCCATGACGGTAACCTTCGATGAAGCATTCAACGGATGCGAAAAGCGTATTCGCATCGGGCGCTCGGGAACTGGCGAAAAGGAAACGCTCACCATAAAGATTCCCGCCGGCGCTGTTGACGGCGGCCGTGTTCGCTTGAAGGGCAAGGGTGGCCAGGGCGCAAATGGCGGCTCTGCAGGCGATTTGCTGGTGAACATCAAGATAGGCGCTCATCCGTTGTATCAGCGCGATAAAGCCGATGTCTTGATGGATCTGCCCGTAACGTTTGCCGAAGCGGCGCTTGGTGCACAAGTGGTGGTTCCCACCCCCGATGGCACGAAGGTCCGCTTGAAGGTACCCGCTGGGTGCCAAGATGGAACGGTTCTCACGGTGCGCGGCAAAGGCGCCCCTAAATTGGGCAAAGGATCAACGGGCAACGGCGATTTACGCGTGGCCATCAAGATAGCAGTTCCAAAGACATTGAACGATGAGCAGAAGAAAGCCCTGGAGGCATTCCAGGAAGCCACGAAGGAAGAGGTGAGGGCATGGTAATGGAAGACAAAGACAGACCGCTGTACATGATCAGCGTTGCCGCCGAACTTGCTGGCGTTCACCCGCAAACCCTGCGCATCTATGAGCAAAAGGGTTTGGTTTCCCCTCAGCGTACACGAGGCAACACACGCATGTACTCGCAGGCAGACATTGAGCGTTTGCAGCTGATCAATGAGCTTACCGATGAAGGCATCAACCTTGCGGGCGTTATTCGCATCCTCGACCTTAAAGGGCGCCTGGATGAGCGCGACGACGAGCTCGATGCCCTGCATCGTCGCGTACGCAAGCTTGCCGACCGTGTACACGAGCTCGAAACCAGGGAAAGCGTCAATTCTTTGGTAACCGATACCAATGCAATTGTTTTGCGCAGGTTGATGTAAAACACTAGCCATTTCTTTTGCTGCAAGTAGAAGAAAGGAGACTTATATGTGGATTGAAAAATTAGCAGTGACTGCCCAAGAGGCGTTTAAATCTGCAATGGACATTGCGTCTAAGCATGAAGCAGCCACCACAGAGCCGCTTCATCTGCTAGATGCCATCCTTTCTGCGGATGAGAACAACCTGAAGGCCATTATTACGCGTATTGGCGCCGACCCTGCCGTCTTGAAGCAGCGCGTCGATACTGAGGTGGAACATCAGCCGAAGGTGAGCGGTCAAACCTTTATGGGCATGGTGGCTCCTTCGAGGGAATTCGATGCCCTGATGAACAACGCCGAGAAAATTGCCGGAAAGTTGGACGACAACTACATCACCACCGAGCATCTGCTCATTGCCCTTTCTGAAGATAAGGGGCAGGCGGGCCGCATCCTGAACGATGCTGGTGTTACACGTGAAACAGTCGAGGCTGCCTACCAGGATCTCCGCGGCGACACTCGCGTAACCGATGCAGAGTCGAAAACTGAGTTCGAGGTGCTGGAGCAGTATGGCCAGAACCTTACTCAGCAGGCACGCGATGGCAAACTCGATCCGGTAATCGGTCGTTCCGAGGAGATTCGTCGTACCGTTCAGGTTCTTTCCCGTCGTACGAAGAACAACCCTGTGCTTATTGGCGAGCCTGGCGTGGGCAAGACGGCAATCGTTGAAGGCTTGGCCCAGCGCATCGTTGCGGGCGACGTTCCCTCCAGCCTGAAAGATCGTGAGCTTATTGCGCTTGACCTTCCTGCGATGCTCGCTGGCGCTAAGTATCGTGGTGAATTCGAAGACCGTCTGAAGGCTGTTCTTCGCGAAGTGAAGCAGTCCGACGGACAGATTATCCTGTTCATCGACGAGTTGCACACCATTGTAGGTGCCGGCTCTACGGGCGATAGCTCCATGGATGCGGGCAATATGCTGAAGCCTGCTTTGGCTCGTGGTGAGCTTCATGCCATCGGTGCTACTACGCTCGACGAATACCGCAAGTACATCGAAAAGGACGCTGCGCTTGAGCGTCGTTTCCAGCCGGTGCTGGTGGGCGAGCCAACGGTCGAAGACACCATTGCGATTCTGCGTGGCCTGAAGGAAAAGTACGAGATCCATCACGGCGTCCGCATCAAGGACTCCGCGCTGGTTGCTGCAGCCGAACTCTCCAACCGCTACATCACCGATCGTTTCTTGCCCGACAAGGCAATCGACCTGATGGACGAGGCGGCAAGTCGTTTACGTATCGAAATCGACAGCATGCCCGAAGAGGTCGATCTGGCTGAGCGCAAGCTCACTCAGATGCAGATTGAGGAGCAGGCTCTGATGAAGGAAACGGATGAGCCGAGTCGTGAGCGCCTGGAGGCTCTCCGCAAGGAGATTTCCGCTGCTCGTGAGGCGCTGGATTCGCAGAAGGCGCTCTGGAAGAACGAAAAGGATGTTATCGTCAGCGTTCAGAACTTGAAGGCCGATATCGAGGCTGCTCAGATTGAGGAAGAGCAGGCCACCCGCGAAGGCGACCTGGCCCGCGCTTCCGAGCTGCGTTACGGCACTATTCCTGCGCTGCAGCAGAAGCTCGCTCAGGCAGAAGAGGTTCTGGAAAATCGCCAGCAGGACGGCGCGATCCTCAAGGAAGAGGTTGGCGAAGACGAAATCGCCGAGGTTGTGTCCACGTGGACGGGCATTCCCGTTACCAAGATGATGCAGGGCGAAATGGCTAAGCTGGTTGATCTGGAAGACAAGCTTCGCGAACGCGTGGTTGGTCAGGACAAAGCTGTGGCTGCTGTGGCAGGCGCAATTCGTCGTAACCGTGCAGGCCTTTCCGACCCGAACCGTCCCATTGGCAGCTTCCTGTTCTTGGGCCCCACCGGTGTTGGTAAAACGGAGCTGGCTAAGGCTCTTGCCGAGTACCTGTTCGATACCGAGCGCGCTATGGTCCGTATCGATATGTCCGAGTATATGGAAAAGCACTCGGTTGCTCGTTTGGTCGGAGCGCCTCCGGGATACGTGGGCTACGACGAGGGCGGTCAGCTTACCGAAGCGGTACGCCGTAAGCCGTACAGCGTGATTTTGCTGGACGAGGTTGAAAAGGCTCATCCCGATGTGTTCAATATCCTGCTTCAGGTTTTGGATGACGGTCGCCTCACCGATGGCCAGGGCCGCGTAGTGAGCTTCAAGAACGCCATTATCATCATGACGTCCAACATCGGTTCGCAGTCCATTCGCGAATTCGCGGGCGAAGACCAGAATCAGGGTTCGGGCAATTCCATGGGCAAGGTCATGGAAGATCTTATGACCGCGGACGTCGAGGTTGCGGCAAAGCGCTTGGCCGAGTTGAACAACAAGATCAACGATGCCCTGCGCAATACTTTCCGCCCCGAGTTCCTGAACCGCATCGACGAGGTAATTACCTTCAACCCGCTTTCCATTGCCGCAATGGAGCCCATTGTCGGTTTGCAGTTGGCTGATGTCCGCGATCGTCTTGCCGATCGTCGTATCGACTTGGTGGTTACCCCTGCCGCTATGGAGCATCTTGCGATTGATGGTTACGATCCCGTCTACGGAGCACGTCCCCTGCGCCGCTTGATTCAGCGCGAGGTGACCGACCGCGTTGCCACCGAGATCATCAACGGCACCGTTCACGATGGCGCAACGGTAACGGTTGATATCGACGCTGAGGGTCAGTATTGCTCAAAGGTTGAAAACCGCCATGAGCTGAATGCCGGCGACGACGATATCGTTGCTCAGGCCGAGCGTTTCCTGGGCGGCCAGGAATAGGCGTTTCACTTAATTGAGCCAAGGGCACCTTCCTCAAAAGGGAAGGTGCCCTTCTTTTTTTGTCTTTGATGCATGCCGTCAACCCGTTTGCGGTTCGATTTACGGAAGATGAACAGTGTATGAACGCCGTTCATCTTCCGTAGGCGGCGATTTTGCCCAGTATTTCCCGTTGTGTAACAAAGGGGTAACGCTGGCTTGCGACCATTCAGGAATCGTTTCCCCCTGACGTGGGAGTGAGCCGCTCTGTGTAGGCGCATGCCGCAGGCTTTCATCCCCCCCCTGAAGCCGCCACTTCGCAAGCTTGCTGAACCAACGGGCACACTTCCTTTCCACGTCAAACGAGTAGAAAGGAAGTAGCCATGGAAGCATTTATCGAATCCTTCTCGGCTGGAGTCGATGCGGTCGATAGCTTTGTATGGGGCTGGGCCCTTATCTGGTTGTTGTTGGGCACTCATCTTTTCATGACTATTAGGACCGGTTTCATCCAGAGGAAGATCCCTACGGCAATCAAGCTCTCGGTCTCTAAAAACGACCCCTATGCCGAGGGCGACATCTCGCAGTTCGGCGCCCTTACCACAGCGCTTGCCGCAACCATCGGAACGGGCAACATTGTCGGCGTTGCCACGGGCCTCTTGTGCGGCGGTCCAGGCGCTATCTTCTGGATGTGGCTTACCGGTGTATTCGGTATCGCAACCAAGTATTCCGAAACCTATATATCCATGAAGTACCGCGTAAAGGATGCCAATGGCCGTATGCTTGGTGGCGCTATGTATGCATTGGAACGTGGCTTCAAGCACAAGGGGTTGGGCAAGTTCCTTGCCGTGCTGTTTGCTCTGTTCACCGCAATTGCCTCCTTCGGCATTGGCGCTTCGGTTCAATCGAATTCTCTGGCGGGTGCTCTTACCTCTTCGAGTTTGATTCCCGGTGCCTCTGAAATCCCCACGTGGCTCATCGGCATTGTGGTTACCGTGTTGGTCGCTATTGTTATCATCGGCGGCCTGAAGAAGGTTTCCAAAGTGTGTGAGAAGCTGGTCCCCATCATGGCCATCTTCTACGTTGCCTGTTGTCTCGTCATCATCGGCATGAACGGTGCTTATTTATGGGACGCCATCGTAACCATCATTACCTGTGCATTTACCGGCCAGGCTGCTTTTGGTGGCGCAGTTGGTTCCGGCATTATGCTGGCGCTCCAGTATGGCTTTAAGCGAGGCCTGTTCTCCAATGAATCCGGCCTGGGTTCTGCTCCTTTGGTTGCCGCCTCTGCGATTTCCAAGAATCCTGCTCGCCAGGCGCTGGTTTCCATGTCCGGTACGTTTTGGGACACGGTGGTTATCTGCCTGATTACCGGTTTGATGCTGGTAACCTCGCTGCTCGCCAATCCCGACCTTGCTGCTATCTACAACAACACCGTGTTGGCAAGCAATAATCTTTCCGTCGATGCTGCTGTGGGGATCTTCTCTGGCGGTGCTGCTTTGGCGACGGCTTGCTTCGAGAGCATTCCCGTGTTGGGACCCCTGGTGTTGGTAGTTGGCTTGTTGTGCTTCACCTATTCCACCATGCTGGGTTGGTCTCAGTACGGCGATCGCGCCATTACGTACCTGTTTGGTACTAAGGGCATTCGTCCTTATCAGGTGGCGTTCCTGCTCTTTGTGTTCTGGGGCTGCATTGGCGGCGGCGACTTGGTTTGGAACCTTTCCGACATTTCCAATGCCCTCATGGCTGTTCCAAACTGTATAGCGGTCTTGGTTCTTTCCGGCGTGATTGCCAAGGGAACCAAGTACTGGATCTACGAGGGTCGTTTGGAAGAAGAGGACACGACGCCGATTCCAACGGTTGGTACGGTCGACCACCCCAATGTTAACGCGGGCTTGTAAGCCTACCCCCCCCAACGTTTAACGCGGGCTCATAAGCCCATCCTTAATGCTTACCGCAGAAGCATGGTGGCATAGCCGCCTGAAGCGTTGCGTTGCCGTAGGGGTTCTGCTGGGCTTTTCCCACAAACGAATTCCCCAACCGCGGCTCTGGAACGAGGTTGTTCCGGAGCCGCGTATGGTCAAAAGCGGTATTGCGGAAAGCATCGTGGACAGATTGATGCGTGGTGCCCCGGAATCATTCGGCTGGATAATCCCATTAGTGGTAGGGTGGGAAAGCATGACGCAAGCGTTTTATCGGCAAAGCGATAGCTTGGTCTTGCGATTGTCTACTAATTAATGAAGGAGTTTCCAACGTGGAAAACTTGGGCTACTACAACGGAAAATTCGGCCCCTTGAATGAAATGAGCATCCCAATGAACGATCGCGTTCATTGGTTTGGCGACGGCGTGTATGATGCTGGCCCAGCGCGCAACTATAAGATATTTGCGATTGATGAACATATTGATCGCTTCTTCAACAGCGCTGAACTTCTCGAAATTGAAATGCCCTGCACCAAGCAGGAATTGAAAGACCTGCTGAACAAGCTGGTGAAAGAGGTGGATACGGGTAGCCAGTTCGTCTATTACCAGGTAACGCGCGGCACCGGCATTCGCGACCATGCGTTCACGGAAGGTCCTGGTAACTTGTGGGTGATGTTGAAGCCAGCCACTATTTCCGATGGCGTTGAGCCTATCAAATTAATCACCGAGCCCGACACGCGTTTCTTCCACTGCAATATCAAAACGCTTAACCTTATTCCTTCGGTCATGGCGTCGGAAAAGGCGAAACACGCTGGTTGCCAGGAGACGGTGTTCTATCGTGAAGGAGGTCGTGTTACCGAATGCGCTCATAGCAATGTGCACATCATTAAGGATGGCGCGCTGTACACGGCACCACTCGACAACCTTATTCTGCCGGGAATTGCACGTAAGCATTTAATTCAAGCGTGTGATCGTCTGGGCATTTCCGTGCATGAGAAGCCGTATTATCTGGAAGATCTGTTCGCTGCCGAAGAAGTGCTGGTTACCAGCTCCAGTAATTTGTGCTTGCATGCTCACGAGATTGACGGCTTGCCCGTTGGAGGGAAGCAGCCTGAACTGATAGAGGCGCTGCGCAAGGAAGTGATTGGCGAATTCCTGGCTGCAACTGAAGCCGATTAAAGGCCTTTTCGTTGCGTTCGCTGCTCGTTGCGAATGCGAGTCCGAGGCGTTTCGCGTGCGTTCGCCATTGACCGCGCCTGGATGCCTTTCGTCAGGGATGTGCGTTGCGCCCCTTTCGTGCAAGCGCGATGAGCGCTAGTGTCAACGCGGTAAACCAGTATTATCCAACGTCCACAGGAGCGAAAAGTTAGCATGACTGAGTACAACGAACTCACTCCCGCATTGATCAGCCAGCTCCAGGCTATCGTCGGCGAGGAAGATTGCCACGTTGGCGAAAACATCAGCGAAGATTACTCTCACGACGAAATGCCCATTTACGGCACCAAGATGCCCGAGGCCGTTTGCTTCCCCAGCAACACTGAAGAGGTTGCTGCCATCATGAAGCTGTGCAACGAGAACAAGATTCCCGTTACGGTTCGTGGTGCAGGCACTGGCCTGGTTGGCGGCAGCACCCCGCTGCAGGGCGGCGTCGTACTGTGCACTATGCACATGAATGAAATCCTCGAGTACGACATGAACAACCTGTTCGTTCGCGTTCAGCCTGGCGTTCGCCTGTGCGATCTGGCAGCAGATGCGCTTGAGCATGACCTTATGTATCCTCCTGATCCCGGCGAGAAAACCGGTTCTCTGGGCGGCAACGTAAGCACCAACGCTGGCGGCATGCGTGCTGTTAAGTACGGCACCACGCGCGATTACGTGCTGGCAATGACCGTGGTTCTTCCCACGGGCGAAATCATGGAGATCGGTCGTGCTGTTTCCAAGACCAGCTCTGGCTACAGCCTTCTTCACCTGATGATCGGCTCTGAGGGCACGCTGGGCGTTATCACCGAGCTCACCCTTAAGCTCATCCCCGTTCCGAAGGAAGACATCAGCTTCATCCTTCCCTTCGAGGATCTCGAAACCGCCATCAGCGCCGTTCCGAAGATCAAGCTTGCTGGCCTTGACCCTCAGTCCATTGAATTCATGGAACGCGATATCGTCGACTCTTCCGCCGACTACACCGGTAATAAGATCATCCCCACTAATGTGGATGGCCATGAAGTTGGCGCCTATATCCTGGTAACCCTTGATGGCAACGACCAGGATGAAATCTTCCAGCGTGCGGAAACGCTGGCGGAAATCGGCGACGAGCTTGGCGCATTCAATACGCTGGTTCTTTCTCATCCCGACGACAAGCGTGCTGTATGGGCTGCTCGCAGTGCATTCCTTACGGTAATCGAGGCAGACACTGAGCATCTTGACGAAATGGACGTGGTTGTTCCTGTAGACAAGGTTGCTGAATTCCTGGAGCACGTGCATCAGATCGGTGAAAAGTATGGCGTTGGCATTCGTTCCTTCGGCCATGCTGGTGACGGCAATCTTCACATTTACGCTTCTGCAAACGGTGTAGATCAGGATGTGTTCCTGGAGAAGTCTCAGAAGGTTATGAAGGAAAGCTACGAAAAGTGCACCGAGCTCAACGGTCAGGTATCCGGCGAGCATGGCATTGGCCACGCAAAGAAGGAATATTTGCATGATTCCGTAGGCGATACAGCCATCGGCCTTATGGCAGGCATTAAGCGTGTGTTCGATCCGAATTACATTCTGAACCCAGGCAAGGTTTGCAACTAGAAAACAACCTATATATAGGTGTCAAGGGAGTCGCAATAACGCGGCTCCCTTTCTTTATATATAGATACGTTGCTCGCGCTGTCTGCCGACAAAGCAAAGAGTGGCAGTAAAAAGATTGCACAATAAGTGCCAGGTGCAAGTTTTGCCTAGGTGGAGTTAGCGTCTGGTGGATTGCGGCTATTCCAGAGGAGGGAAGAAAGCCCTAAATTTTGATGACCCTGTGGAGGCAAAAAATAAAAGAGGCTCGAAAAGTGCGCTGTTGCGGCATAAGACAAGATGCCCGAACACTCAAATTGTGAGCGGTATCCACAAATTAGCTAAGTATGGAGCAAATAGGAAAAGTGCTTGAGTAGGGAGAATCCGAAGTAAGAAGCAGGTCTGGGAAGGGTTTTCGAATTGGTTGAATAAGTCAACCCGCCCACAATGTGAAGAAATTGAGAACGCCCGAAACGCCCTGACCTGGGGTTATTCAAAACAGTTGCCGACCAATCGAAAAAAATCGCGGAAAACGCTTGCAATCCCCCCGATGCGGGGTATTATAGCTAAGCCTTCTGACGAGGGGGCGCCCCGGAAAGGGCGGCACCGAGTCGGCGAGCGGCCCGCCAGGCGGGGCGCGGGGCCGGGAAGAGGAAACTTTCTTAAAAAAAGTCCTTGACACGGCGGGGACAAGAGAGTAGATTACTTTCTTGCGCGAACGGCGGAGCCGATTCGCGGCCGGGGCCCACGGGCCCGGGCGGGAACCTTCAGAACCGGATACTGTGAGAGACGGAACATAAGTCAGATTCAAACCTGTCGATCAGCCGCCCGCACCGAAGCGGGAGAGGCGAGTTGACGTACTTTTTTATCTAGAATCAAACATCTTTTTCAACGGAGAGTTTGATCCTGGCTCAGGATGAACGCTGGCGGCGTGCTTAACACATGCAAGTCGAACGATTAACCCGCCCTCGGGCGGTTATAGAGTGGCGAACGGGTGAGTAACACGTGACCAACCTGCCCCTTGCTCCGGGATAACCCAGGGAAACCTCGGCTAATACCGGATACTCCGCGCGTGCCGCATGGCCCGCGCGGGAAAGCCCAGACGGCAAGGGATGGGGTCGCGGCCCATTAGGTAGACGGCGGGGTAACGGCCCACCGTGCCCGCGATGGGTAGCCGGGTTGAGAGACCGATCGGCCACATTGGGACTGAGATACGGCCCAGACTCCTACGGGAGGCAGCAGTGGGG
>UQVJ01000040.1 GCA_900544455.1 uncultured Eggerthella sp. | reverse complement strand
ATTTCTTGGGTTAGGTCGCATGTTAAGGCCAAGCGTTTGCTCGAAAGGATAGCGGTTGCTTTTGACCCTGCGGCACGATGACGGTATGAGTCTTTTCCTGGAATGTCGATTTCGAAATCGGGATGTCCATGATGTTTAAGGGTACCAACAGCGAGTCCTTGGCGGGTGAGCTCGGCTATTATTTTTTCCAACAGCGTCGTTTTCCCCGAATTTTGTCTTCCCACAAAAGAAACGGCAGGGCTTGGTCGATAGGGTTTATGGGGTAGCGGTTCGTATATCATGCCAATCCTTGCGTTCGTTTAAGGCTGTTTAGCATGGCAAGTGTAGGACATCATGCAGGTTTTCGGCATCCGTAATATATGAATGGCGCGGGTAGGGGCGTGTAGGTAAGTTCTTTTCGCCGTGAATAAGCATCCGTTAGCCCTGTTGATTCTGCCGAAAAAGGGTTGAGCTGCATGCTGATTGCGGGGCCGTCACTACTATTGGACCGTTAATTATTGGCATTCGAGGAGGTATTCATGGCTTATATTTCTTCCATTAACCTTTCTACACGCAAGGGAGTCCGGAAAAAGCCTGTTGGTGATACTCCTCAAGTTGTCCTTGTCGATGACGGGCTGGAAAACGATGCCCATGCGGGAAAGTGGCACCGTCAAGTTTCGTTTTTGGCCGAAGCATCCATTGCGAAAGCGCGTGATATGGGCTTAGAGGTTGGCCCTGGCGATTTTGCTGAAAACTTTACAACCGAGGGAATCGATCTGCTCGATTTGCCTTTGGGCACACAGCTCCGTTTGGGGAAAGATGTGCTGGTGGAAATCAGTCAGATCGGTAAAGTGTGTCATACCCGTTGCGCCATTTACCACTTAGCGGGCGACTGCATCTTTCCCCGTGAGGGCATTTTCGGCGTGGTGCTACATGGCGGCGTTGTTTCCGCTGGTGATGCTATCGAAGTGGTAAAGCGTGGTGGCGGCACGTGCGCACATACTCCACCTGAGGCGTTGGCTGAAGTGGAGTCGGCGCGAAAGGCGGGTACCCTGTGAGCAGTGAGATGCAAGACTTTTCCATAAACGAGGGAAAGAAAGGTTCCTGTTGCGAAGCTTACCTGGATAACGCTGCCACAACCAAGCCGCGCCCCGAGGTGGTGCAGGCCATGATGCGGGAACTTCAGAACTATGGCAATGCATCTTCTGTTCATGCGCTGGGCAAGAAGGCAAAGCGCGTTCTGGAAGACAGTCGCGCCATTGTTGCAGCGGCTTTGGGCGCTGAGCCCGATGAGGTTTTTTTCACATCGGGTGGAACCGAGTCGAACAACCTTGCCATTCGCGGTTCGGTTATGGCTCGCGGAATCAGTGCAGGTCGAATCATAACTTCTGCTTTGGAGCATCCTTCGGTAACGCGATCGGTGCGCGGTCTTAAGCGAGAGGGCGATTGCTGCGTTTCCTATGTGGAAGCAGTTCATGGCAATTTTGACCTGGAGGCATGCGCGCGTTTTCTCCAGGAGCCAACAACGTTGGTAACGGTAATGTCGGTGCAGAACGAGCTTGGTTATCGGCTTCCTATTCCTGATATCGTCAAGTTGCGCAATGAATATGCCCCCCATGCGTTGGTGCACACCGATGCTGTTCAGGCTTTTGGCAAGATCGATGTTCCCGTACATGAGTGGGGTGTTGATCTAGCTTCCCTTTCCGCTCATAAGATCGGGGGGCCGAAGGGTATCGGTGCATTGTTCGTGAAGCGCGGGACCAATATGTTCACCACGGCGTTTGGGGGTGGGCAAGAGCGCGGCCTCCGTTCAGGAACCGAACCCGTCTACCTTGCCGCCGGTTTTGCCGAAGCGGTACGCTGTGCATTTTCCGACAGGCAGGCTGAAGAAATGCGCGTTCGCGATTTGTGGAACCGTTTGCGCTCTCGTGTCAACGCAGAGATTCCTGATGCGGTGATCAATTCGCGGGAAGACGGATCACCTTACCTGTTCAATTTCAGCGTTCCTGGTATGAAAAACCAGGCGGCTTTGCGCTATTTGAGTGATCACGGCGTCTATGTCTCCAAAGCTTCTGCATGCGAGTCGAATATCAATACCGTTCCAGTTGGCACATGGCGCCACAAACATCCGCTTTCACTGCAGGCGGCTGGCATTCCTCTTGCAATGGGCAAACGTACGTTGCGTGTCAGCTTTGGTTACGATTCATGCGAAGATGACGTCGATCGTTTTGTGGATACCCTAAAAGCGTATCTGGCTAGCTGCTAAGAGATTGCCTGCTCGTCCAGGTTGAGGGCGTTCAATGTTAGCTTTTTCTTACGCTTTGAGTTGTTAACCTGTGGTAACCGAATTCGGTGTTAGGGTGTGGTGAGTCGCTCACGTTGGTGGGCGATTCTTTTTGCTTTTAAGCGTCTATTCTTGAGTGGCGTTATTTGATGGAAGAAGTTGAGCGGTATGAACAGTGGGTCTTATCAGACATCGAGAATGGCAGAAGTGCGTCGCGTTCTGTGGATCGTTCTTTTGCTTAATCTGCTGGTTGCGCTTGCGAAGTTCTTCTATGGCTTGGCCACCAATTCTCACTCTATGCAGGCTGACGGCATTCATTCGGTGTTCGATTCTATGGGCAATGTGGTTGGTTTGGTTGGAATCACACTCGCTCTTCGTCCGGCGGATGAGGGCCATCCTTATGGCCACTTCAAGTTCGAGACATATGCAAGCATGGTTATCGGTGTTCTGCTTATATTTGCCGCGTTTGAGGTTGGCTCAAGCGCCATCAGTGCGCTAATTTCGGGTGACCACAATGCATCCGTTACGGTGGTTTCTTACGTGGTCATGGTGGGCACGTTGTGCATCAACGTTGGGGTTACAACCTATGAGCGAAAGGCCGGCAAGCGCTTGAACAGCGATATCTTGTTGGCAGATGCAAGCCATACGCTTTCTGATGCGATGGTTTCCATCGGCGTTATCATTGGTCTCGTGTTAATTCAGCTTGGCTTTGCTATTGCCGACTCCGTGATGGCGTTGGTTGTTATGGTGGCCATTCTGTATACCGCATTCGACGTATTCCGCTCAGCCTTTCAGACCCTTTCCGACAAAGCGCGAATCCCTGAAGAGGAGGTGCGCAAGGTTGTAGAGGGTATCGCTGGTGTTCGAAATGCGCATCGCATCCGTACGCGTGGCACCCAGGGCGATGTATACGCCGATTTGCATGTGCTGGTCGATCCGAATATGACCGTTGCTGCTTCGCATGAGCTTGCCGATCGTATTGAATCCGAGATTGTTCATAAGTTCCCGCAGGTAAAGGACATCCTTGTCCACATCGAGCCCGATGACGCCTATCATCGAGCAGAGAGTCATACGGAATAACAGTTCCATTTATGAAAAAAACGAACCTAGATAGTTGACGCAAAGTGCTGTTCTGGTAATATACAAGCTCGCTGAAGCAGTTCGGCATTTTCGGGCGATTAGCTCAGGGGGAGAGCGCCACCTTGACACGGTGGAGGTCACTGGTTCGATCCCAGTATCGCCCACCACTTGTACACAGGCCAGAGGCTTAAAGCCCTGGCCTGTTTCTATTTGCGCCGCTTTTGCTGGGGAAGGGAAGAAGCATGCATACCAACATATCGCTCCAACAGCTTCGTTACATCATTGAAGTCGCTGAATGCGGCTCAATCAACGCAGCTAGCCAGCAGCTGTATGTTTCCCAGCCCACGCTTTCAACCACCATTAAAGACACCGAGCAGGAGCTGGGCATCTCTATCTTCAACCGCACTAACCGTGGTATCACCCTTACTAACGAGGGCACTGAGTTCATCGGTTATGCTCGGCAGATCTTGCAGCAGTTTGATTTGTTCGAGGCGCGCTATTCCAATTCGAACAGTGCCGCCAAGGGCAGGCTTTGTGTTTCTTCTCAACATTACGCTTTCTGCGTTCACGCTTTTGTCGATTTGGCCGAGGAGTGCGACGAGGAAGAGTACAATTTTTCCTTGCGTGAAACGCGCACGGCAGAAGTGATCGACGACGTTAAGGAATTCCGCAGCGAGATTGGGGTTCTGTACTTAAGCGATTTCAACCGCAAGGTGCTGACCAAGGCATTTTCCGATGCTGGGCTGACGTTCACGCCGCTGTTTGAGGCCCATCCGCATGTGTTCGTTGGTTCGAACCATCCTCTTGCCGGTCGAGCCAGTTTGAAGCCTGAGGATCTGGAAAGATATCCACGCTATTCGTTCGAACAGGGAAGCAACAATTCCTTTTTCTTCGCGGAAGAGCCGTTGAGTCATCTGCCTCATAGCCAAAACATTACCTATTACGACCGTGGTACTTTGACCATTCTCCTAAATCGTCACAACGGATATACCATTTCAACGGGCGTCCTTTCTGGAGAAATGGGACAGAGCATCTGTTCTATCCCTCTTGAGGTTGATGAAACCATGACGGTTGGTTATTTGTACCATGCCGAACGTCCGTTTTCTCCTTTGGCGCAGCGTTACATTGATAAGCTCCGCGCCTATATCGAAGACAACCCCACGGTAACCACGTACTATCCAGTTGATTAAGAGGGTTCCCTTTATTTCTTTGGTAAACGGTTCAGGTTCTCTTCTGATGAGCTGGTTTGATAGGTAGTTTCGCAAAAGTTAGATAATTATTCCTTTCGCCGATAAAAAGATGCCGTTGCCATTGAGTCGCATCGAAAACCAGTACAGTGTTCGCAAGTGCCTTCCCTTCGGGGAGGGCGTTTTTGCTTGCTGGATGTTGAGCTATTTGGTGCGGTTATCGGTTATAGGCTGTTGCTTCTATTTCGAGGAGCTTCTGCGTTGTAATTCGTGATGCCGTGCAGGGAAGGGGGATGCGTGTCTGCGCTATCTATTGAGCCCAAGACGGCGGCCGATACGAAGGTGGAATCTTATTTAAAGCGATTTGAGCGAAGGGTCGAGGCTGCACCTCCTGGTCAGTGCCCGCTGACCACTGTTGCATCGTTGCTTGAAACTGGAGCGAACCAAACGTGCGGGAAATGCGTTCCTTGCCGTGATGGCCTGCCGAAACTGTCTGAACTGATGCGGGAACTGGCAAACTGCCAGGCAAACAACGAAACACTGGAAACTTTGCGTGCGCTCGCCCAGATGATTCGCGATGCATCGGATTGCGCGGTGGGGTACGAAGCTGCCCAGGCAACGCTCGATGCGCTCGATACTTTCTCCGAAGAGGTCGAAGCTCATCTAGTTGGGCATAGCTGTACTCGGGGCATGGGTCAAAGCGTTCCCTGCGAAACTCTGTGCCCAGCTCACGTTAACGTGCCAGGGTACATTGCCCTTGTTGGCGAGGGGCGCTATGCCGACGCTATCAAGCTTATCCGCAAAGACAATCCGTTCCCCACGGCATGTGCACTGGTGTGCGAGCATCCTTGCGAAAAACGCTGTCGTCGTATCCTCATCGATGCGCCGCTGAACATCCGCGGTATCAAAAAAATGGCAGTCGATCAGGTTGCTGCGGATTCCGTTGCCACGCCCGGACGTTTGCCTGATTCCGGTAAGCGGATTGCCGTTGTTGGCGGCGGTCCTTCTGGTCTTACCTGCGCCTATTATGCGGCGCTGATGGGGCATTCCGTAACGGTGTTTGAGGCGAATCGCTCTCTGGGCGGAATGATGCGCTACGGTATTCCTACATATCGTTTTCCACGCGAACGGCTGGATGAAGATATCCGTGCCATTCTTTCTGTGGGAAACATTGAAGTGAAGTGCGACGAGCGTATTGACGCTGTCGCTATGGCTAAGATCAACGATGAATTCGATGCAGTGTACGTTGCCATAGGCGCTCAATTGGGAAAAACGCTGAAACTTGAAAATGGCGATGCCGAAGGCGTCATGTCTGCAGTTGACTTGCTACAGAAAATTGGCGATGGAGATTACCCCGATTTCTCAGGCAAGAAGGTTGTCGTGGTCGGCGGTGGCAATGTTGCCATGGATTGCGCGCGAACCTCGGTTCGAGCTGGTGCATTAGAAGTTACGGTTGCGTATCGTCGTAGGCAATCGGATATGACAGCTTTGGTTGAAGAAGTGGAAGCCGCTGTTGCCGAAGGCGTTGAGATGGCTGTGCTTGAAGCCCCCGCTCGTGTCGAGGTTGACGAATCGGGTCACTGCTCCGCCCTTATCACGCAGCCGCAGATGATCGGTGCGGTAAAGCGGGGTCGTCCTGCACCCGTTGCTGCCAAAAAACCCGAACGTCGCATCGAAGCCGACGTAATTCTTATTGCGGTTGGCCAGGACATCGATGTTGATCCTTTTGTTGATTTCGGTATGCACGCAGAGCGTGGCAGCTTTATTGCCAATGGGCAGCTTGAATCTCCTGATTTGCCTGGAGTCTATGTAGGCGGCGATTGCCAAAGTGGTCCTGCGACGGTGATCAAGGCTATCGGCGCGGGCAAGGTTGCTGCTCGCAATATCGATGAGTATTTGGGCTATCACCATACCCTTTCTTGCGATGTTGCGCTTCCCGAGCCCAAACAGAACGATCGAATGCCAAAAGGTCGTGTCGAAATCGCTGAGCGTCCTGCTCGTGAGCGCAAGAACGATTTCCTGGGGGTTGAGTACGGAATGAGCCTGGAAGAAGCAGAGCAGGAGTGCGGACGCTGCCTGCGTTGCGATTGCTTTGGTGCTGGCTGCCAGGTTGATGGGAGGTTCCAGTATGTCTAACGTATGCGCAAGTTCTTCTCAGGCTGCCGATGGGCAGGTTGTTTCACTCGTTGTCGATGGCGTTTCAGTGTCAGTGCCTAAGGGCGCAACGATCCTCGATGCTGCTCAAAGGGCAGGCATCTCCATTCCTACGCTTTGCTTCTTGAAAGAGCGCAGTGCTATTTCCTCGTGCCGTATTTGTATGGTTGAAGTTGAAGGCGAAGACGCCCTTGTTCCTGCGTGCTCAACTGTTGCGAAAGAGGGTATGGCGATTACCACCGCTTCGGAGCGTTTGGTAACCTATCGCAAGTTAACCATGGATCTGATCCTTTCCGACCATGGCCTTGACTCTACCAACTATTGTTTCAGCTGCAAGAAAAACGGTTCGTGCGAACTGCAGGCGGTAGCTCGAGAGGTTGGTGTACAGCACCCCTCGTTTGGGGTTTCGGGAAAACGCAAACCGGTATTCGACTCGAACCCCTTTATTTCGTTCGATCCTAATCTTTGTATTCGCTGTCAGCGGTGTGTGGGTGCATGCAACAATGCGGCAGGCAACCATTCGCTTCATGCTTCAAAACGCGGTCTGCGGACTTCGATCGAGGCTCCTTTTGGCGCCGATTGGAAAACAACGGGATGCGAATCGTGCGGGAATTGTGTGCAGGCCTGTCCGACGGGCGCCCTTACCATGAAGCGACGCGCAGAGTATCGCGAATGGGAGGTTGAACGCGTACTCACCACGTGCCCCCATTGCGCTACGGGATGCCAATATAATCTCATCGTGAAAGATGGCAAGATTGTTGATACCGAAGCCGTAGATGGGCCCTCGAATCACGGTCTGTTATGCGTGAAGGGTCGCAGCGGCAGTTTCGATTTTGTTCATTCGGAAGAGCGTCTCACCACGCCTCTAATTCGCAACCACGAAACAGGGGAGCTTGAACCGGCTACGTGGGACGAAGCCCTTGATCTTGTTGCGGCCAAGATGGGGGCGTTGCGAGATGAATTTGGCGGTCAGGCTCTTGCTGCGTTTGCGTGTGCCCGCTCCGCCAACGAAGACATCTATATGCTTCAGAAAATGGCACGTACGGTATTCAAGACGAATAACATCGATAACTGTGCTCGTGTTTGCCATGGTCCTTCGGTTGCCGGCTTAGCTCAAACCCTTGGTTCTGGTGCTATGACCAATCCCATTACCGACATCGCCCGAAATGCCGACGTGATCATGCTGGTTGGCTCGAACCCGGAAGAAGCTCACCCGGTTATCGGTATGCAGATCCGCCATGCAGTCGAAACGGGGACAAAGCTTATCGTGGTCGATCCTCGCAATATCGGCCTTTCTGCTAAAGCCGATATCCATCTGAAACTGCATCCTGGCACCAATGTTGCATTTGCTAACGGTGTTGCGAGGGTGCTTATCCATGAGGGTCTTATCGACGAGACGTTTATCGCGGAACGCTCTGAAGGTTTTGACGACTTCAAGGCGATGGTAGAAAAGTACACGCCTGAATACGTAGCGGATATTTGCGGTATTGATGCTTGCGATTTGGTCGCCGCGGCAAAGCTGTATGGTGAAGCCGGTGCCGCTGCTATCGTGTACTGTCTTGGTGTCACCGAGCATACCAGTGGCACTGAAGGTGTAATGGCATTGTCTAATCTGGCTATGATCACAGGCAACTTTGGAAAGCCAGGGACGGGCGTCAACCCCATTCGCGGCCAGAACAATGTGCAGGGTGCTTGCGATATGGGTGCAACCCCTGGCGATTTCCCTGGCTATCAGAAGTTGGCCAATGCCGAAGTGATGAAACGCTTCGAGGATCACTGGGGTGTTGAGATTCCCAAGTGGAAGGGCACCTATGCAACCGAGTGTTTCCCCAAGATGATATCGGGCGATATTAAGGGCTTGTTCATCTTTGGCGAGGATCCGGTTCGCACCGATCCCGACACCAGCCATGTTGTTAAGGCGCTTGAGGCACTCGATTTCCTGGTAGTCGATGATTTGTTCTTAACTGAAACAGCCAAGTTCGCCGATGTTGTTCTTCCTGGTCGTAGTTACGCGGAAAAAGAGGGTACGTTCAGCAACACCGAACGTCGTGTTCAGCGAATTCGCACGGCAGTCACCATTCCTGGCACACGTCTTGATACCGACATCTTCATCAATTTGATGAATCGCATGGGGTATGCTCAGCCACAGCTTACAAGTGCCCAGATTATGGATGAAATCGCGGAGCTTACCCCAAGCTTTCATGGCATTAGCCATGAGCGACTCGATTCAGAAGAAGTCGCGGGTCAGGGGCTGCAGTGGCCTTGCCTTGATGGGGACCATCCTGGCACACCGATAATGCACGTGGGCAAATTCACTCGTGGTTTGGGCATTTATTCGCTGGCTGATTATATTCCCTCAGCGGAGCTCCCAGATGAAGGGTTCCCGCTCATGCTTACTACGGGCCGCATTCTGTACCACTACAACGCAACGGCCATGACGGATAAAACACCTGGCTTGAACGAGATCTGCGGACATTCGTTCATCGAGATTAACTCGGTAGATGCTGAACGATTAGGTATCTCGAACGGTGACAAAGTTCGTGTTGAAAGCCGTCGAGGAAGTATTGAATCGGAGGCGCGCGTTTCAGGCAAGACCAATCCTGGAGAAACGTGGATGCCGTTTCATTTCCAGGATGGCAACGCCAACTGGCTTACCGGTGCAGCGCTCGATCGCATTTGCTCTACGCCTGAATACAAGGTGTGTGCGGTGCGGGTATCCGCATTGTAACGCTGGCCTATAACTGTTCTTCGCCCCGCCGGCTTATGGACTTCACCCCATTAATTCGGATTATCGTTTCTCAATCCGAATCCTGGGAGGCGGTTCATTATGCCGGCGGGGCGTTCTTTAGATGGGGTCTGCCTGTTTGGGTGGGTAACGGTTGGTACTCCTTCTGCCTCGGTGTGGATATGGAGATAAATAACGTAGTGTTGCTTATTTGGGCGAAGGGGAGGAGAATCGGCAGCGTAACATGACAACCGAAAGGTAATGCGGCGTGAGCACTGCGGCGGAAAGCAAGAAAACCAACAGCATAGATATGCTTCATGGCCCCTTGGCTAAGAAAATCGTTCTATTTTCCATTCCCCTTGCTATTACCAGCATTTTGCAACAGTTGCTGAACTCCACCGATGCGGTATTTGCTGGCCAGTGGCTGGGCGGTGATGCGCTGGCTGCTGTTGGTGGCGTTGCTCCAATTATCAGTTTGTTTGTCGCGGTGTTCGTTGGTTTGTCGGTCGGCGTAAACGTGGTAATCGCAGTCCATATCGGGCACGACGACATCGACAAAATCAAGGGTGCGGTACAGACCTCAGCCGCCGCCGCAGTGGTTTGTTCGCTTGTTTTGGCTGTTGCCGGTGTTCTTTCAACCGATTTTATTCTTGCTGCAGTGAATATGCCTGCTGAGGCTTGGGCTGAAGGAGCGCAGTACCTGCATGTCTACTTCATCGGCATCGTTTTCTTGGTTATATACAACTTCGGTTCTGCTGTGCTTCGAGCTAAGGGAGATACGCGTCGCCCCTTGTACGCCTTGGCAATTGCTGCAGTGCTCAATATTGCATTCGATTACGCTGCGGTAGAGTTTCTTTGCTTAGGTGTATTTGGCATCGCGGCAGGAACCGTTATCGCCGATGCTGTATGCGCTGCCGTTATCGTTTACTTCCTACTTACTGAAGAGGAATCCTACCGTTTGGTGCTTAAAGATTTTAGGGTTGTGGGAATCGATCTCAAAACCCTTATGCACATAGGCCTTCCTGCCGCCTTGCAGGGTGCAGTATTCGCTCTTTCCAACATTATTATCCAGGGCGAGATCAACGGCTTTGGCGCAGACGCAACTGCGGGTTCATCTGCGGCTATGAATTTCGAGTTCTACACTTACTTCTTTGTGAACGCCTTTTCCCAGGCCGCAGTTACCTTTATTGGCCAAAATTATGCGGCAGGCCAGTATAGGCGTTGCGACAAGGTCATGAAATTCTGCATGGCGGCATCGTTTGTTTCTACACTGGCATTAAGCTTGCTTTTCACTTTGGGTGGCGATCTGTTTTTGGGCATTTTCACCGCTGAAGCGGGAGCACTTTCGTTTGCCTATATTCGCTTGTGGCATGTGGAGCTGTTTGAGTTCATGCCGTGTTCGTATGAGGTTACGGCGAGCGGTATGCGTGGTATGGGTTGGTCGGTGCTGCCTACCATTGTGGTTATCGTGGGCTCATGCCTTTTGCGCATCGTGTACGTTTTCACGCTGTTCCCGCTCATTCGCTCGTTTGAGAATCTGATGCTTATCTATCCCGTAACTTGGATCGTTACGGGAGCAACTATGATCGCACTTTACTTCTATGCGAGGAAAAAATCCTACGGAAGGCAATGACGGTTTGTACATGTTTCCTATGCGCGCATCAACGGCGTCGTGCGCTTACTCTGACGCTCATCAGGGCAATGGAGGCAACAACCAATACGATGCCGAAGATGGCGGCAGGGGATAAAATCTCGCCGAAGAACGCAACGCTTATGATGGCGGTTGCTATCATTTCTACGGAAGCGATGATGGGAACCTTGCTTGTTTCCCTTATCTTTAGAATGCCTTTGTAGTACAGCAGGTATGCCAGTGAAGTGGGAATCAGTGCCAGTAAGAATCCATAACCTATGGTTGCGCCATTGTACGATTCGGGGCATGTCCATGGCTGGAATAGAACCAGAACAGAAATTGTGGCGAACAGGTAGCTGTAAGAGCTCATGACGTAGGTATTGGTGGTGCTTCCCGCAATGCGCGTAATGATCGCCGCCATTCCGTAGGTGAACCCCGATGCAATGCCGCAGCTAACCCCTACAACCGATAGTACGTCCAGGTCAAGTTGGCCTCCCGTAGCTGCTAGCGAACAGCCTACCACGTTGATGCAGAGGGCGATAACTTTCAAAAGGGAAATACCCTCATGGAATATCAGCATCGAGAACACGGTAGTAAAAATAGGTGCAGTGTTTAGCAGCACTGCTGAAACGGCGATGCCGGCATTGGCTATTGCCATGGTGTAGAACATGTTGTAGATACCGTTGGAAACAACGCCCAGCATAGCGCAGGCAACAAGGGTTCGCTTGTCGATTATCAGCGCTTTCGGTCCGAATTTTACGGCGGTGAATGCGGTCATGATTAGAAAAGCGAAAAGCATTCGGATGAAGCTTGTGCTCGCTGCCGTTGAGCCATGCAATTCCATCAGTTTAACCAACGGTCCAACAAGCCCCCACAATATGCCTGCAGACAAAATCTGCAGGATCGCTAAGGTCTCTTTGCCAATGGCTGGCCGATTCACTGGTTTCCTCGTTCCATGGTGCCGATGCTTGCTGCTTCGGGAAGCAGGTGTAGTGATTTGCTTTATTTAGGTAAAGTGTAGCGGTAAAACGTGTTCAATCTTCTATACTCAAGTGCATTCTTTACCGTCAGTGCGTCGATCCGCTTGCGTTTTGGGCGAATCGTCAGAAAGAGGGACTTCGATGGAAACCCCATCCTCTGCTATGTCCGCCCAGACCCCATCTGCAGAATGCGCTTCTCTATGCGCGGAAGGTGCCGTAAATAGCCTTCCGCTGGCAGAGATCGATATTCCTGATAGCTTGCGGGGCGACCTTGCCCTGTTCCTTCGTCTTGAGCGCAAAGTGCTCGATGAGTACGATCCTGAAATTCGAGGTTTGTTCGATAAGCTTCTGCAAAGCGTCATCGCCGCAAACGAGGGCGACCCAGGAAGCGCTGCGAGCGATGAGCCTGTTGACGATCAAGGTATCCCACTTCCTTCAACTGAGGGGAACAAGGCATTTCGCGAAGCGGTTGATCTTCTTGACATGCTTCCTATTGAGCGCGCTCAGCTAGTGGTGCGAGCATTCACCTCATTTTTCCATTTGGCAAATCTTTCTGAGGAAAACTATCGCGTTAAGACGTTGCGCGAGCGTGGTCGTGAACCCCTTCAGCAAATGGAAACCGACCCGACCAATGAGCTTACCGTTGCCTATCGCCGGTTGGTAGATGAAATGGGCGTGGGTCGTGCAACTGAATTGCTGAATCGTTTGGAGTTCCACCCAGTGTTTACGGCTCATCCCACCGAGGCGCGCCGTAAAGCGGTCGAGGGGAAAATCCGCCGTATAGCATTGCTGCTGGCCGAACGTCCTTATATGGGCGGTTCCGATTTGGCGGAAAACGAGCGTCATTTGCTTCAGGAAATAGATGCATTGGTGCGCACTTCGCCTATTTCGGTGAAGAAGCCTACGCCTGTCGAGGAAGCGGACACTATTATCGATGTGTTCGACAATACGCTCTTCACCACCATTCCTAAAATTTACCGTCGATTCGACGACTGGGTTCTTGGAGAAAAAGCGGGTCGTGTCAAGCCAGTTTGTCCGCCGTTTTTCCGCTTAGGAAGTTGGATCGGGTCTGATCGCGATGGCAACCCGAACGTAACCGCGAAGGTGAGTCGTCAGGTAGCCGCAAAATTTTCCGCTCATATGGTTTCCGCTTTGGCGGAGGCATGTCGCACGGTGGGGCGTAACCTAACTTTAGAATCGGGCTACACCTCACCTTCAGCTGAGCTCCTGAATCTCTGGAATCACCAGGTTGAAATGAGCGAAGTTCTAACCGGCCGAGCTGAGGTTATTTCCGCTTCTGAGCCGCATCGTGCGGTAATGCTCGTTATGGCGGCGCGTCTTGACGCTACCGTTACGCGTAATGCTGACACGATGTACCGTTGTGTTGAAGATTTTTTAGTTGACCTTCGGGTAGTGCAGCGTTCGCTTGTTGAGGCGGGTGCAGTGCGTGCTGCGTTCGGCCCTGTGCAGACGCTTATGTGGCAGGCGGAGACCTTTGGATTCCATATGGTGGAAATGGAGTTCCGCCAGCATTCAGTGGTTCATGAGCGCGCGTTGGCAGATATCCGCGAAAATGGAATTCATGGAAATTTGCAGCCCATGACCCGAGAGGTTCTTGATACGTTCCGCGCCATCGGCTCAATCCAGCGTCGTTATGGCAAGAAAATGGCCCATCGCTACATTATTTCGTTCACGAAGAGCGCTCAGCATGTTGCCGATGTGTATGAGCTGGCGCAACTTGCCTTCGCTCATGCTGAAGATGTTCCCGACCTGGATGTTATTCCTTTGTTTGAGCAGCTGGAGGACTTGGAGGGCTGTGTCGAGGTTCTGGATGAAATGCTGGAGCTTCCTGCGGTACAGCGCCGTCTCGCCCAAACCAACCGCAAGATGGAAGTGATGCTGGGGTATTCGGACTCATCGAAAGACGCCGGTCCGACCACGGCAACGTTGGCATTGCATTCGGCTCAGGGCCGTATTGCCCAATGGGCAGAACGCAATCGTATCGATCTTGTTATGATGCACGGTCGCGGCGGCGCGGTTGGGCGTGGCGGCGGGCCTGCAAACCGTGCGGTCTTGGCGCAGCCGAAGGGTTCGGTGAACTGCTGCTTCAAGGTCACTGAGCAGGGAGAGGTAATTTTTGCCCGTTACGGGAATCCTGTTCTTGCCCAGCGTCATGTGGAAAGTGTGGCAGCGGCAACGTTGTTGAGCTCGGCTCCTTCAATTGAGCATACCAACACTCAGATGACCAGCGAATTCTCTGGTATCGCTAAAGAGCTGGATGCTGTGGCGCATGAGAGCTATCTCGATTTGCTGAATACAGATGATTTCACCCCGTGGTTCGCCACGGTTACGCCCCTTGCCGAGGTTGGCTTGCTTCCTATTGGCAGT
>UQVJ01000039.1 GCA_900544455.1 uncultured Eggerthella sp. | reverse complement strand
TGAACTGCAACGAGCTGTCCACCGAAGAATTTTATCGTGCCCCCATCATCACCTTCATCTTCAACAACCACCGCCTGGGCATGGTGCGCCAGTGGCAGGAGCTGACCTATGACAAGCGCTACTACATGACCACCACCGAGCGCGGCCCTGACTTCGTAAAGCTGGCAGACGCCAACGGCCTGAAGGGCAGCCGCGTGACCAACCAGGAGGAGCTGGAAGCCGCCATTCAGGCAGCGCTGGAAGAGCAGGAAAAGGGCCTCGGTTATGTCATCGACTGCACCATTGAGGAGGGTGAGCTCGTCCGTCCCATGGTCAACGGCGGCACCCACATCACCGAGTTCCTGGTCAACTGAGAGGAGGAAGCGACATGGAAGAAATGAAACTGCGTACTCTGTCCGTTCTGGTGGACAACGAGGCCGGCGTTCTGTCTCAGATCTCCCGCCTGTTCTCCCGGAAGGGCTTTAACGTGGAGTCCCTGGCCGTCGGCGCCACCGACCACCCTGAGATCTCCCGCATGACCATCGAAGTGATGGCCAACGAAAACCAAACCAACCTCATGCACAACGAGCAGCCTCGCTCCTCCCCCAACTCCGCAATAACCAGCCATTCACAAAAGCAAAATGACTAATTCCCCCAATCCTTATTGACTTTGTAGGATTTAAGCGGTTTACTTCCATCAATCAAAGAAACCCTCGAACACTCAAGAGGGCAGAAGTAAGGAGAAAGACATGACCCAGACAAAACGCACCTGGAAGCTTGTTGCTGTGCTTGTTGCAGCCTTGGCTCTTGCGGGAGCCTTGCTCACGGGCTGCTCCGCCAATAACAATTCCTCGAGCGCAAATTACCGCACCCTTGACCAGATCAAGGACAGCGGCAAGATCACCATCGGCGTATTCAGCGACAAGAGCCCCTTCGGCTACGTCGATGAAAACGGCAACTACCAGGGCTACGACATCGAGCTGGCAAACCGCCTTGGCCAGGACCTCGGTGTAGACGTTGAGCTGGTATCCACCGAAGCAGCCAACCGCGTTGAATACCTGCAGACCGGCAAGGTTGACGTTATCCTGGCAAACTTCACCGTTACCCCCGAGCGCGCTGAGGCAGTCGACTTCGCCGATCCTTACATGAACGTTGCCTTGGGCGTTGTTTCCCACAAGGACAAGGTTGTTACCGACCTCGACCAGATTGGCGACCGCACGGTAATCGTAATCTCCGGCACCACCGCCGAGACCTACCTCACCGAGCACAACAAGGACCTCAAGCTCGAGAAGTACGACACTTACGCTGCAGCTAAGACCGCATTCGAAAACAACCCCGACGCTGTTTGGGCAAATGACAACACCGAGGTTATCGCCTTCGCCAACCAGGCTGGCCCCGAGTACGTTGTCGGCATTGAGCAGCTGGGCGACACCGACACCATCGCTCCTGCTGTTTCCAAGGGCAACGAAAGCCTGCTGAACTGGATCAACGAGGATCTGAAGAACCTCGGCTCCGAGAACTTCTTCCATGCAGACTACGAGAAGACCCTGCTTGACACCTACGGCGCCGCTTACGAAGAAACCCTGGTTGTCGAACCCGGTCAGAACTAGCCGGTCTATGGCCAACTGGCAAGCCGACCGTACCGTCAGAGCCAATCGTCTCGCATCTAGCCAGGGCCAATCGGCCCACATCTAGCCAGGATGGCCGGCTCATACCAAGCCAGCAAGAACAGAAAGGGGACCCACACGGGTCCCCTTTCTTATGCCCCACCCCCGTACCGCCGAGGCAGGGGGGGGCGCATCCTGTCTTCCGAGGAAGATGCCTCGCCGCCGAAAAGCCGAGATCACCAAAGAATGGCAAGATTTGCACGCCATGCATGATTTGACGGTTTCGGACAGCAATAACGCCTCTTGGTGGCAAGATATTCGCACAGTGTATTCCCCAACGGCGTTTTACAGGGCTTTTTGGATACATGGAGCGCATATCTTGCCAAAATTAGCTGTATTTGAATACATGCCAGCGATATGTTGCCATCAAGAGGCGTTTTTGCCGTCCGTGGCCCTTTCGGGAATACACCACGGCAATTTACTGCCATAGCTGAACGCTCGAGAATGCATCAAGACGATATATTGCCATGGCTGAACGCTTAGAAACGCACCAAGGCAGCATATTGCCATGGCTGAACGCCCGGGAGCACATCTCCGCAACATCTTGCCAGGAGAGCGGCCCCTTACACAAGCCGGCTCGCAAGGACGAGGAACACGGGGGCCAGCCTGCGCCGTTCGCATTAGTCGACCAGTATGAGCCTTCGCGCAAGTTGCCCGGCATGTGCCTTTCGGGCAGAGCGACTGCAGCATGGGCACAGGACGCGAAGCGAGTTCGCACATCGGGGGCACGCTCGCTAGGGGCCGCACCCATCAGGAGCCCGCGCCCGCTGAGACTCGCCTGCCAGCCTGCTCGACGCGCAGAATCGCTGGGCACAAAAAAACGCCGCTCCAAAGAGCGGCGCCTTCCCCGCAAACTACGGGCGCAAACCAGATCCGCCCTGAATCGTAATGGTTTCGCCAGAAACATAGGATGCCATGTCGCTCGCCAGGAACACGGCAACAGGGGCGATGTCGGTCTTAGGATCACCGAAACGTCCCAGCGGGATGCCCTTGATGGTCGCAGCAAAGGTATCAGGGTACTCTTCCTTCCAAGCTGCCAACTGCTCGGTCATGGCCAACGGGCAGATAACGTTGGCGCGTACGCCGTCGGGGCCCCACTCGGTAGCCGCAACGCGCGTCATGCCACGAATGCCCTCCTTGGCAGCAGCGTAGCTGGACTGACCAGGCTTGCCGAACAGGCCGGCACCGGAGGAAAGGTTGACAACGGAACCTTTGGTCTTCTTGAGCTCGGGGAACGCATGCTTCATGTAGAAGAATGCAGCGTACAAACCAGAGTTGATAGCCAGGTCGAAATCTTCCTTGCTATGGTCGACCAGCATAACGCCCGACTTGGATGCCTGAGCGTTGTTCACCACGGTATCGAGCTTGCCGAAATGGGCGATGGTTTGGGCGATAACATTCTTTACCGCTTCTTCGTCGGAGCCCTCAGCAGCAACATGCATAACGTCTGCACCGTACTGCTCCTTGAGCTTTGCCTCAGCATCGATCAAGCGCTGCTCGTTGCGGCCCGTGATGCACAGGTTCGCACCCTCTTCAGCAAAAGCGCTGGCAATACCGAAGCCGATGCCCTTGCCGCCGCCAGTGATGATAGCCACTTTTCCATCGAGAAGTCCCATTCGAGCCCCTTTCGCTTGCGCTTCATTTGATGACAACGATGCTAATGAGGGTCACGTGCGAACGGTTGATTAGTGGAAGCAGTCGGATTGAGTCTCTCGGTAAACGGTAAATCTCTCAATCTCAAGAACCGTTAACGGCAGAATTTAGCACAAGAGGGACAGGCAGCCATTCCGCCCAGTGCAGTTTCACGCAACTCGTAAGGAAGGCTTCGGCCCACCTTCAGCATGGCGTCTACCACTTCGTCGAACGGAATAAGGCCCTCGATACCCGCAAGAGCCATCTGGGCCGAAGAAAGCGCATTCACCGCAGCGCTGACATTGCGCTTCTGGCAGGGCGCTTCCACCAATCCGCCGATGGGATCGCACACCAGGCCCAGCATGTTGGCAAGCGCATAGCCAGCCGCCGTAAGGCACATGCGCGGCGTGCCGCCCAAAAGCTCAACGGCAGCACTCGCCGCCATAGCAGCAGCAGACCCGATTTCCGCCTGGCAGCCCCCTTCAGCGCCTGCCACCGTAGCATTTCGGGCGATGATCGAACCCACAACAGCCGCATTCTTCAACGCGTCCATCAACTGCGCATCGCTAAAGCCGTGCACTTCCTGCAAGGAAAGCAGCACGGCGGGGATCACGCCTGCCGAGCCAGCAGTTGGCGCCGCGACAATAACACCCATAGTGGCATTCGTTTCCAGAACGGCAACAGCATTACGTGTTGCCAAAGCAAGAAGAGGACCGTTCACGCCTGCGCCCAAATCTTCCAGCTCGCGAAGCTTGGCGGCTTCCCCTCCAATCAGCCCGCCCATAGAAGAGCGCAGGGCTTCCACAGGGGCCGTCGCCGAAGCACGCATTACATCCAGCGCACGCTGGAGGTACGAGGCAATGGCGGATCCCGCCACCCCTCGGCTCGCCAACAGCGCACGTTCACGCGCTTCGGCGGCGTAGCTCAAGGAGACACCGTTTTCTTCGCAGAAGGAAAGGAGCTGGGCCGCCGTAGCGAAATCGAGCTTCTGGAATTCCCGCAAAGCGAGTTCCGGATCGATATCGGACGACACTTCGCCAGGGTTGCGGTGCAGACCGTCTGCGGGAATAAAACGAACCGACCGAATGGAGGGGAACTCCAGGATGCGATCAATCACCTCTTCAGGAACGGGATCGTCCACGTCCATAACAGTAAACGCTTCCCCGCCCTGCCGCGTGCGGTGGAGCTTCGAAGTGCCGATGTTGATGCCCGCATCGCCCAAAGTACTGGCGATATGAGCCAGTGTTCCCGGCAGGTCCTGCTGTCGAACGATCATGCTATTGAATTCGCCCGTGATATGCACATCGATGCCATCGATGCGGGTAAGTTCTGCCGCGCCGCCGCCAATCGAAACGCCACGTGCCACCACTTCGTTGCCATAGCAGTCAAGCACGTGGGCTTCGACAGTATTGGGGTGCGCGGTTTTGGTAACGGTGTCGGGCTCAAACGAAAACTCCAGCCCCTGCTCCTTTGCCAGATCGAAGGAATTGCGCACTCGCAGATCGTCGGTATGCAGCCCCAGCATGCCCGCAACCAGGGCGCGATCGGTGCCATGCCCATGATAGGTGTGGGCGAACGAGCCAAAAAGAGTAAACGTTACTTCCGCCGGCTCGCCGTCAAGCAGGTTGCGCACCATGCTGGCAATGCGTAACGCACCCGCCGTGTGCGAAGAGGAAGGCCCCACCATGATCGGCCCCACAATATCCCTGATGCTCATCGGCTTCATGCGCACACTCCTTGCTATAGCCAAGCGGGCCGCGCACAAACACGCACGGCCCGCATTCATTCCTGAAGTCAGGATAACGGCAGTGCCTTACGGCCACCTCAGGAAACACAAGGTTTAGCAGAATCGTGACACTACGGACCAAAAGCGGCGCTTCCTTGCTTGCCCCCTATCCTCCAATTCGAAAGCAACACCGAATTGGCAACCGAGCTTTTGGTTGCCGCGTTCTGCCAGGAAATTGTCTGGTGGGTGAAAGACGGCTACAGGCGCAAGCCTGAACAAACAGCCCAACGGTTTCAGCATTTCACAGGGCGGAACATCTGTGCCTCTATGAACGGGCAGCCGCCGCTTCCTCGCGAAGCTCGCGCTCGATTTCGCGGTCGATAGCGCCTTCGCCGGTCGGCATCTTCACCTGGAACGGAACCGAAGGCGTAACCAAGCTCACCAACGGGAC
Source organism: uncultured Eggerthella sp. (assembly GCA_900544455.1). GTDB lineage: Bacteria > Actinomycetota > Coriobacteriia > Coriobacteriales > Eggerthellaceae > Anaerotardibacter. Next base: position 8,957 of record UQVJ01000039.1, on the reverse strand, counting down.
AACCGCCAACGAAAGAAGCATAGCCAACGCGCCGCAGTTAATTGGCGAGGAGATGAACCCGATGAACATGTTGGACACGGTAAGGCCAACGCCCACGAAGAAGCTTGCCCATACCGCGCCTTTCGAAATGCGCGAGCTGTACAAACCCCAGATCAGCGGACCAAGGAACGCACCAGCAAGTGCACCCCAAGAAATGCTCATCAGCTGAGCGATAAACGTGATGGTGGAGGTGTACTGTACCAGCGCGATAGCCGCCGAGATAACCACGAACACCACGATAAGGCCGCGCATCCACGCAATCTGGCTCTTCTCGGGCATGTTCTTGATGACATTGCCTTTAAGAAGGTCGAGAGTCAGCGTGGAGGAAGAGGTGAGCACCAGCGAAGAAAGCGTCGACATGGAAGCCGACAGAACAAGCACCACCACAATGCCAAGCAGGATGTCAGGCAGCCCGGAAAGCATGGTGGGGATGATGGAGTCGTAAATGGGAATGCCGCTGGGAGAAAAGGCAATCTGGTCACCGAACAGGCGGCCGAATCCGCCCAGGAAGTAACTGCCTCCCGCAACCACAAAGGCGAATACGGTAGAGATGATAGCACCCTGCTTGATGGCGGGACCGGTTTTGATGGCGTAGAACTTCGAAACCATTTGCGGCAAGCCCCAGGTACCCAGCGAAGTAAGAACGATCACGCCAACGAGGTTAAACAGATCGGGACCAAACATCGAAACAAACGCGCCTTGCAAATCGGTGCCTTCGGCGGGGATCTGCGAAAGGGAAATAATGGCCTCGGAAAAACCGCCTTGGCCCGCAAGCACCACCGCAATTACCGCAACGATGCCAACCAGCATCACAATACCCTGGATGAAGTCGTTCAGCACGGTGGCCATATAGCCACCGAGCACCACATAAATGCAGGTAACAACCGCCATGCCCACTACGCACCATTCGTAAGGCAAGCCAAACGCCATGCCAAACAAGCGGGAAAGGCCGTTGTAGACACTAGCGGTGTAGGGAATCAGGAACACGAAGATGATTGCCGCCGAAGCGATGCGCAGCCCCTTCGACTGGTAGCGCTTGCCGAAAAACTCGGGCATGGTAGTAGCCTTCAGGCGCTGCGTGATCTCGCGCGTACGCGGACCAAGTACCCACCATGCCAGCAACGAGCCAAGAAGGGCATTGCCGATGCCGATCCAAAACGCCGCCAAACCGTACTTCCAGCCGAACTGACCCGCGTAGCCGACGAAGATTACCGCCGAAAAGTAGCTGGTGCCAAAAGCGAACGCCGAAAGCCAGGGGCCTACGTTGCGTCCACCCAGAACAAAGCCATCAACGTTCTTGGTGTGCTGGCGCGCATATATGCCAACGCCAACCACAACACCCACGAAAATCAAAATGATGCATATCTTTGCAACCACGAAAGAACTCCTTTATCTTCAGCAAAACATATTGGTCAGCCGATGCGGCGGCGAGCGCAAATCGGCTCGAACCAGGCCGGCAGATCACAAAGCCCCGTGATCGAAACCCGCACAAAAAGTGATGCAGGTACGCCTCCCGGTCGATCGGCAAGCTGCAGGATCCAGCAGTCAAAACCCGCACGAAGGCAGAGCAAGCACACCTCACGACCGATCGTAAAAAGGGCGTCACCTTCAGCGCGCCTCAAGACCGATCGCCAAAAGGACGTCACCTTCAGCGCGCCAACGCCAAACAAGGGCAACTGACCAGGGAAAATAAGAACGCACACGACCTTTTCGGGTATAAAAAAAAGCACCCAGGAAAAACCCGTGTGCTATCAATATCGATACGTTATGGGGGCAAACTCAGCTACGCAATGCGAGCGCTGGGCCCAATGCTGGGAAGCAACAGCTGCCAAGCCGAAACAGCCCTGAGCCAGGTGCTCGGACATGACGGCGCAAGCAGACATACACTTCTGAGCAAGATGCTGAGACATAACAGCACACGAGCCCAAAACCACAGCGATATCAGCATTGACCTTCGCCAACGCAGTTGCGCTGCTGTGTGCGATATGTTCCTTTGAAAAAATCATGGAAGCCACTTTACCACAATAAAGAGCATTGGGAAGACCTATTATCCCGTCCCACTACGTTTTGCGGTGAACGGTTCCGCTTCCCCGTGATCAGCATCGCCGCCGCCAACGCCCGCAACGCCGCGACGCCGGGGCGGCGGCGCTCGATAAACCCCTGCTTCACGTGGCGGCCGAGCAGCACGTCAGCGCCATGCAGCACGCAATGGCCGAGCCGCCCGCCAAACCCTGCAGCGCCGGGGCGGCAATGGCATCCGCGCCCGCACCCGCTCATGCTCCGCTCGCTCCGTCGCCATTCGCATCAATGGCGACATCCGGCGCCTGAAGATCCGCGGCACTGCATCGCCCAGAGCCCCACGGCACCGAAGCGGCAGACTGGCGCGGAAGGGACACGGCAATGATCATCTTTCGTTCGCCTGTGCAGCCGAAGGGTCCTAGACGAAGCATCTTCGAAGCGCATTCCCGAACAGGCGAGGGGCCGCATTCCTGGACGAAACGTTTTCGGGGCTCATTTCGGACAGACGAAGGCGCACCCTTCGAATGAAACACCTTCGAAGCGCACTCTAATCACACGAAAGACCACAGTCCTGGCAAAATTTCGCCCTAATGCATTCCCGAAGGAGCCCCGGACAGGAAAAACGCCCTTTCGCGGCAAGATATCGCCGCCATGCATTCGAAATGAGCTGGTTTTGGCAAGATATGCTCCCCATGTATTCAAAATGCCCTGCAAAGCGCCGTTCGGGAATACATCTCGCGGGTATCTTGCCATCAAGGCGCCCTTTTGCCGTCCGAATCCCTCAAATCATGCATGACGAGCGAATCTTACCACGCTCGACGGATCCCGCTGGACGAATCCCGCCATGCTCGATGGCTTCACCGGACGAATCCCGCCATGCTCGATGGCTTCACCGGACGAATCCCGCCATGCTTGATGGCTTCACCGGACGAATCTTATCGCGCTTGGTGGTTTCTGTCGCGCAAATCTTGCCATCCCGCCCTGGCGGCTCCCGTTGGGCAAATCCCGTTGGGCAGAGTACGCTTGATGAAGCCAACGGCTTTCACCTCCGCGTCCGCCATTGTCATTTCCACGAATGCCCTCCGGGGGAAAGCACCTGAATAACTGTGGGCCTCGGCTTCGCGGGGCCCAATCCGCCGCGAGTCCCAGTTTCGCAGGGCCCAGTCCGCCCAGAGCCTCAATCCCAAAGCGACCGGGCCATTCCAGCACTAGGGCCACAATACGCTGCGGAGCCTCAGCTCCGAAACGCCAAGGCCGCTTCAGCGCCAGACATCAAAGCGCCCAGCCCGTTTCAACTTCCCGAACCAAAAGCACGCAAGCCCAAAACCATCAGCCCAAACCACCAAGGGAATACACAGAGTTCATTAGCTTTTTCGCGCAGGCGCTTTGGGGGTTGGCAACCACGCTTTCGGTTGCGCCGCATTCAGCAACTTCCCCTTCGTCGAGCACCAGAAGCCTATCGGCAAGCCCCGACACAAGAGCCAAGTCGTGAGTAATAAACACGATAGACACCTCACCCTTCAGCTCTTCGATAAGAGAAACAATGTGCGCCTGGGTAGACACATCAAGGGCGCTGGTTATCTCATCGCATATCAACACCGAAGGATCGACGATAAGCGCCCTGGCCAATGCCGCGCGCTGACACTGGCCCCCACTTACCTGAGAAGGGAAACGGCAATAAAAGGTCTCGTCCAAACCGACCAATCGAAGCTTTTCAAGAGCCCGCTCTTTCGCTTCCGCACGCGTAGCCCCGAAGCTGCGCGCCACCTCGGCGATGCTGGCGCCTAACGTATAACTGGGATCGAACGATTCCAGCGGCATCTGGAACACCATTTGAATGCTCGAATACACATCTTTACGTTGCCTGCGCGGCAAACCGAGGATTTCTTTCCCGAACAAGGAAACCGATCCCCCATCAGACTGCTCAAGCAGCGTGATAACACGGGCAAGCGTGCTTTTGCCGCTGCCACTGCCGCCAACAATGCCCAGGCATTCGCCCTGCTCCAAGGTGAAGCCCACCCCGTTCAGCGCCGGCTTTTCCATGCCGGGAAAACGCTTGGATACACCGCTAACCTCCAGCGCCTTCATCGAGCACTCCTTAACTTGGGAACAGAAGCAATAAGCTGACGGGTATACGGATGCTGGGGGCGAGCAACAACCTGTTCGGAAGGCCCCTGCTCCACAACCTCTCCGTCTTTCATGACATACAGATACTGGGCCATGTGGGCTAGCACGGCAATATTGTGGGAAACCACTAAAAGCGACACCCCGAACTCCCGATTTGCCGAAACGAGTTCCTCTACCACTTGCGCCTGAACCGCCACATCAAGAGCGCTGGTAGGCTCATCGGCGAAAACGACCTTTGGGGAATTCATCAAAGCAAGGCCGATAGCAGCACGTTGCGCCATACCGCCGGAAAGCTCGAAAACATAGCTGCCCAAAACCCGCTCAGGATCGGAAAGCCCCAACCTTTCAAGAAGCGACGCCGCACGTGCGCGAGCCTCCCCCTTCGAAAGCTCGTCACGCAAAAGTGCAGTCTCCTCAAATTGAGAGCCTAACGTACGCACAGGGCTGAAAGCCCGCTGCGGGTTTTGCGACACCAACGACGCCACCGTGCTGACGCAGGAAAGATGCTCGGCCTGAGGCATGCCGGAAACGTCTTTCCCAGCAAAGCGAATAGAGCCACCGCAAACCCGCCCCGCTTGCCCAAGCATTCCAAGCGCGGCGCGAAGCAACGTGGTTTTGCCGCACCCCGATTCGCCAACAATGCCCACGATGGAGCCCTGCTCAAGGGAAACGGTGACGCCGCGAAGCACGGCGTCACCGTTGTACGCAACACGCAAGTTTTCTGTTTGAAAAATTGCAGACATACACCCTACTTGTAAGACATCTGATAATTCAGCCAGTCGTACTGACCCTGCATAGCAAGGTTCTCAACGTCGGCCGCCGTAACATCATTTACCAGCGTATGGACCATGTAGACGTAGGCATGATCGTCGAGCGCGATCTGCTGAATCTGTTTTACCAGTTCCTTCTGCTCAGCCTCGTCGCTGGTCTTCTTCAGCTGGCCAAGAAGCTCGTCCACCTTAGCGTTGCTGTAGTGGCCATAGTTGCTGGTACCCTCAGAACCCATAACCGCAGACAAGTAGGTGTAGGGGTTGCCCGTGGGAAGCGTGGAATAGGCCATGGTGCCAATATCCCAGTCGCTATCGCCCAAACGAACGGTGATCTTTTCGGCTACCTCGATATCAGCAGCGATGCCGATCTGGGAAAGCTGGGATGCCAGCGCTTCGCAGTCCATGGGCAGCGCAGCGTTTGCCTGATAGGTAACCAGCTTCAGGGAAAGCTTCTTGCCGTCCTTTTCCAGCACGCCGTCGCCATCGGTATCGGCGTAGCCAGCATCAGCCAGGATCTGCTTTGCCTTTTCCGCATCGAAACCGTCGCACGTCACACCATCGGCATAGCCAGAGGAATCGGGGAATGCGGCATGGGATGCCTCAGCAGAGTTGTTGTAGATGGAGCTTACATACGAATCGCGGTCGACGCACATGCCAACAGCCTGGCGAACCGCATCATCCTGCATAGCCGCGCTCTTCAGGTTGAAATACAGCATATGGGCGCGAGCCTGGTTGGTCTGATGCAAGGTGTACTTGGATGTATCGCTCAAGTTTCCAAGCTGGTCATCTGCAACATTCATCAGCGCGCAAACCTCGCCCGACTGCAGCGCAGAAACCTTCGACTGGTCGTCGGTCAGGTACTTTGCGTGCACGGTCTTGATTTTCGGCTCGCCCTGCCAGTACGAATCGTACGCAGAAAGCTCAACGTCACCATTGCCCGCAACCGAAGCAATCTTGTAAGGACCGGTGCCTACCGGCTCATCTTCGGCAGCGCCCGAGTTCACGTCGATGATAGACGCAACGGGCTCGGACAGCTCGTTCTTGAAGCCGGTGTCCAAGGAATTGGTGGTAACAGTGAGTACGTTGCCGTCGGCTTCCATGCTGGCAATGTCGAGCGTCTTCTTGGCGCGCTCGTTCATGCTGATGGTGCGGTTCAGGCAATCCTTTACCGCCTGAGCATTGAGCTCGTTGCCGTTTTGGAACGTTACCCCTTCTCGAATCGTGATCTTCCACGTGGTGTCGTTCACCATTTCGGCGGACTCAGCCAACATGGGCTGAGGGTCGAAATTGGCATCAATACGGAATAGCTGCTCGTAGATGCCCAGATAGGAGCCCTGCCAACCCATGTAGTTGTTGGTTGGGTCCAGATCGTACTCGCCGGCGTTGGAAGTCCAGGCAACGCTCATCTCGTCGCTGTTGCTCCTGGAATCCGACGAACATCCCAAAAGCGAGCCCACCGCACCTGCGCCCAAAGCGCAGGCAAGGGCTACAGCGGCAACGCGCTTTGCCCACCTCTTCTTAACTTTCACCATTCCATTTTCCTTTCTTCGGTGGTTTTTATTTTTTTGCCCTCACAAACAGAGAGCCTTTGTTCCCCAGCGCTTCGTTAACTGAATCGCCGAAACAGTTGAACACCGCAACCACCAAGAAAATGGCAAAGCCCGGTGCGAATACCGCCCACGGTGCAGTTTGGAACCCTGACGCCGCTTGATTGATCATGGCGCCCAGCTCGGGCGAAGGGGGCGATGCTCCCAGGCCCAAAAACGAAAGCCCCGCCAAACTGAGCATCGAGCCGCCGATATCCAAACACGCCGTGACAATCAGGGGTGGAAGAATGTTGGGCAGCACATGTTTCAGGGCAATTGCTGTTCTGCTTAGGCCGCCAATAACCGCCGCCTGAACGAAAGGGCGCTCCTTCAACGCCAGAACCGAAGAACGGGCAATGCGCGCAAAGCGCGTCCAGCCAGGAACAACCAGCGCAATGACCGCATTCTGCAGGCCGCCGCCCAAAAGACCGGCAATGGCAATGCCTAAAACCAAAGTGGGAAACGCCATAAAAGCATCGGTGATGCGCATCACCACAGAATCGAACGCACCGCCAACATACCCTGACAACGCGCCCAAAACCGAACCGATAACAACGCTCAATGCCACAACCGCCAAAGCGGCAAGCACCGTGGTGTGCAACCCCGTTAGCACGCGGCACAGAATGCAGCGCCCCAGCGAATCGGTGCCCATAAGGAATTCCCCGTCGGGCACACGGTTTGACAACGCAAGGTTGGCCAATTCAGCATCGTGTTGACACAAAAGGGGCGCAACGAATGAAAACGCAACGATCAGCAACGCGGCAATGCCGCAATAGAGCGCACGACGACCAGCAGGGTTCCCACTTTGAAGCTTGCCCCTAGACATGAGCACCACCCCGCCTGTCCCGGACGGCAGACTGCCCCAACGCCAAACGAACACGGGGGTCGATGCGAGCCTGGAGCAAGTCAACGCAAAGGTTCACCAGCACAAAAAGCACCGCAACAATCAGCACATACGCCTGAACCACCGGGTAGTCGCGCGCGAATACCGCCTGTACTGCATAGAAGCCGATGCCCGGCCAGCTGAATACGTTTTCGATAATGGCACTGCCACCTAAAAGCTGAGCAAACGTCATGCCCGTCAGCACCAAGATGGTAGGGGCCGTGGCCTTCAAAACACTGCGAGACAGAATGGCAACGTCAGAAATGCCGCGCAAACGAGCTGCCTCAACGTAATCCTGCTCCATTTCTTGCAACACGATGGTGCGGATCTGACGGGTGTACACCGCCGATTCGCAAAGAACCAACGTCAACACAGGCAGAACCCAGCCCGCGCCCTTCATGCTTCCGATGCTGGGCAGCACGTGAAGCGTTAGGGAGAACACGAATATCAAGATCAGAGCCATCAAAAAGCCTGGAACCGAAGCCCCCACGAAGGAAGCGAAGCGAATGACCAAATCGGTGGCGCGATTTTTCTTCAGGGCGCACAGGCAACCAAGGGGAATGGACACCGCAAGCGTAAGCGCAAGGGAAACAACTGCCAAAAACAGCGTTGCCGGCATACGCGCAGTAATCTCCGACGCAACAGGGCGCCCCGAGCTTATCGATATCCCCAAATTTCCCTGGAATACCCCCGCCAACCACGCAACATACTGTTCCGCCACGGGCCGGTCCAAGCCAAGTTCCGCTCTCTTCTGAGCAACCACGTCCGGGTCGGGCACCGTGCCGCCGCGCGACAGGAGCGCCGTAACCGGGTCGCCAGGAGAAAAGTACATCAGGAAAAACGAAACAAGCGTTACCAAGAACAGCACCACCACAAGATGAAGCAGCCGCTGTACGATCATTTTTTTCATGGGGCGCCTAGCAAACGGGCTTTCGCGCAACCACCATGAACTGCGGGGCAAATTCATAACGCTGCTGCTCTTCGGCTGTCCACACGCGCGAAGAAACATCTTCAACCGCTTCGACCTCGAACCCGAGCGAGCGAAGGGCTAACACATCCCACGCAGGACGATCCGCCGCAGCAATGGGCATATCCTTCGCAAGCTCTTCCAGGACATTGAAGATGGGCGAAGAGCCCGTGCCATACGCAAGGACGCGCTTGGCATCCAGCGATTCCTCGTGGAGGTAGTGCCACCAGGAGGAATCGAAATACACCAGATAACCGCCAGGGCACAACGCATCGCGCCAGCTTTCCAAAGCCTCCTTGGCAACAGCAAGGTTGGAAAGCACATTGCGGCTTACCACTACATCGAATGTTTCAGAAACGAACGGCAACTGATCAACGCAGCCCAGCACCAAAGGAATCTCCAGGCCCTGATGCTTTGCGTTCATACGAGCATGCAACAGCATGCCCTGAGAAAAGTCCACGCCACACACGCGGTACCCACGTGACGCAAGGGTAAGCGCCATCGCTCCCGTGCCACAGCCGGCATCAAGAATCCAGGGAGACGTAACGCCACGCTGCAAGAGCTTC
>UQVJ01000038.1 GCA_900544455.1 uncultured Eggerthella sp. | reverse complement strand
TGTGATGGATGGGCATTTCGTGTCAAATCTCACATTGGGAGTCCCTTTTGTCTCGCAGTTGAAGAAGATAACCGATATCCCGCTCGATGTGCATCTCATGATTTCCAATCCCCTCGAGCAGCTTGATTGGTATTTGAAGGCTGGGGCAGATTGGGTTTCGGTTCACATGGAAGCGCTTCATGGGGAAGGCGAGGTGCGAGAGTTCATTCAGCGGACTCGCGAGGCTGGAGTGCATCCAGCGCTAACCTTGAAGCCCGATTACCCCGTCGAAGAGCTGGAGCCTTATATTGCCGAGGTTGATATGGTTCTGGTCATGAGCGTATTCCCCGGCTTTTCCGGCCAGTCCTACATTGAGGGCAGCGAGGATCGTGTGGGCAAAGTTGCCGAAATGGCGAAGCGCTTGAATCCCGATCTTCTTATCGAAGTTGATGGTGGGATTAGCGCTGGACGTACGGCGGGCATGGTGTGCGCTCAAGGCGCGGATGTTTTGGTTGCCGGTTCTGGTGTATTCAAAGCGGAAAACCCCGAGGCGGCCATCGGCATTCTGCGCAATGCTGGAGCGGAGGCTCGCTAATGAACAAACCTGTTTACTTGGATTGGGCGGCAACAGCGCCGCTTTGCAAGGATGCTGCCGCCGCTATGACCCCGTATCTTCAGGCAGGAATCGATGGGCTTGTTGCGGGCAACGGCAACGCCAATTCCCTCTACGAGGTTGGTCGTACGGCATTCCGCGCACTTGAGCAGGCGCGTGAAGATATAGCCCGATCCATCAAGGCGCGTCCTGATGAGCTGACGTTCACCTCCGGCGCCACCGAGGCAGACAATGCCGCATTGTTCGGCATCGTTGATGCCGCGATGGCTCGCGCCGAGCAGGAAGGCGATCACGAATGCGTTCCTCAAATCGTGGTTTCCTCCATTGAGCACGATGCCGTGCTAAAGGCTGCGGAAACGTTGGGCCATTGGGGTGCTCAGGTAACCTATGTTGAGCCCGATTCCTCTGGCCACATTACCCCCGATGCTTTGGAGGAAGTGCTCACCGATAGGGTTTTGCTTGTGTCCATCATGGCGGTCAACAATGAAGTGGGCAGCGTTATGGATATCCCTGCTCTTGCCGCCGTTGCGCACAGGGCGGGAGCGCTCTTCCATGTGGACGCAACCCAGGCATTCGGCAAGATTCCCGTTTCGGTGAAGGAATGGGGCGTTGATGCTCTTTCCATCTCCTCGCATAAAATCGGGGGACCGAAGGGCATGGGCGCTTTATACCTTAAGGCTCGTACCCCATTTACAGCCCAGATCGTGGGCGGTGGACAGGAGTCGGGGCGTCGAAGCGGTACTCAGAATGTTATGGGGGCAGTCGGGTTTGCTGCTGCTGTGCGTGCGGCGCTTGCGAATTTGGATGAAAATGCGCAGCGTTTGCGTGCCTTGCGCGACGAGTGCTATGCGCGCCTTCTCGAGAACCCTAAGGTAAAAGCCGCCGTTTCGGTGGAGCCGGGCACTAAGGCGTTTGCTCCCCACGTGGTAAACGTGCTCGTTGGGGGCATGGAAAGCGAAACGCTTATTCTGCAGCTTGATAGGCGTGGATTCTGCGTATCGGGTGGTTCGGCCTGCTCGTCCCATTCCCTTGACCCTTCGCATGTTCTCAAGGCCATTGGCGTTAGCCGCGATGATGCGCTGGGTTCGCTTCGCATTTCTTTGGGCAACACCACCACAGCAGAAGAACTCGATGCGTTCATCGAAGCGTTCAATGAAGTGGTTGGCTAAGTTGATACGATAAGGATGAAAGGAAACGAGGGCGCCTACGGGTGCCCTCTTCATTGTTGCAGGAGATTGCATATGGAATTAGTAACCCAGCACACTCATACCGATATGACTAATCACGGCCATGCGCCCATTGAGGAGCTTGTTGCCCGCGCCCATCAGGTGGGAATTACGAATATTGCCGTTACGGAGCACTATCCGCTTACGCTGCAGGTTGATCCGCGCGACTATGTTTCAATGCATGCGGATCGCTTGCCGGAGTACTTTGAGCGTGTTTTAGCGCAGCGTGCAAAGTACCCCGACATGGAGGTGCTGGTGGGATGCGAGCTCGATTGGCTTGGCGAAGGCGAAGATCGCACGTTCGCTCCTGATGAGTTCGACCGATTCGATATCGTGCTGGGATCGGTTCATTTTCTTGATCTGTGGCCTTTTGACGATCCCGCTCAGCGCGGCTACTGGGACGAGGTGGGCCCCAACTACATTTGGCGTCGGTATTTCGAGGTATGGTGCGAAGCGGTTGTTTCCAAGGCCCCCTTCACGGTTATGGCCCATCCCGACCTCGTGAAGAAGTTTGGTCGTAAGGCTTCGTTTGACCCGGTAGGCCTGTACAAGCAGGCAGCGGAGGCTGCGCGTGAGGCTGGTCGAATGATCGAGGTGAACACTTCTGGGTTTACCTACGCTTGCGAGGAAATGTTTCCCAGCCAAGGTTTGCTGCGCGAATTCTGCCGCGCTGGCGTTCCCTGTACATTGGGAACAGATGCCCATACGGTAACCGATGTGGATAGAGATATAGAAGCGGGGTATCGTTGGATGTATGAAGCGGGATACCGTGAGGTAACCGTAGTGGTTCCCGGTGGTGACCGCCGAACCATTGCCCTGGGGTAGCCAACTCAGCAAGGAGATGTTTACTGTGGTCGAGGAAGTAGTTTCACTGAAAAAAACCGACGTGGGCAATTTGGCCTCGAACGAGCGCATGATGGTGGTGGGCGAGCTAGAGCGTGAGCTTCTGCGCAAGATGCCTGCTTCGGATGCTTGCTCTTGGGATAGGACGGGCATGCTGGTGGGCGATCCTATGGATATCGTGCGTGGGGTGGCGGTCGCCCTCGATCCCACCATCCACGCCGTGGAAAAGGCGCACGCTCAGGGCGCGAATGTCTTGTTAACTCATCATCCCGTGTTCATTGACGCGCCCGACGCATTCATGCCCCAAGCGGCAATGGGCCATGCTCCCGGTGCCGTGGTACGCCGTGCCTGCGAGCTGGGTGTCAGCATTCTCTCGTTCCATACCGCCCTTGATGTGTCCACGGCGGGTCTCGATGCGCTGCCGGCGCTTTTGCGTTTAACGCCTCTTGGCGTGCTCGATCCTCTGCCTGGTGCTGCCAACAAGGGGTTTGGGCGTATTTGTGCCCCTTCGTCAGGGGACGAGCCTTTAACGCTACGCCACCTGAGCGCTCGTTGTGTAAGCGTGTTCGGTACCTATCCTCGCGTGTGGGGATCTCCCGACAAGCAGCTTTCGCGGATCGTCACCAGCGGCGGTTCGGCAGGTTCCTTTGCCCGCATGTGCCTCGACCAGGGCATTGGTTGCCTTATTTGCGGCGAGATAAAGTATCATGAAGCATTGGATGCAGCGCTGTCGGGTTTGGCGATAATCGAGCTTGGCCATGATGTGTCCGAGTTTCCGTTGTGCGCATTGCTTGCAGCCTATGCTGTCGAAGCAGGTGTGGCCGAATCTTGCATTACCATGATCGACCAGAGCAACAATTGGTACACGCCTGAATCGTCCAGGCGGTAATTGATAATCAGTCAAGCAAGTTCAGAAGAAAGGCTGTGCGCCCATGTACGCTACCGAACACGACATCGCAACCCTCCGCAAGTTGCAGGAGGTGGATCGAAAGGTTGTTTCGGCCAAAAAGGAGTTTAAAGAGCTTCCCCACAGGAAAGCCATCCTTGAGGTACGCGCCAAGAAAGACGAGGTGCTCAAGCGCAAAGTCCAGGTTCAGGACATGCTTGACGAAGCTGAAGGAAAACTCGCTGCATTCGTGCAGGAAGACGAACTGCTTTCTGCAAAGCAGGATGAAATTACCGAAACGCTTTCGCAGGTGCAAGGCGACTATCGTGCCGTAACAGCCCACACACGTGATCTTGATGGTGTGCGCAAGCGCCGTGAAAAAGTATCACTTGAACTCTCTCGCGTGGAAGAAGAAGTGGACAAGATCAACCCTGTTATGAAGCAGATCATGAAAGCCCTCGCCGAGCTTGATGCCAAGGAACAGGATCTTATCGCCTCATTCCAGAAGGTAGGCGGATCCCTCCGCGTTGCCATCGATGAGGGCGAAAAAGCGCGCGTTTCCTTGGCTGAGCAGGTCGATGGGGAATTGTTGAAGGTATACGAGAAAACCCGTAGTGCATGTGGTGGCGTTGCGTTGGCGGAAGTACATGAAGGTGCCTGCAGCGCATGTCGAAACACGTTTGACTCAAGCCGTATGAGCAAGATTCGCTCTCAGGCTCCCTTGGCAACGTGTCCAGTGTGTCGCCGTCTTCTGATCGTCGAAGGGGAATAGCCATGAAGCTGGTATCCAGAGAAGAACAAGCCGACCAGGAACACGTGCGCTTCTCTTCGGATGCCGCGTTTTCCGACGAAACGGAAGGAAGGGCGCGTTCGTGCGAGCCTGATCTCTATCGCACCGAGTACCAGCGAGACAGAGACAAAATCTTGCACACCAAGGCGTTCCGTCGTCTTTCCCATAAAACGCAGGTTTTTTTGGCTCCCGTAGGCGACCACTACCGCACTCGCCTTACTCATACGCTTGAGGTTGCCCAGATCGCACGCACTATTGCCCGTGCGCTGGGCTTGAACGAAGATCTCGCCGAGGCAATTGCTCTTGGCCATGATCTAGGCCATACGCCCTTCGGCCACGTAGGAGAGCAGGCATTGGCTGCATGTCTTGCGCGTCATAAGGGCATCGACCCCGATTCGCCTGAAGGCCAGGGACTGTATCGTCACAATGTTCAGAGCCTGCGTGTGGTCGACGTTATTGAAAACGATGGTAAGGGGCTCAACCTCACTGCTGAAGTGCGTGACGGCATCGTGTGTCATACCGGCTCTCAGCGTGCTGAGACATTGGAGGGCCGCATCGTCGCTACCGCCGACCGTATCGCATATGTGAACCATGATATTGATGACGCCATTCGAGCTGGCTCGTTGCGGGAATCCGATTTGCCCGGCTCTGCTCATCGGGTGCTTGGTGAAAACCACTCTGCGCGCATTGAGACTTTAGTTCACGACATGATTGAGACTTCTGCTCGTTTGGGCGACATCCAGATGAGTCAGCCTGTTTGGGACGCTATGATGGAGCTGCGAGCATTTCTTTTCCAGAATGTGTATACCGCCGAGCCGGTAATGCAGGAGGTTCGCAAAGCAAAACACTTGGTGGAAGACCTGTTTGATTATTTTGTGCGCCATTACGATCAGGTTCCTGCTGAGGTGCGGGCAATCTCCGATGGCGATCCGCTGCGTGCCGTAACCGACCATGTGGCCGGTATGACGGATCGTTACGCCACCAACTTCTTTAAGAACATGTTTGTTCCTCAGTCGTTCCGCTGATGAAAACGCTGCTCAAGAAGAGCAGCGTTTTTTCTTTTGTTGACTTTTCGTAGGGCTTTGATGGGCGGTTTTGCTTCAGGCTTCGCCTGAAGCCGAAGACCCTATATTGGCGCGTCGGCGTACGGGCGTGGGAATCTTTTCCTTTTCGCCGCTAGGCCTTATGGGAAACATGAAACGGACTTCATCCTGGAAGCGTTTAGTATTCGCGATGAACGGCTTATTCCTGCGAGTCTTGCTCGTGAGTGGTATATTGTCTTGGCTATGGACGAAACGAAACCGAAACATAAACAAGATAAAGCTCTTGGAAATGCCCCTGAGAGCGAGAAACCATCACAGCACAAAGGCATTTTCGCGCGCATCAAGGCGCCGTTTAGCGCTGCGTTTCCCGTTATGATCGGGTATGTGTTCTTGGGCATACCTTGCGGCATCCTTGCTCAGCAGATAGGACTTGATCCTCTGCAGGTATTCTTGCTTTCCATGCTGTTTTATTCGGGTGCAGGTCAGTACATGATCCCCAATATGTGGCTTGCTGGGTCGCCTGCGCTGGCCATCATCGCTTCAGTCACGTTGGTGAATACGCGTCAGTTGCTGTACGGCGCTTCGCTTTCGCGTTTTTGCCACGAGACCCCCAAGCCGCTTTCTTTCCTGTTCGGAGCCACGGTAACCGACGAATCCTTCGCGGTTAACTTGGGGCGCTTTAGCTCAGGGGAGTGGAAGGTGTCGCAAGCGACGGCCGTTAATCTCCTATGCGAGACAACATGGGCCCTTGCCAACACTCTCGGTGTTGTTCTTGGATCTCTTCTTACGGTGCCTACGGCTTTGGCGTCGTTCGCCATGACCAGCATCTTTCTGTGCCTTTTGTTTTCCCAGAAAGCCACGAAGTCCAATATTGCTGCCGCTTTGACCGCGGTGTTGGGTGTGTTTGTGTGCAAGTGCGTAGGTTTGTCGGGCCCGGCTATCCTTGTTGGTGCCCTGGTCGGCGTTGCTGCAGGCATGATCGTTTCCAGGAAGGAGGGCACCCATGTCGTGGAGTGAGTTTGCCTTTATTGGCATTGCTTGCGCGGTTACCATTCTAATTTGCCGTGTTGTTCCCGTATTCGCCTTGCGCGGAAGGGATCTCCCAGGCTGGCTTTCCCAGGCGCTTGCCTTTATCCCGCCAGCGGCATTTGCTGCCCTTATCTCTAACGACCTGCTTGCTCCAGGGATGTTCGATGCGGGCTTCTGGCCGGCGGCGATTCCCCTTATTGCAGCCGCTGCCGTTACCGTCGTTGCCGTTAAAACGAAATCGCTGGTATGGTGCATCATCGTAGGCGTGGGGGTTTTCGGCCTTTTACTTCTTGTCTAGTTCCTTTTTTGAGCTGTTGAAGGCGCTCGGGTTTCCGGGCGCCTTTTATTGTTTCAAACAGGTTTCGTTTGCTTAGTGTCTTGTCACCTGAATTGTCAGGTGTAAACAGCGGTGATAAACTACCGCCCATGATAAACCTGTGACAAAAGAATGTGGCTTGGAAGAAGGGGAAGTGTTCGCATGGGCAATGTTGAAGCCATCGGAGGGAAGCAAGCTAGAGGGCAGGTATCGTCGTCGCAGCAAATGGGAAGTGCTCAAAATCCTTGCGGTAGGGCCGATTGCCCCGCATGCGAAGCACCTTTGAACTCGTTTGCCGCCCAGGTTCCCGATCCGACACTGGTGGCAACGATCGATCGGTTGAAGGCTGAGCGCGATGCAGTTATCCTCGCTCATTATTATGTGCAACCTGAGGTTCAGGCGGTGGCCGATTATGTCGGCGATTCGTTCTACCTAGCCAAATTGGCGGTGGAATTGCCCCAGAAAACCATTGTCCTTGCGGGCGTTGAATTTATGGGCGAAAGCGCGAAGCTGCTGAATCCCGACAAGACCGTTCTCTTGCCTGAGCCTGCAGCCGATTGCCCTATGGCGCATATGGTTGATAAGAAAACCATCGATGATGCTCGCGCGCGGTACGGCGATGATTTGGCGGTGGTGTGCTATGTGAATTCCACTGCCGAAATGAAGACATGGAGCGACGTGTGTGTCACTTCTTCGAATGCGGAGAAGATCTGCCGCGAACTGCCGCAGAATCACCTGCTGTTTATTCCCGACGTTAACTTGGGCCGTTTCATTGCGAAGCAGGTTCCTGAAAAGCATGTGATTTTAAATAACGGGTTCTGCCCCCGTCATCAGCGCATTACCCCCAACGAGATCATTGCGTTGGAAGAAGAGTATCCTGAAGCGCTTGTTCTTGCCCATCCCGAATGCACCGAAGAGGTGTTGGCGGAAGCCGACTATATCGGCTCGACCAAGGGCATTATCGAGTTTACCCAGAAAAGCGATGCGGAAGATTTCATCATCGTAACGATGGTTGGCGTGCTGCGTGAGATGGAGCTGCGCAATGCCGGTAGCGGTAAGCGCTTCCACTTTGCCCATCGTGTTCCCGTATGCGAGAACATGACTGCGGTAACGCTGGAAAAGGTTGCCGATTGTCTTGCTAACGAGCAGGTGGGCGTGGAAGTTCCGCTCGAGCTTCGGGATCCAGCCAAGAAAACCCTTGAGCTTATGCTCGAGTATGCAGCACGATAGGGGATTGCTATGCAGACAGAAGAAATCAAATGCGATGTGCTTATTGCGGGGTGTGGCGTTTCGGGGCTGTATGCCGCTCTTAACCTCCCCTCTACGGCAAACATCATCATGGTCACGAAGACGGTTGTGGAAGAATGCGATTCCATGCTTGCCCAAGGCGGTATATGCGTGCTTCATGACGAAGGCGATTACGATGCTTTCTACGAAGACACCATGAGGGCCGGCCATTATGAGAACCGTGCCGAAAGCGTCGACATCATGATTCGATCAAGCCGCTCGGTCATCAACGACCTGATTCGACGCGGGGTAGACTTCGAACGCGAGGTTGATGGCTCGCTGGCATATACCCGTGAGGGGGCCCATTCGCGTCCTCGTATTTGCTATCACGGTGATATCACGGGTGAAGAGATCACCACCACGCTGCTGGAAAACGTCCGCCGTCTTCCCAATGTACGGATTTTGGAGCATATCGAGGTTACCGATATCATCGAGGCTCCGCAGGGGAATCGTTGTGTGGGCGTTGTATGCGCCGACCGTCGCGGCGGCGAAGGAGCCGAACGTCGTCTCCTTATCCGTGCTCCCTATACCATGCTCGCCACAGGGGGCATCGGGGGACGCTATGAGCGATCCACCAACTTCCCCAGCCTCACGGGCGATGCCTGCCGTATCGCCCAAGAGCATGGTGTTGCCCTTGAGCATATGGATTATGTTCAGATTCACCCCACCAGCTTGTATGTCAAGCACCCGGGCCGCGCGTTCCTTATTTCGGAATCCTGCCGTGGCGAAGGAGCCATCTTGCTCGATGCCGAGGGCAACCGCTTCACCGATGAGCTGCAGCCGCGCGATGTGGTTTCTGCGGCAATCTACGAGCAGATGAAAAAAGATGGAACTGATCATGTTCTCCTTTCCTTTGAGCGCATGTCACCTGACGAAATCACCGGTCACTTCTCTCATATCTATGAGCACTGTCTTGAAGAGGGCTACGATCTGTTGAAAGAGCCTATTCCCGTGGTTCCTGCCCAGCATTACTTTATGGGTGGTGTGCACGTGAACAGCGACTCGGAAACAACCATGATGAACTTCTTTGCTTTGGGTGAAACGGCCTGCAATGGAGTTCATGGCAAGAATCGCCTTGCTTCCAACTCGCTGCTTGAATCGTTGGTGTTTGCTCAGCGCGCTGCGCGTGTTGTGTCGTCCCGTATGGCGAAGACGGCTTCGGTGTATGCGGGAGCCGTTTCGACGGTGGGCGCTGTCCAGCGCGCAGCTCATGCCCAGATGCCCCAGCAGGTTATCGCCGATGTTGTCGTTAAGGTGGCGAGGTAGATGGATCTTTCCTCGTTTGTGCTGATTGTTGATGAGCATATAAAAAGAGCGCTTTGCGAAGACATCACCAGCGAAGACGTGTCAACTGCTACGGTGATGCCTGAGGCGCATCGCGGCACTGTCGAGCTTATTGCCAAGCAAGATGGGGTTATTGCTGGACTTCAGGTGTTTGAGCGCACCTTCAAGATCCTTGACCAAGCAGCAAGATTCGATGCTGCGGTTGTCGATGGGCAGCGGATCTCGTCGGGCCAGTTGCTGGGTGTCGTACACGCCGACGTTCGTGCTCTGCTTTCAGGTGAGCGTGTGGCTTTGAACTATCTGCAGCGTATGAGCGGTATAGCTACTAAGACACGCCAAGCGGTTGATATTCTGGCGGAAGCCGGCTCAAAGACCGTTATCGTCGATACTCGTAAAACTACGCCGGGTATGCGAATCTTCGAAAAGGAAGCAGTGCGTTTAGGCGGCGGAGGAAACCACCGCTTCAATCTTTCCGATGGCGTGATGCTGAAGGACAATCACCTGGATGCTGCCGGCGGCATAACGAATGCCGTTAAAGCTGCCCGCTCGCGTGCACCGTTCGTTCGCAAGATTGAAGTGGAATGCGAAACGCTGCAGCAGGTTTCCGAGGCATTGGAAGCGGGGGCCGACATCATCATGCTCGACAACATGAGCACTCAGCAAATGAAAGAGGCTCTTTCGCTTATCGACGGTCGTGCTGAAACGGAATGCTCGGGCAATGTTGATATCGATGCTTTGCAAGGTATCGCAACATTGGGTGTTGACTACGTGTCTTCTGGCGCGCTTACTCATTCGGCGGGTATTCTTGACCTAAGCATGAAGCATCTGAAGGTTCTCGACTAGCAAGGAGCGGCTTATGGGCAAAGCTGAGGCTATGGCAAGCGCGCAGACGCGACGGGGGCGCATCGTCTCCGACCTTGTGGGGTCGGAGAAGCCGCTTTCGGGTGCGGCACTTGCTAAAGAGCTGGGGGTGAGCCGACAGATTATCGTGCAGGATATTGCCCTTCTGCGCGCAAACGGGCACGATATCGTAGCCACCAATCGCGGCTACGTTCTGGCGTCTCCGAGGGAGCCGCAGGTGTTCATGCGGCGTTTCAAGGTGCACCACGGGGAAGAGCAAACGATAGATGAGCTTGAAACCATTATCGATCTAGGCGGTACCGTGGAAGACGTTATGGTGAATCATCGCGTGTACGGAAAGGTGACTGCGTCTTTGGGCCTGAAGAGCCGCCGCGACATTGCGCGCTTTGCCGAAGATATGCGTACAGGGCGTTCTTCACTGCTTATGACGGTTACTTCGGGGTACCACTTCCATTTGGTGTCCGCCGAAAGCGAAGAGGCTCTTGATGATATTGAGAAGGCATTGGCGGATAAAGGGTATTTGGCGGAGTATCTGCCCCACGAATGCGAGTGAACTGGTATCATCGTTGGGCAGCTTCTTCTTACGTCCAGCCCAAAGAAGAGGGAATATGGTGTCAGTGAAGGTTTGTCAATAAAAAGCAATAAACCCCTTGCATGAACATCTGGCTAACAGTATAATTTTCGGCTGTGTCAGAAGACACCCTATTAGTGAAACTAAGTGTTGAGCATATAGAAGGAACGGAAACCATGGATATTATCCGCGCAATCGAGCAGCAGCAGATCAACCCTGAGGTCGCAGATTTCAACGTTGGCGACAACGTAAAGGTTCACTACCGCATTAAGGAAGGCAACCGCGAGCGCATCCAGGTCTTCCAGGGCGATGTAATCCGCCGTCATGGCGCTTCTTCCCGTGAGACCTTCACGGTTCGCAAGATCAGCTTCTCCGTTGGTGTAGAGCGTACCTTCCCGGTTCATTCTCCCAAGATCGAGAAGATCGAGGTAACCCGCCGCGGCGACGTTAATCGTGCTAAGCTCTACTACCTTCGCGACAAGGTTGGTAAGGCTGCCAAGATCAAGGAAAAGGCTTTTAACTAGCTCTTTCAAGACCCGCCTTTGGCGGGTCTTTTTTTATTGAGATCTAGACGTAACCAGGCCGCATGCCTTTAGGCGCATCGGAGGCCTGTGGGTTGCCTCCCCGAGAAAGAGCAAATCGCCCTTTTGAGGAGAGCTTCTGATTTCGATAGCCAAACTAAAAGGAACCAGGCGAAGGGCGACTGAATACCTCGCCTGCGCCCATCGTTTCTTCGCGTCCTCGTTCATTTATGGCGATAGGGTAGAATGGGGAGCTGTTTGAGATAGGAGCGATGCATGCAAACAGTGAGTGATATCAAGAAACGGCTTTCTGAGGCTTCGGCAGAAGAGTATGCGGTTTTGGAGCGCTCGTTGTGTGCCGATACGCGCAAGGGGGTACAGAACGCGCTTGCCGTCGCAAAGCGTCGTTTGGCCGCCGAGCAAGCAGAGCGCGAGCGGGTATCCCAGCTGTATTCTTATCAGGAGCAGATTACGAATGGTGCCGTAACGGTCGGCCTCGATGAGGTTGGCCGCGGTCCGTTGGCGGGTCCTCTGACGGTGGGCGCGGTGGTGCTTCGTAGGGATGCCGCTCCGATTGAAGGGCTCAACGATTCAAAACAGGTGCCCGAGGCCCATAGGCCCGCTTTGGCTAAAACGGTTAAGGAGCGGGCTTTGGCATGGGCTATTGTGAATATCGAACCCTCCGAGATTGACGAATGCGGTATGACGGCATGTTTACGGAAGGCGTTTCGACAAGCTGTTGCTGAAATTGAGGCTCAAGGCATAGAACCCGAGGTGATTCTTCTTGACGGCAATCCGCTGCATCTTGACCCTCGCGAAAAAAATGTGGTTCATGGCGATGCCCTATGCGCCTCCATCTCCGCCGCTTCACTCATAGCGAAAGTGTCTCGCGATGCTTTAATGGTCTCCTATGATGAAGACTATCCAGGTTATGATTTTGCTTCTTCCAAGGGATATGGGAGTGCTCGTCATCGTCAAGCTATTGCGGAAAAGGGCCTAACCCCTATCCATCGCGTATCGTTCTGTCAGAACTTTTTACAGGAATCGTTGTTCGGCTAAGTGGTTTCTTCGTATTTTGGTCCCCGCCTCCAACGGGTTTAAGCTAGCTCTCGTCTGTGGGACGAAAGATAGCTTGGGCTCATTGTGGGCGGGGTTTTCTTCGTTGATCTCCTTTTGTTTCTGCACCCATCTGCCTGTTTGCCTTGTTTCTCGGGAATTTGCGATCAATTTCGCACGGGATTCTCATCGATTTAAGATGCGACTTCTATTGTGGTCACCGAAAGGAGGCTGCTATGGTTGCTGAAAATGAATGCCTGAAAAACGAAGAGGGTTCGTTCCCTGAGCCGACACCCGAAGAGCGCGAATTGCCCTTGGGCAAACGGGGGGAATTGGCGGCTGCGCGATTCCTGAGTCGCAAAGGGTATGAAATCCTGGAGACTAACTGGACCTGTATTGCTGGCGAAGCCGATATTATCGCCCTGGAGGAAGACACCCTGTGCTTTGTCGAGGTGAAGACGAGGTCCAATGTTGAAAAGGGGTTTCCCACCGAAGCGGTGGATGCTAAAAAGCGCGAGCGTTACGAGCGAATTGCGGCGTGCTATCTAGCCACGTACGAGAATTGCGATATACGCGTTCGATTTGATGTTATTTCCATTCTGGTGCTTTCTGAGAATCGTGCGTTCTTGCGCTTTCATAAGAATGCATTTGGGGTGGAATAGGTATGTCTTTCCGTTCGTTTTCGGTTCAGGGCGCCACCATCCGAGGGGTTGAGGCTATTCCCGTTTCCGTCGAGGTTGTGATTTCAAACGGCCTTCCTGGGTTTGCCATTGTTGGCATGGCCGACGCCGCCATCCAGGAGTCAAGGGAACGGGTCAAGGCCGCATTACGCTCAAGTGGTTTCGTTATGCCGAATGAAAAGATCGTGGTCAACCTGGCTCCAGGCGCTTTGCGTAAAACCGGATCGGGATTCGACTTGCCTATCGCTCTTGGCATTTTGGCCGCAACGGGGCAAATAGACGCTGAAGTGGTTCGTCGTGCTTTGGTGGTCGGCGAGCTTTCCTTGGGCGGTGGTGTGCGTTGCTCGGCGGGTATGCTGGCCTATCAACGCTGCGCGGTGGGGCTCGGTCTAGACTTGATAGCGGGGGCTCCCGATAAGGGATTCGTGAGAATCGAAGGCCTAACCTGCAAGTTTCTTGAGCAGCTTTCCCATGTGCGCGAGCCGCGCTTCGTCAATGCTCCTGTACTTAGCTTTGGGGATATTTATCCTTCAGGCGATTACTCGGAGGTTCTGGGGCACGAAATGGCGAAGCGCGCATTGCAGGTTGCGGCAGCAGGTGGGCACGGGGTAATTATGGTGGGCCCGCCCGGTTCGGGAAAAACGATGCTCGCGCAGCGGTTCGGTGGTATCTTGCCTAGTCTCAGTGAGGAAGAGCGTCTGGAAACGGCGCTCATCCATTCAGTGGTGGGCGAAGATGTTTCGCCTGTTCTTGCGGGGCGGCGGCCTTTCCGCAGCCCTCATCATAGCGCTACGGCAGCAGGGCTTATCGGGGGAGGCTCGCCTCCACATCCCGGTGAAGCGTCCCTTGCCCATAACGGGGTATTGTTCCTCGACGAAATGTCGGAGTTCAAGGCTTCTGTGCTGCAGACGCTGCGACAGCCTTTGGAGAACGGGGGTATAACGCTTACGCGCGCGGACGGAACGTATTCATTTCCTGCCCGCTTTCAGCTTCTGGCGGCAACCAACCCCTGTCCATGCGGCTACTTTGGGGATCCAACGGGTCGCTGCAAGTGCTCTCCTGCCGCGGTTCAGATGTATCAGAACCGCATTGGGGGTCCTTTGCTTGACCGCATTGATATTCGCATCGACGTATGGCGCAGCGATAGCCGTGAGCTGCTGGGACGGGAAGCGGGGAAAAGCTCTGCTGAGTTGCGGGAAGGCGTTGAGCGAGCGCGGGCTTTCAAGAAGAAAAGAACATGCTTCGAGGGAAATAACGGTAAGCCGGGGAAAAGCATGAGGTATTTAAGGGATGCTTGTTGCTTTTCTGTCGAAACAGAGGAATTCTTCCTCGCCCTTGCTGAAAGCAAGGAGCTTAGCGCTCGCGCATTGGCGAAGACGCTGCTCTTGGCGCGAACTATTGCTGATATAGAGGAGCAGGAACAGGTATCGAACGCTCAGGTGGCAGAGGCCTTTGGGCTGCGTTTTGGAGGGGGATTGAAATGGTAGGAGAGCCTACGACGGAACAGGCAAAGCGCATCCACAAG
>UQVJ01000037.1 GCA_900544455.1 uncultured Eggerthella sp. | reverse complement strand
TCGATGGAGCCCGATTCACGAAGGTCGGAAAGCATCGGGCGCTTGTCGGTGCGCGACTCAACACCACGAGAAAGCTGCGAGAGCGAAATAATGGGCACCTCGAGTTCCTTTGCCAGAACCTTCAGGCCACGCGAAATTTCAGCAACCTCGACAGCGCGGTTGTTGGGATGGGGGATTACCGGCTGCATAAGCTGCAGATAGTCAACGATGATCAGGCCATTCTTTTTGTTGCGCATCATACGACGCGCCTTGGTGCGCAGCTCGACAATGGAAAGACCAGCCGAGTCGTCAACGTACAACTCGCAATTGGAAAGGTCGCTGGAAGCCTGGATAAGCTGGCTCCAATCCCCTTCGGTAAGCTGACCGTTGCGCATGCGCGAAAGGGCAAGGCCCGCTTCCGCTGCCAAAAGCCTCTGCGTGATTTCGTTGGAACTCATTTCCAAGCTGAAGAACGCCACAGGTGCGCCGGACTTAGCGGCATTGGCCGCAAGGTTCATAGCGAACGACGTTTTACCAACAGCGGGGCGAGCAGCCAAGATGATAAGGTTACCCGGACGCAAGCCGCAGAAAAGCTTGTCGACATCGATGAAGCCGGTAGGCACACCCTGGAGCATGCCTTCGCGGTTACCCATTTCGGCAATTTCCTCATTAGCTTCTACCAACAACTCCTGAATGCCTTTGAAGCTGGAGTTCACCGTTTGCTCGGTAACGCCGAACAACGCTGCCTCCGACTGAGAAATAAGCTCTTTCGGGTCGGCAGGGGAATCGTAAGCAAGTGAGGTAATCTGAGCGGCGCTCATAAGAAGCTCACGGCGAATGGCATCGCGGCTTACTATTTCGGCATGATGCTGCCAGCTGGTGAACGCAAACGTGTTGTCGGCAAGTTCCAGCAGATACTGCTGGCCACCAACTGCCTCCAACTGACCCGCTGCCTTCAAGTTGTCGGAAACGGAGATAACATCGATGGGTATGGATCGCGCGTTCATTTCGCGCATTGCCTCGAAGATCATCTTGTGGGCAGGGCGGAAGAAGCTTTCGGGCTTCAGCTTCAAAGATACTTCCTCGAACACGCCCGTCGACAAAAGACATGCCGCCAAAACCGTTTGCTCAGCCTCGATGTTCTGAGGCAAAGACTTGCGCGCTTCAGAAGCTGGCTGATTGTTTTCAGGCATGAGGGTCTGCTCCTTGGTGATTCGATGGTTAGCATCCTCATAATACCCGCTTTGTTGCCAGGACTCGGTCAAAACAGAGAAAGGCCACCCAAATGGGTGGCCTTTCGAAAAAAGCAGATAAGAAACTACTCAGCAGCTTCTTCGGTTGCCTCTTCTGCCTCTACGGCTTCTTCAGCAGCTTCCTCGGCAGGAGCAGCGAAGGTTGCCTCGTCGCCTACGAGCAGAACGAGGTTAGCCTTGATGTCACGGTAGAGAGACACAACAACGGTGTGCTCGCCAGCGGACTTGATGGCATTCTTGATCTCAACGCGACGACGGTCGATGTCGAGGGCAGCCTGAGCCTTAACAGCATCAGCAACCATCTGAGCGGTTACGGAGCCGAAGAGAACGCCCTCTTCGCCTACGCGAACCTCAACCTTAACGGTGAGAGCCTCGAGCTGAGCCTTCATCTTGTTAGCGTCAGCAATGCGGTTCTCTTCGCGAGCAGCAATGTTGTGCTTGCGCTGCTCGAGCTGCTTCAGGTTGCCCTTGGTAGCCAGAACGGCCATACCCTGGGGAAGCAGGTAGTTGTTAGCAAAGCCGGGAGCTACGTCTACAACGTCGCCTTCGCCGCCCTTGTTCTTAACTTCGGTAAGAAGGATAACTTTCATTTCATCCTCCTCTTAGCGATTACGGCGATCGCCGCGGCCGCTTACAGCAGGCACAGCGTAGGGCATGAGAGCCATTTCGCGTGCGCGCTTAACAGCATTGGCAATATCGCGCTGGTGCTGGGTGCAAGCGCCCGTAACACGGCGGGGCTTGATCTTCCCACGGTCAGTAACATACTTGCGCAGCATCTGGGTGTCTTTGTAGTCGACGTATTCCGCATGATCCTTGCAGAACTGGCAATACTTTCGACGAGGCTGCTTGGTGTAGTCAGACATGTTAACCTCTTTCGAATGATTAGAACGGGATGTCGTCGTCGTAAACAGAGGCATCTACAACCGGTGCAGCCATTGGAGCTGCCGCCATCGGTGCCTGGGCCATAGGCGCTGCCATGGGTGCCGCGGCGCGAGGAGCACCGTCATTACGGCTAGTCATGAACTCGATCTCGTCAACAATGACTTCAATCTTGCTGCGCTTCTGACCATCGCGCTCCCACTGGCTCCAACGAAGTTTTCCTTCGATGGCAACCTTGCTTCCCTTGGAAAGGAAACGGGAAACGCTCTGTGCGCGAGCACCAAACATAGTGCAATCGATGAAGTTGGGATAATCTTCCCATTCACCCGTCTGCTGGTTCTTGCGACGATCGTTAACTGCGACGCCGAAGCCCAAAACAGGCATTCCGCTTGCGGTGGAACGCAAATCGGGATCACGGGTAAGGTTTCCGCTGATTACAACTCGATTGATACTCATATCGATACCTCTTTCACAACGTGGACTAATCCGTCCACCTTTTGATTTCCTTGAAAATTAATCGCGATCGGTGCGAGCAACGATCATGTGACGTACAACAGCATCGGAGATGCGGAGTACGCGGTCGAGTTCAGCAATGTTGCTGGGCTCTGCATGGAAATCGATAAGGGTGTAATCACCGTCGGTCAGACCGTTGATTTCGTAAGCGAGCTTGCGCTTACCCCAGTTATCAACATTATCAACGACACCGTTACCTTCTGCGAGGGCGGTCTCGATACGCTTCATAACAGCGAGACGAGATTCTTCGTCGATAGACGGAGCTACAAAATACAAGAGTTCATAAGCCTTCATCAGTTCACCTCCTCTGGACTTACGGCTTCGGGTTTAAAGGCTGCCCCGAAGCAGGAAATTAGCCTTGTTAGGTTACCAAACACAACAAGGAAGAACCGATGACTCCATGAGAACTCACGGTTTGCACACATTAGCCTTACAAATCTCCTGGAACCATCCTATTCTCCTCATCTGAAATTGATGCGAAAACAATGCGAAAGTTCCGAGAAATACAGTACGTCGGCACCTTTTCCGCACGGCCTCACGTTTTCTGCAACGGCACCGGAGCACAAAAAAGAGCCGGCATCGCTGCCGGCTCTCCCAATTGGATTCGTTACTTTTCGGTTGCTTCTTCCTGAGCTTTAGGATCGAGGGTTCCCTCTACCTCAAGCTCAAGCTTGAGGTTTTCCATAAAGTTGGGGGCGGGGCCGATGTAGACAACCTCGCGCTCAATTCCCTCCTCATCGTAAAGATAGCCAAACGCGTATCCCTGCTCTTCGCCCGGCAAGCCACCTTCGGCGATAAGGGCGTCCTTTTGGCCTTCATCGGTGTCAACATAGCCGTCATAGCAGAATGCATATGCCGTAGCGCCACGAGCGCCCTGAACCTCATTGCGGGCAGCCAGGAAACATTCCTCAGCATCGTCGCCTGGGTGGGTCTCGATAAAGAGATTCTCTTTTACTGCAAGACCAGTGAAGGGGATAACGTCTTTGCCCTCTTCCATCTTGTCGGCAGCTTCGTCCAAAACAGCGACGATAACGGCCTTCAGCACGTCATCAACGTCTTCTACGGGGATATCGTTTTCGGGATCTACCACACGATCTACCATGGTCGTCCTTTCCCTTTTCTTCTAAACCAATGCAGCCCAGTGTACTCTCGCAAACAGAAAAGCCCAACCCAAACTCCGCCAACGAGCACAACCCATCCATGAAGGTTGGGCGCGGAGTCCGATGGCTTGGAAAATACAGCACCGGTGTTTCCGCACGATGGACACCTAAAGCTCGAGGATCTTTCCGCTATCCGCTCTTCCACCAGCGCACTTCCCAGGCAAGACTCCCTTAAGAGCCTATTCCCTGTCTGCGCTCTTGCCACGCCAGGCTATCTTCGAAACGCTTTTCCTGATCATATGCACTGGCTACATGTATAAAAAAGGCCTGCCAAAGGCAGACCTTTATATGCTGGCGGAAGGGGAGGGATTTGAACCCTCGTTACCGGGAGTACCGGTAAAACGGTTTTCGAGACCGCCGCATTCAGCCGCTCTGCCACCCTTCCAAAATATGTGTCAGCCACCAAAGGGGCTGGTGAAAAAGAAAGCGCCCAAAACAGGCGCTTTCGAAAAATCACTGGCGGAGAGATGGGGATTCGAACCCCAGATACGCTTTTGGCGTATACACGATTTCCAATCGTGCTCCTTAAGCCAGACTCGGACATCTCTCCAGCTGCAGCGCTTCTCGCGCATGCAAGGCTGTACTTTACACCATCTTAGTACCGGCTGACAAGAGAAAAATAGCCATCTTCTGACAAGATTTTTAAAGGAACATCAAAAAGGTCAGAAACGCACTCGGTGGTAAGAGCTTCTTCCTTGGTTTTATCCCCGTAAAGCTTGCCGTCTTTGATCATCACCACACGCTTGATTTCAGGAATAATGTCTTCGGGATAGTGCGTAACCAAAATAATGGATTTGCCGGCAGCAACCAAATCACGCATCGCCTTGCGAACAAAGTACATGCCTTCCGGGTCAAGTGCCGTAGTGGGCTCGTCGAACACCAATACTTCAGGATCATGAACAAGCGCACGAGCAATTAGCACGCGACGGGCCTGGCCGGAAGACATCGTCATAATGTCGTGGTCGGCGTATTCCCTCATTCCTAAAAACTCCAAAGCACGCAAAGCCTTTTCCTTGCCTGTTTCGGTCATATTGTGACGGCGCGGAACGCCGAGAACGCCAAACAAGCCGCCATACACCACATCGAGAGCCGGAAGGTGGACGGTTATCTGATCCTGCATCGTTGAAGAGACAATACCCAAGCATTGCTTGACCTCCTCAAGCGTGACCAACGACTTCCCCTTGAACAGCACCGGAGGTTCATCACGATGCAAGGGGAACACCTCGCGGGTTATGAGGTGGATGAACGTCGATTTACCAGCGCCATTCGGTCCGATAAGAGCAATGCTTTCCCCTTGCTGCAGGGTGAAATCCCCTACATTCAAGATTTCTTTTCCCTTACGACGAACTACGGCGTCATGAAGCTCGATAAGAGGAGGTTTTGTTTCCATTGCTTACCTTTCTAGATAAATCAGGGCCACCTCATGCGAGGTGGCCCTGGAAAAGCCTGATTACTTGGTTGTTACTGGCCAGAATTCTCAGAATCGGTGTTCTGCTCGCTGGAAGACTCCGACGATCCCTCCGTTGCCGATGCGTCGGCATTAGTGTCGGCGGAAGCGCCATCGGTTGAGTCGTCAGAATCGTCACTCGAAGAATCGCCGTTATCGTACTTTGTCATATC
The DNA here is from genome assembly GCA_900544455.1 of uncultured Eggerthella sp. Lineage (GTDB taxonomy): Bacteria > Actinomycetota > Coriobacteriia > Coriobacteriales > Eggerthellaceae > Anaerotardibacter. The sequence goes on along the minus strand of UQVJ01000037.1, from coordinate 9,612 downwards.
AAGGTTGTAGGGCACATTCTCGGGCATATCGTTGTTTTGGATGTCAGCCTGAGCTTTATAGTCGTTAAACCAGTCAGAATATGCTGTGGACTTGTTCTGGTCCTTCACGATATTCGAAATGTAATCAACAAACTCCTGGGGATATGCGGAGAGGCTGGTTGCCTTGCCGTCGCAGGTAAACTCATCGGTGCACTTGATGATATGAATACCGTAATCGCTCGTTACCAAACCAGATACCTGACCAACAGAAAGGCCATCAAGGGCATCGGTGTAGTCGGTTACGAATGAATTGATAGCATCCCAGCCAACATTACCACCGTCAGCTGCAGAAGCCGTGTCGGTGGAGTACTGCTTGGCTGCTTCGGCGAAGTCGAGCGTTCCTGCGTTGATCTGATCGAGCACTTCCTGAGCCTTTTCGGTATCGCTCGACGCGAACAGAATATGGGAAGATTTCTTTGCACCATTGAACATGGTGTAATACGTATTCAGCATATCAAGCACCTTGGAATCGTCGGCGGTAGCTGCGTCTCCCGCAACCGCATCCTCCAAAGCCTTATCGAGCAAACCAGCTTCGACGGATTCACGATACTGATCCTCGGTCAAGCCAGCAGAGGAAAGAGCCTGCTTCCAGGCATCATCACTATCGTAATTAGCCTTCATATTGTTGATCTCATCGTCAACCTGAGACTGCTCGACCGTAATGCCCTTTTCGTCGCACGCCTGCTTCTTCAGCTCGTTCTCAACGTAGTAATCGATTACCTGATCACGAACGGTGGCGGGGTCAAAGGAATTCTCCTTCATCCAATTGCCCCAGTCGTCGTCGCTGGTAAGGTCTGAACTGGTTCGGAAGTCCTGAATGTACTTAGTGATGGTATCTTCCTGAATCTCAGCACCATTTACCGTTGCTGCAACGCCGCCGGTATAGCCATAATTCGTGCCGCCGCAGCCAACCAGGGCAATGCAACAGGCAGCGGATACGCCGACAACAGAAATCTTGCGAAGAAGAGCTCCGTGCTTCATGTATGTTCCTTTTCCTACGGTACGAAACGAGGCCGCACCTGGTGAGCAGGTGCAACGCATGCTATTTTTGCACAACGCCTATTTTGTGATTTCGTTCGCACAATTTGCCCACGTATCACCGCCGTTTAATCACACCCCCTCCATAAAAGACGGTTCCCCTAATGGGAGCAAGCAAATTGCAATAGCCCTGGCACCTGAAATTTTCCGAGCAGAGCCCCAACCGCGCTGAACAATATGACCTCAATACAGCATGCCGTTTCACGTGAAACGAAACATCTTTCCCCTGGTCAGACTTTTCACTTCTTTCTTGCAGAATCAAGCAGCTCCCCGCTGCAAAAACAAAAAATCGAACTTCTTTGCAACTTTTTTTGCGATTGCGGACTCTCTTTCGCCCCTTCAAAGCGATAACAGCCGCTATACGGCTATTATTCCTGCGTTTTTCTGCTTCAATCCGTGATTAGGGAGTTCGCAACAATCCGTAATCGCAAAAAAGTTGCAGTTTTAACCGATTTTTTGTTTTCAGGCTCCAAAAGGGAGCGATTAGGGCGGCATTATGGGCGGAGTGCCCAGGCGCAGCACCATAGAGCCTTCTTACGACGGCGCTATTGGCGAGTAGTCCAATTCAGCACGGCGAATCCGGCACGAAGACAAGGGGCGGTGCGGCCGGGTATAGCACCTCGAGGTGCTATAAAGGACAACGCTCGTGAGCGGCGGGGCATAGCTCCGATTGAACATATGAGCATCATACAACTCCAACGCTGTCCTCAGGCGGCAGCCGCATCGCCGCAAGACAAGGTCCAAGGCAGCACTTCGAATCGAGTTGATCCGATGCACGCTATCGTCTGCATCCGTCTTCGCATCCAAGTACGCCTCATTACAGGCAGCACTTAAAGCAAAAAGAAGCAAAAAGGCTGGACGACGAATCGTCCAGCCTTACAACCTGGCAGCTACCTTGGGTTGGTTTCCCCTTAGGCACTTACCTCATAAGAGGGAAGCCCGAGCTAGAAGGGGCCAGCCTATTTGTTCTTCGCTTCCTTACGACGCTGAGTAGCGGAAAGGGTGCGCTTGCGGAGACGAATAGACTGAGGCGTTACCTCTACCAGCTCGTCGTCTTCAATGTATTCAAGCGCCTCTTCGAGCGTAAACGTGATAGGGGGTGTAAGAGAAATAGCCTTATCGGCGCCAGAAGAGCGCTGGTTGCCCAGCTGCTTTGCCTTGGCAACATTTACCACCATGTCGCCTTCCTTGGCGGATTCGCCAACGATCATGCCTTCATAGCAATCCTCGCCAGGGCCGACAAACAGCTTGCCGCGCTCTTGCAGGGTATCAAGCGCATATGCAACAGACTTCTCGGTTGCCATAGCAATCATGCAGCCATTCTTGCGGCCAATCATCTCTCCAGAATAGGGACCGTATTCGCGGAAGTGGTGGAACAACACTGCTTCGCCGTGGCTTACATTCAGGATTTTGGTCTTCAGGCCCATGGTGCCACGGGAAGGAATGGCGAACGTGAGGTGAGTCATGGTTTCGTCGGACACCATATCCTCCATGATGCCGCCTGCGGTACCCATAACCTCAATTGCCTTGCCGGAATAGTCGTTGGGAACGTCGATAGTTGCTTCCTCGATAGGCTCAAGCTTGTTGCCAGCCTCATCTTCCTTGTAAACAACCTGAGGACGGCCAACCTGGAATTCGAAACCTTCACGACGCATGGTTTCCATGAGAACGGAAAGATGAAGAACACCACGGCCGGCAACGCGAACGCCCGACTTGTCTTCGGTTTCCTCAATACGCATGGAGATGTTGCTCTCCTTTTCGCGCATCAGGCGCTCCTTCAGCTGACGAGCGCCGACGATATCGCCCTCTCGACCAACCAAGGGGCTCGTAGAAGCCTCGAACACAACAGCCATAGTGGGCTCTTCAACAGCCAGGGGCTCCATCTCGACAGGGTTTTCAGGATCGGTGATAACATCGCCGATGTCAGTCTGCTCCACGCCGATAACAGCCACGATATCGCCTGCACTGGCCGCAGGAACCTCAGCCTTACCCAGGTTCTCAAAGGTATACACCTTGCGGATCTGCGCGTTGTAGCGGTTGCCGTCGGGCTGGATTACCAGAACCTGTTCTTTTTCATGGATAGTGCCACTCTGCAGACGACCGATGCCAATGCGTCCCTCATAGCTGCTGTGATCAACCGTGCAAACCTGAAGGGCAACAGGGCCGTCTACATCTACGTCAGGGCAGGGGATTTCCTTCAGGATGGTATCCAGCAGGGGAATCATGTCCATGTTGCCGTCATTGACGTCGTAGCGTGCGTAGCCATTAACTGCAGAGGCATAAACAACAGGGAAATCAAGCTGCTCGTCGCTTGCACCCAACTCAACCATCAAGTCGAATACCTTGTCGACAGCAGCATCGGGGTTAGCATTGGGGCGGTCGATCTTGTTGACCACAACAACGATGCGCAAACCACGCTCAAGGGCATGCGAAAGAACGAAACGGGTCTGGGGCTTGGGGCCTTCATAAGCATCAACAATGAGCAATGCGCCATCTGCCATGTTGAGAACGCGCTCCACCTCGCCACCAAAGTCGGCATGACCGGGGGTGTCGATAACGTTGATCTTAGTGTCCTTGTAATGGATGGAGATGTTCTTAGAGAGAATGGTAATGCCGCGCTCGCGCTCCTGATCATTCGAGTCGAGTACGCGTTCGGCGACTTCCTGGTTTTCGCGGAATACATGCGAGGACCAGAGCAGGCGGTCAACCAGGGTGGTTTTACCATGGTCAACGTGCGCAATGATTGCCACATTGCGGATGTTTTCCTGTTTCATCTACTTCTTCCTTCTTAAAGACGTTGTCTTGTTAACCCATAAGCGGTAAAAGCTTACCAGCGCGAAAGAGCCCAAACAGGGCAGATCAGTCGCTTTACACAAAAAAGAAGCCGTCCATTCGGACGGCTTCGAAAATTCGTGGTGGAGCATAGGGGGATCGAACCCCTGACCTCAGGCTTGCAAAGCCCGCGCTCTCCCAGCTGAGCTAATGCCCCACGTAGGTTATGTGCGATTTCGTTATCAATAAACGCTCCACCGGCAAACTCGGCTCACGGTGGAGCGTTTATCAGTAAAAAATGGTGGGCCCAAGCAGATTTGAACTGCTGACCTCACGCTTATCAGGCGTGCGCTCTAACCAACTGAGCTATGGGCCCGAAATCGCGCTCAATTAATATACTTCCTACCCCCATACGGGTCAAGAAGAATTTTGCATTTTCTTAAAAAGGTTTTTGCCAATTTCTCTTTCAAATGATCATTCTTTATATATGCCCAGGTCATATCAATGTTTTCAATTCAAACCGTGAAACAGATTTCTCCGAAAACAGATGGCAACATTGCTCTTTTCGGAGAAATAGCGCACTTATCCTAGGTGGTTTTCTGCCTGAAATTAGTAAAAAATTTTTTGGAAAAAATTGGGACCCAGACTTTCTGGGTCCCAACATCAAGGATATCAGTGCTTCCTACTACTCTTCATCGAGCAGACTGTTCTGATCTTCATGGGTGGCGGTTGCCGCCTTGGAAGATTTCTTTTCGGTTGTGGTTGAAGTTGCCACAGCAGAAACCTTATCCTTGCCAGCAACATTCATCACATGAACGCCCTGAGTGGAACGTCCCAACTGCGACACACCGGAAACCGGTGTGCGAACCACTACGCCCTCTTCGGTGATAATCATGATCTCGTCGTTCTCCTCGACGATCTTCATGGCCGAAAGCAAACCCTTCTTTGCTGTCATAGTGATGGTGTACACACCTTGGCCACCGCGATGGTGAGAAGGATATTCCTCTACCGGTGTGCGCTTACCATAGCCAAGCTCGGTAATAACTAAGAGCTCGGTTCCCGGACGCGCGATTTCCATGCCCAGTACGCGAGCATCGGCGTTAACCGTCATGCCGCGCACGCCCATGGTGTCGCGACCCATGGCGCGAACCTCGGACTCATCCCACATAATCGCCTTGCCCACAGAGGAAACCATCATGACCTTTTCCCCTTCGGCAACGCGCTGAACGCTGATAAGCGTGTCATCTTCCTTCAGATTGATAGCAATCAATCCGTCTCGGCGTGTACGGTCATAAAGCTTCATGGAAGTTTTCTTAACCATGCCAGACGAGGTGGCGAACATCAGGTACTCGTCTTCGGGGAAATCCTTGGTGGCGATAACCGCAGCGATGGTTTCTCCCTTTTCCAGGGGCAGAACATTCACAATAGCGGTTCCTCGAGCATGACGAGAGGCCTCAGGAATCTCATAAGCCTTCAGACGGTATACGCGTCCGCGAGAAGAGAAGAACAGCAGATATGCATGAGTTGAGGAAATGAAGAGGTGCTCGACAAAGTCGGCCTCTTTCAGGTTGACCCCTTGCATACCTTTGCCACCGCGCTTCTGCTGACGATACGTAGCCACAGGAAGACGCTTCACGTAGCCTGCCTTGGTTACGGTAATGGCAACCTCTTCTTCAGCGATGAGGTCTTCTACGTCAAGATCCTTCGCCTCGTCGGTAATCTTTGTAATACGAGCAGAGCTGTACTTTTCCTTGATTTCAGTAAGCTCTTCCTTGATTACCTGCTTCACCAAGTCTTTGTCAGAAAGCAAGCGCTTGTAGTAGTCGATCTTTTCGCGCAGCTCCTTCAATTCGGCTTCGATCTTCTCTCGTTCCAAGCCGGTCAGACGGCGCAGCTTCATTTCGAGAATGGCTTCGCTCTGCTTTTCAGAAAGCTTGAAACGCTCCATCAACACGTCTTTCGCTTCGCGATCGGTGTTGGACGAGCGGATGATCTGGATTACCTCATCGATATTGTCGAGAGCAATTACGAAGCCCTCCAGGATATGTGCGCGAGCCTCCGCTTTGGCCAAGTCGTAGCGCGTACGACGCTCCACAACCTCTTCCTGATGCAAGATGTAATAGTGAAGAATTTCCTTCAGGGACAACACGCGAGGAACACCGTTAACCAGCGCCAACATGTTGCAGCCAAAGCCAACCTGCAGCTGGGTGTGCTTATACAGCTTGTTGAGCACAACCTGAGGGATAGCATTCTGCTTCAGCTCGATAATGATATCGATGCCATGGCGGTCGGCGCCGTCATGAACGTTTGAAATCTCCGGAAGCTTCTTGTCGCGAATCAGGTCGGCAATCTTTTTCAAAAGATTGGTACGGTTCACCTGATAGGGAATCTCGGAAACAACAATGGAATGCTTGCCGTTCTTCCCCTCTTCAATGCGGCACTTCGAACGGATGGTGAGGCTTCCTTTTCCCGTTTCATAGGCATCGCGGATACCCTTACGGCCCATGATGATGCCTCCCGTGGGGAAGTCAGGGCCAGGAAGAACCTTCATCAGGTCATCCACCGTGCAATCGGGATTGTCGATCATCATGCAGGTTGCATCGATCGCCTCACCAAGGTTATGCGGAGGAATGTTGGTTGCCATGCCGACGGCAATACCCGAAGAACCATTTACCAACAGGTTCGGGAAGCGCGACGGCAAGACAACAGGCTCCTGCAGACTCTCGTCGTAGTTAGGCTGAAAATCTACCGTTTCCTTGTCGAGATCGCGAAGCAACTCCATAGCTGGCTTGTCCAGACGAGCCTCGGTATAACGCATTGCAGCTGCCGAGTCACCGTCGATGGAACCGAAGTTACCATGGCCGTCAACCAGCGGAACACGCATGGAAAACGGCTGGGCCAAACGAACCATAGTGTCGTATACCGCAGAGTCGCCATGCGGGTGATACTTACCGATTACGTCACCAACGGTACGAGCGGACTTAGCGTGGGGGCGCTTGGGGGTGATGCCGCTTTCGTTCATCGCATACAGAATGCGGCGATGAACGGGCTTCAGGCCGTCGCGAACATCGGGGAGCGCGCGCGAAACAATAACGCTCATCGAATACTCGAGGAACGACGTGCGCATCTCTTTGCTGAGCTCAGCAGGAAGAACATTCGCTGCAGCGGTTTGCTGCTCGTCCTTCTTGTCTGTCTCGTTCTTATCTTCTGCCACGAAGACTCCTTCTGTCTTGTTGCTTGAATGTTTTACGTGAAACACTTCGCCGGGCCCTTACCCGGCATCCCTCCTAGAAATCGAGGAAGCGCACGTCATGGGCGTGCTTCTGAATGAATTCCTTACGAGGCTCAACCTGATCGCCCATAAGCTCGCTGACCACGCGCTCGGCTTCAGCGGCATCTTCGATGCTTACCTGAAGCATGGTGCGGGTAGAGGGCTCCATGGTAGTCTCCCACAGCTGCTCGGGGTCCATTTCGCCCAAACCTTTGTAACGCTGCAGCGAAATACTGTCTCGATCGGGGATCTCAGCCAAACGGGCAGCCAGAGCATCATCGTTGAAGATATACTCCAGCTTCTTGCTGCCCTTTTTCTTCAAGCCATACAGCGGGGGCTGGGCGATGTAGATGTATCCACGGGTAATGAGCTCAGGCATATAGCGATAGAAGAAGGTGAGCAACAGAATACGAATATGAGCGCCGTCGACGTCAGCATCGGTCATGATAATGATGCGATGATAACGGGCGGCATCCGCGTTGAAATCCTCGCCGATATTCGTGCCAATTGCGGTGATGAGCGAAGAGATGGTGTCGGAGGAAAGCGAGCGGTGCAAGCCAGCGCGCTCGACGTTCAAGATCTTACCGCGCAGGGGCATGATGGCCTGATACTTACGGTCACGAGCCTGCTTAGCAGATCCACCTGCGGAATCGCCCTCTACAATGAAGATTTCAGAATCGGCAGGGTTCTTGCTCGAGCAGTCTGCCAGCTTACCGGGAAGGCTGAAAGAATCAAGAACGCCCTTGCGGCGCGTCATTTCGCGCGCCTTGCGAGCAGCCTCGCGAGCCTTCAGCGCCTGCGAGGCCTTGTTGATGATGCGCTTAGCAGGCGTTGGGTTTTCTTCTAGGTACTCGGCTAAGCCCTTGGTTACGGCAGTCTGAACCAAACCGCGGATCTCTGTATTGCCCAGCTTGCCCTTGGTCTGGCCCTCAAACTGCGGATCACGGAGCTTAACCGAGACAACAGCTGAAAGACCTTCTCGGGTATCGTCGCCGGAAAGGTTGCTGTCCTTTTCCTTCAAGATTCCCTTGCTACGGGCGTAATCGTTGATGGTACGCGTAACGCCCTGCTTGAAACCATCAAGATGGGTACCGCCGTCGATGGTGTGAATGTTATTCGCAAAAGAAAGCACACCATTAGACGAATAGGAAGAGGACCATTGCATTGCCACTTCTACCATTCCGTCTTCGTTTTCGGCCTCAAAATAGATGGGCTTGTTCAGTGTTTCCTTGCCCTCATTGAGAAATTTAACGAAATCCTGAAGGCCGCCAAGAGCTTGGAATACCTCGGTGCGGGGCTTGCCGTCTTCGCCGGGGGTGCGCTCGTCAGCGAGGGTGATCTTCAGGCCTTTGTTAAGGAAAGACATTTCGCGGAAACGGGTTTTCAACGTTTCGTAATCGAAAATGGTGGTTTCCTTGAAGATCTCAGGGTCGGGCCAGAACGTTACCGTGGTACCGCTGGCCTTAGAGGTACCTACCTCGTGAAGCTTTTCCTTGGTTTTGCCATGGTCGAAGGAAATCTCGTATTCCTTGCCATCGCGACGCACGCGTACAACCACCTGAGTAGAAAGCGCATTCACAACTGAAACGCCTACGCCGTGCAAACCACCGGAAACCTTATATCCTTCGCCGCCGAACTTACCGCCTGCGTGAAGGATGGTGAGTACAACCTCAACGGTTGGAATTTTTTCCTTAGGGTGCTTGTCAACGGGAATACCGCGGCCATTGTCAACAACAGTGATGGAGTTGTCCTCATGGATGGTAACCTCGATGTGGTCACAATAGCCAGCAAGAGCTTCATCTACTGCGTTGTCAACAACCTCGTACACCAGATGGTGAAGGCCGCGCGGACCGGTAGAGCCAATGTACATACCAGGACGCTTGCGCACTGCTTCAAGGCCTTCCAAGATCTGAATGTCTTGGCCGCTGTAGTGGGATTCGTCTGAAGCCACGTATTTCCTCCTCTTTCTGCTATCTGATACGCCTACAAGCGGCGTATCGAGGGGATTTTTAACCTTATTATTATAGCAGAACAGGTAAGATACCTTGCCACCCATTGGCGGCAGAGGGCATTCAGAGCGCTTCTACGGGCATAAAAGCTATCGTGTTGGGCATTTTTTATGAAGAAGGGTCATTTCGACGCTTCTGAGCCGCCATAGCGCGTCGGAACGAAGCCCTTAAACGAGGGTCTTTGATAGTCGACGTCATCTCTTCTATTCGCGTTGTTTCTTCTTCGCTAAGGTCTCGACTTTCGACTTGAGCATCCGAGCCGAGAGAATCAGCAAAGGGGTGTTTGTCCTTGTACGGCCCCCTTGAGATACGAATCTCAAATACATCTATGGTCGTATTAAAGCGATCAAGGTATTCGAAACGGAGCAATTCCCTTCTCGCGTTCAGCTCAGCAGCGCACGTTGAGTTGTCCAGATACACCACCAGATCGTACGCCCCGGGAACCGCCTGGCTCTTGAGCAGGTATACCAGATCGGAAGAGCG
>UQVJ01000036.1 GCA_900544455.1 uncultured Eggerthella sp. | reverse complement strand
GATAGCGCACAGATACACCACGGCTTTCTGGGCCTTTGGAAGAGTGATGCTCTCTTCCCCACCCGACCCATCGGCCGTTCCGGAAAGCGGTGCCACGAAACCATAGAGCGGAGCAGTGAACACCGCGGTGAGCGCTGCCTGAGTGCCGGCAATGGTAAGGGCGCGAAAGTCCGAACCGAACCTGCGCATCCTGTCCCCTACCCAGGTGCACAGACCCGCAATAACGCCTGTAAGACCAGCTTCAGGCCCTACGCTTCCTCCGAACAGCAACGGCAACAGCGCAGCCAGGGAAAGCTTGCCAATATGACTGTAATCATAACGGCCCGTTTTCTTCACCTTCGCCATTACAACATTGAGATCTTCAGGTTCAATGCCCGTATGCTTGGCATACAGCCCGATTAGCAAGCCGCCCAGCACGCAAACGATCAGGGGAAAGGGAACAAACCCAAAAGGACCTTGAGAAAGAACAGGCAACGACTCTGCCGTTAAATAGCTTATCCAACCAGGCACCGTCTGCCACAGAAAGGCAATGCCCTTGTTCATAAGAAAAAAGAACAACCAAATAAAGGCGCCAGCCAACGAGCCGGTTATGAGAACACACAGCAAAAAGAAAACTCGGTTAAAAGGTTTTGCAAGACTTTCCATTAGCAAACACTTTGCCACATGATCGGGTTTTCGCCGTAACGAGCAAGCAAGGCATTCGCACTTGAAAAGGGCTGTGATCCCATAAATGCACGCAGTTCCCCACCCTGCTTATTTGCGGAAAGAGGCGAGGGATGGGTCGACTTGAGAATATGCTTGATCTCCAAGCTTGCACAGCCCTGGCCAGCTGCCCGCAAACGAGCATCTTCAACAAGCGTTACCGCATGCCTGCCCCACGCCAAGAACACAACAGGCTGCCTCAGCATGAAGCACTGCTCAATCACATGATTGGTTAGAATTTGCCACCCCAGTTTGGCATGCGAATTTGCAGCATGCTCACGTACGGTAAGCGTCGTGTTCAACAGAAGGACTCCCTGCTGCGCCCAAGAGGTCAAATCCCCACTTTCGGGCATGGAGCACCCAAGATCGGAAACCATTTCCTTGTAGATGTTACGCAGGCTCGGCGGCAGCTTTTCGCCCTGTGGAACCGAAAATGAAAGTCCCATCGCCTGGTTAGGGCCGTGATAGGGATCTTGCCCCAAAATAACCACTCGAACATCTTCAGGAGCCGTGAAGCCCAAAGCATTCAAAATATTCTCTTGGGCAGGATAGATGGTTTCCGTTTTGCGGAGCTCATTTACCGTACCCATAAGCCTCGAAGTAGCTTCAGCGACCTCCTGCGAAGCCGCACTCAACCAGGCATTGATGTTCCGTTCGTTATCCACTTACACTCCAAAGAACAAGCAAGGGCCAAACGGCCCTTGTATTACGAGCGGCTTATATGTGTATATGGCAACCTATTCGCCAAGCAAATTCGCAACAGCATCAGCAATGCCCTTGGCATCAATGCCCAAATCGGCAAAAAGTTGATCCACTTTACCCTGAGCAACAAAACTATCGGGTAAGCCCAAAACCTTTACTTTGGGGGCGGATCCCATAAGTGCCAGGGCTTCCGCTACGCCTTCGCCAGCCCCGCCGATACGTACGCCATCTTCAACCGTTACGACAGCACCGGTTTCCGCCGCTGCCGCAATTGCCTCAAGATCGAGGGGCTTCACCCAACGCATATCAACAACGCGCACCGAGAAACCCTGATCCGAAAGAAGCTCGGCGGCATCAACGGCATAGTTGACCATACGACCAAATGCCAAAATTGCAGCCTGATTGCCTTCGCGGACCACACGCGACTTACCCGGTTTCATCATAAGGGCATCATCGGGCATGGGCACGCCCGCTGCTTCACCACGAGGATAACGCAGAGCAACAGGACCATCGAGCTTCAAAGCGGTATGCAATGCATGGGCAAGCTCGGCTTCATTTGAAGGTGCCAAGATTTTCATATTCGGCACACAACGCAGAAGCGCCATATCGAACATGCCGTGATGCGTGGGGCCGTCATCGCCCACCAAACCGGCACGATCAAGGGCGAATACAACATCAAGCTTTTCGAGCGCCACGTTGATAATGGCCTGATCTACTGCACGCTGGAAGAACGTTGAGTACAGAGCCACGACTGGCTTACGACCGCCTAACGCCAAGCCGCTTGCCATACCTACCGCATGACCCTCAGCTATCCCAACGTCGAAGCACCTATCGGGATGGGAATTCGCAAAGGAGCGCAGGCCTGTTCCGTCAACCATCGCAGCAGAAATAGCGCAGATGGAGCTATCCAACTGTGCTTCTTTCTCAAATGCCTTGGTAAATGCCTGTGTATAAGTAAGGGCCTTAGGGGCAGCCTTTCGCGCAGCGCCTGTAGCAATATCATAGGGACCCGTACCGTGGAAACGGGAAGGATCGGCCTCAGCCGGACCGTAACCCGCACCCTTTTTGGTAACCACGTGCACCAAAACGGGAACATCGGATTCTAGCGCATGGCCAATAGTCCGCTTCAGTGCAGGAATGTCGTGACCATCAACAGGCGGCGTGCATACGATGCCCAATTGCTCGAAGAGCATAGTGTCGGGCATGACGAACTGCTTCAACGACTCCTTTGCCGTTTTGCCTAGTTTCACCATGGCTTTACCTGCAGGACCAAGGGAATTTTCCATGAAATCCTGCATATTATCGCGGTTCTTGCGATAGTTGCTCGTAACGCGCAAAGCGCCCAGATGCATCGCCATTGCGCCAACATTACGGGCGATGCTCATTTCGTTGTCATTCAAGATAATAACGAGCGGCGTCTGAGCCTGGCCGATATCGTTGAGCGCCTCGAAGGCCATGCCGCCAGCCAGCGAAGCATCGCCGATAAGCGCCACGATCTTTTGGTTGTCGCCGCGCAAATCGCGCGCACGCGCCAAGCCGCACGCTACGGAAAGCGAGTCGGAAGCGTGGCCAGAAGGATGCACATCGTGTGGGTTACTATGAGGCTTCGGAAAGCCCGATAACCCTTTGTATTGGCGAAGTGTGGGGAATTCGTTCAAACGCCCTGTGATAAGCATATGAGCATACGATTGATGCCCAACGTCGAACAAAAAACGATCATGCGGCGAATCAATAAGCGAATGAACCGCCAGAATGATTTCAACCGCACCAAGGCTCGAAGCAACATGACCACCCGTCTTGGAAGTGACGTTGATGATCTCCTCACGAATTTCCTGCGCCAATATGGAAAGCTCCTCATCAGTGAGGAGCTTCAGCTTGTCTGGGGAATCGATGGAGTCAAGTATGCGGGCCATACGGCACCTCCTCCTATTCGTCCGAAGACGAAGTATCCGAATCCGACGAGGCTTGAGCCTCGACGGATTCGGCTTCCTTAGTAGCAATTCCCTCTTCCATGATGCGAGAAGCAGTAAGACCAATGCCCACCGCTTCCTCGTACAGGCTCAATGCCTCATCAAGAGGAAGCTCCTCATCGCTGACAGCCGCCACAATTTCGTCAAGGCGTGCTTTGATGTCCTCGAACGTCTGAGGAGCCTGTGATTCCATTATGACTACTCGCTTTCAAGCTGGGTAGCGATACGGCCCAAGATTCCGTTGATGAACCTTGGGGAATCGTCGCCGCCAAACTCTTTGGCCAAGTTAACGGCTTCGTTGATGGATACCGAAACAGGTACATCATCAACGTAGCGCATTTCATACGTGGTAAGACGGAGTAACGAACGGTCAACTACAGGCATGCGGTCGAGCGTCCAGTTATCGCTTGCCGATTCGATAAGCTCATCGATTGCTTCAAGGTTTTCCTTGGCGCCGTCAAGAAGCATCAGGGCATACTCGCCCAAGCCCTGCGTTTCGGGAACAAGCTGGCCATTATCGATAAGCTCACGCGGGGTCTTTTCCAGGATTTCACCCTGATACATAAGCTGCAGCGCATGCTTACGAGCAAGGGTGCGTTCTTCATGTTGAGAATAAGCCTTAGACACAGGCACCACTAATCCTGAAATACGATGCCGTCAACGCGGATATCCACGCGTGACACCGTAAGGCCAACCTGCGAAAGAACAGCATCAGCCACAGACTTGCGAACGCTATCGGCAATTTCGTTCAGGGAACGGCCCGACTGGACGCGGAGAGAAACCGCAACGTCAACCGTATTGTCATGGGAAACATTGACGGATACGCCCTGAGCCGACTGCTTGAACGAAAGAAGGGAACGGATCCCGGAAGGTGCGGCACCAACCGATGCCACGCCGGCAACATCGCGAACGGCGAGGGTAACAATCGTTTCCACAACGCCCGGCGCGATAGCCATGCTTTCGGTATTGATATCTGACATATTATTCATCCCCCATTTCGGTTTCGATGAAATCGGTATACACCCTTCCCTCAATGAAGGCTTCCTTTTCAAGAACCTCCAAATGGAAGGGGATCGTGGTTTTGATGCCCTCGATGCAGAACTCGCTCAGAGCACGCTTGCCTCGAGCGATGCACTCATCGCGGTCAATGCCCCATACGATCAATTTGGCAACCATGGAATCATAATACGGAGAGATGCGGTCGCCTTGCTTGATGTAGGTTTCCACACGAACACCAGGACCACCAGGAACTTCGAAACGCGTGATGTTGCCGGGGCAAGGACGGAAATCATGCTCGGGATCTTCAGCATTGATACGGAACTCCATAGCGTGGCCAAACGGCGTAAAGGGAGCACGCTCAATGCAGGAGATAGGCTCACCGGAAGCAATGCGCAACTGCTCCTTGATGATATCGGTGCCCGTAATCTGCTCTGAGACAGGATGCTCTACCTGAACGCGAGTGTTCATTTCCATGAAGTAGAACTTGCCATCGGTATCGAGGAGAAATTCGATGGTACCGGCATTCTCGTAACCCGTTGCACGTACCGCCTTAACAGCAGCAACGCCCATAGCGCGGCGAATTTCCTCGGTAAGAGCCGGTGAAGGAGCTTCCTCCAGCAGCTTCTGATGGCGACGCTGCAACGAGCAGTCGCGTTCGCACAAGGAAATACTATTACCGTGCTTATCAGCAAGGATCTGCACCTCGACGTGACGGGGGCGCAAAACGAGCTTTTCAAGGTATACGTCACCGTTGCCAAACGCTGCAAGAGCTTCGTTCTTCGCGGCCATGAACTGAGACTCCAGATCGGCAGGATCATGAACTTCGCGCATGCCCTTGCCGCCACCGCCGGCAGACGCCTTGATAAGCACCGGATAACCAACTTCTTCAGCGAACTTGCGGGCCTCTTCGACCGTTTCAACAACGCCATCGGAACCAGGCACCGTTGGAACGCCACATGCCTTCATGGTGTCGCGGGCGGCAGCCTTGTTGCCCATGGCGTCAATGCACTCGGGCGAAGGGCCGATGAACACCAAGTCGTTGTCGGCGCAAGCGCGGGCGAAATCGGAGTTTTCAGCCAAGAAGCCGTAACCAGGGTGAATAGCCTGACACCCAGTGTTCACTGCTGCAGCGATGATGGAAGGCATTACCAGATAGCTCTTATTTGCAGGAGCAGGACCGATGCATACCTTTTCATCCGCGTAGCGAACGGGATACGTATCGGCGTCCTCCGTTGAATATACTGCCACGGTTTTGATGCCCAACTCCTTGCAGGCGCGCATAATGCGCAGGGCAACTTCGCCGCGGTTGGCAATTAAGACTTTGTCAAACATTTATGCACTCTCCGGACCAACGGCGTCATGGCTCGTGTGGGGCTCGATATAGAACAACGGGGTGCCAAACTCTACCGGAGTTGCATCCTCAACGCATACCTCGCGTACCGTACCCATTTCCTCGGCGCCGATTTCGTTCATGAGCTTCATTGCCTCAACGATGCACAGTGTCTGGTTGGCAGCAACTTCATCGCCAACCTGGACAAAGGCAGGCTCGCCAGGAGCGGGAGCAGCATAGAACGTGCCTACCATCGGAGAGGTTACGCAGTACCAATTTGCAGGATGAGAAGCAGCTGCAGCAGGTGCGGCGGCAGGCGCTGCAACGGGAGCGGCGGCTGCAGCGGGAGCTGCGGCGGCAACAGGGGCAGCAGGGGCAGCCGCAACGGCGCCGGGCATACGGACGGCGATACGAGCGCCCTCTTCCTCAACTACGATTTCGCCAACGCCGCTTTCTTCGGCAACGCGAACGAGCTCTCGAATCTGGTTGATATCCACGTAATCGTCCTCCTTGGTGTTGCTCGATTCCTCTTCAAGAAGGAAATCGACCTTTTCAGATGTACGGTGCTTGCTCAAATACGTACGAGCCTCATTCGGGAAGAGCGCGTACATCAAAACGTCTTCTTCGGTTTTGGCCAGATCGCCGATTTCTTCCTCTAGCTCGGCGAACGTGGTAGTTACCAGCGAACCTGGAGCAACATCAGGATCAAGCATGATGTCGGATTCGCCCACAACACGATTTACCACCTCTGGGCTCATGGGACCAGGAGCCTTTCCGTAATAACCGCAGATATAATCTTTCATTTCCTTAGAAACAACGCTCCAGCGCTTACCTGTCAGAACGTTGAACACAGCCTGCGTGCCTACAATCTGAGAAAGAGGCGTTACCAGCGGCGGATAACCCACCTCAGCGCGAACACGAGGAATTTCTTCCATAACGTCGTCGAGGCGATCGATCGCATTCTGGATTTCCAGCTGCGACATAAGGTTCGACATCATGCCACCAGGAACCTGGTGCGAGTACACCTTCATATGGGTAAGGGAGGAAACGCCACGCTTATAGTGACCGCGCTTGCGAACCTCTTCCCAATACTCGGAAATCTCAAACAAAAGACCCAGATCAAGTCCGGTGTCGTAGCGGCTTTCCTGCATAGCAGCAACGAGCATTTCAACTGCAGGCTGGGAGTTGCCGAATGCCAAAGGCGCAGCAGCGGTGTCGACAATAGCAGCACCAGCTTCAGCAGCTTTCAGGTAGTTGGCAGGAGCCATACCACCAACATAGTGGCAGTGAACGTGAATGGGCAAACCGATTTCAGCATTGAATGCCTTAACGATGCGCTCGGTGCGATACGGAGTAAGCATGCCCGCCATGTCCTTGATGGCAATGGAGTCAGCGCCAAGATCCTTAAGCTGCTGGCCATATTCAAGGAAGCTATCGAGCGTATGAACTGGAGAAAGCGTATAGGAAATAGCGCCTTCGAAGTGGCCGCCACATGCCTTGATGGCCTCAGCATTGTCTACCACATTGCGGATATCGTTCAACGCGTCGAAAACGCGGAACACGTCAATGCCATTGCGATGAGCAGCAGCGATGAAGCGGTTAACAACATCTTTGGAATAATGCTTGTAACCCACCAGGTTCTGTCCACGGGACAACATGGAAAGACGCGTGTTGGGGGTTTTCGACTTGATAGAGCGCAAGCGATCCCAAGGGTTTTCGTCGAGGAAGCGCAGGCAGGTGTCGAACGTCGCACCGCCCCAAGCCTCGATAGCCCAATAACCTACGCGATCCATCTTAGGCAAGATCGGGAGCATATCGCCTACTGGCATACGAGTTGCCCAGAGGCTCTGCTGGCCGTCGCGAATGGTGGTGTCCATGATCTGAAGCTTTCCCAAGTGTTTCGCACCTCCTCTTCGAAACGCGTTGCGCGCACTATACGCACGTTAAAAACGAAAATTAAGTATAAAGCACGAGGCGCCGTAGCGCCCCGTTGCCAGTAGAGTTTTCAGTTAAGACACATAGAACTAGACGCGCTTAACAAAGCGGCCATCACGGCTGTCGATCTGAAGAACGTCGCCGATCTCAACGAAGGTGGGAACCTGAATGGTTACACCGGTTTCAAGCGTTGCAGGCTTGGTGGTGTTGGTGGCGGTGTCTCCCTTGAAGCCAGGCTCGGTTTCAGTAACCTCAAGCTCAACGAACATAGGAGGCTCGATGCTGATAAGCTCGTCGCCAGCATACATGAGGGTAGCCTCGTCGTTTTCCTTCAGCCAGTTCGCTGCAGAACCTACGGTTTCAGCAGGAATGGAAAGCTGCTCAAAGGAAGACATATCCATGAAGTTGAAGTCAGTGCCATCGCTGTAGAGGAACTGCATCTTCTTGGTTTCAAGGCGAACGGAGTCGAACTTGGTGCCGGCGTTGAAGGTGTAGTCAACTACGCGACCAGTCTTGATGTCGCGGAGCTTGGTGCGAACGAATGCACCGCCCTTGCCAGGCTTAACATGCTGGAATTCAACGATCGTGCAGAGCTTGTTGTTGTACTCGATGCACATGCCATTACGGAAATCGGCGGTAGAGATTGCCACGTTATGCTCCTTCAAAAATGAACCATTGCAAAAATAACCTAAACATTATACCCAGAATGCTACGAGATAATAATCATCTCATGGGTACTTTGCGTAAACACCTCATACGATGCTTCGCGAACCACGCCAAAATCCTCTAGGCGCATACCGAATTTGCCCGTTAGGTAAATGCCTGGCTCCACCGTAACGACATTACCCGCACAAAGCGCTTTCGGGTTCTTGGGTGAAAGATTGGGCGCTTCGTGGATATCAAGCCCCACACTGTGACCAAGAGAATGGCCCATAGCGCCGCCAAAGCCCTCTTCCTCCAAAACCGCTTCAGCATGCTGATGAACGTCGGCACCAGAAAGACCGGCACGCAGCATAGCTTCGCATTCCTCGTTGGCACGACGGATAGCCCCATAAGCACGGCGAACTTCATCGCTCGGCTCTCCAACGAACACCGTACGGGTCATATCTGAGCAGTACCCCGCATAACGCGCGCCGAAGTCCATCACCACAGCATCGCCCAATGCAAGTTTGGTTTCGCCGGGAATCGCATGAGGGGATGCGGCATGAGCGCCCGTTGCCACAATGGTGCCAAATGCCAACCCCTCAGCTCCCCCTTCGTACATATAGCGATCCAGTTGCAGCTGAACCTCACGCTCGGTCATACCGGGCTTCATGAACGCGATGATCTTGGCAAAAGCCGCATCGGTAATGCTTTGCGCCTTTCGCATTGCCGCTATCTCGGAATCATCTTTACCTTGGCGAAGCGTCTCCACAAAACCCGAAAGCTCCACCAAATCGATCGCCCTGCCCTCGAACGTGCGCTGCAAAGCGCGAAATTCCGCCAAAGGCATGGAATCCTCGATGCCAACACGAACGATGCCGCCACCAAGGGAATCTGGCACTTTGGCAAGTACAGCACTATGGGCCATGTGGCCATTGTCCACTTCAATATCGGTATCGGCAGCAGCGGACTCCATTGCGTCAAAGTAGCGGGAATCCGTGTGCAACACGCAGCTATGGGCGGAAACAACAAGAGCGTGGGCCGGCTCATCATCGAATACGCGCTCAAAGCCCGTAGCCCATGAAATGTTTGAAAGGCCACGAATGTAGAGCACGTCTATCCCCTGCTCGCGCATTGCGGCACGAAGACGGGAAAGACGTTCGGGGTTATGTGCCATTATGTTCTCCTCTATAAGGGTATCGCATGATATATGGGGCGAGGAAAAGAACAGGGCCCAAGGCCCTGTTCCTGCAAGCTACAAGAGGCTTCGCTGCCAAGCCTGAAGATATTCCAACACGAAACCATCTTCGAGCTCGCACACTTCCCAATCACCGCAAGCGCGAGGAAGTACAAAGCGAAGCTTGCCAGAACGCACCTTCTTATCGCCCTTCATAAGATGAAGAAGACGTTCAGGCTCAGCTTTCAGCTGAAGCTCGGGCAACCCAAGGGAATCAAGCAAAGCATCCTGGGTCTGCACGAATTCCATTGATGTCCCTAGATGAACCACTGCTAATCGGGCGGCAAAGCGCATGCCCTGAGCTACGGCGTGGCCATGGGAATACACGCCGTAGCCCGCCTCCGTTTCAATGGCATGGGCAAGCGTATGTCCATAGTTAAGACACTCCCGCACACCTTTGGTTTCCTCCTGATCGCGTGCCACAACCGATGCTTTGAACACGATACAACGCTGTACTGCTTCCTTGACCGTTTCCGGCTCACGGGCGGCAAGCTGGTCGGTATGACCGTACAGCCAAAAGAAAAAATCCTCTGAATCAACAACGGCGGACTTGGCTATTTCACCGCATCCACAAGCCCATTCCCTTTCGGGAAGCGTGGCAAGCGTGGCAACATCAGCGCAAACCAACGAAGGCTGGCAAAAGGTACCCACCAGGTTTTTCCCCGACTCAAGGTTGATAGCCGTTTTCCCGCCCACTGAAGAATCAACCATGGAAAGCAAGGTGGTGGGAACCTGAACAATGCGAAGGCCGCGCATGAACGTAGAACCGGTAAAGCCAGCCAGATCGCCCACAACACCGCCGCCTAAAGCGACCACCACGGAATCGCGGTTCAAGCCGCATTCGACCATGGCATGCCAAATCTCCGAAGCACATTCGACCGATTTTGCTGACTCCCCTGCTGGCACCGTGATAACAGAAACCTGATAACCAACCTGTTTAAGGGATGTTTTAGCGGGATCAAGGTAGCGAGTAGCCACCTCCGTGTCGGTGATAATCAGTGCTTTCTGATTGCTGTCGAAGGCACGCATCTCGGCGCCAAGTCGATCAATCTGCCCAGCCGAAACAACCACATCATAGGTACGCTCACCAGGGATCTCCACAACGATGCGGGCCATGCGCTAATCCCTCTTCACCAGCACGCCGGCATTGAGCAACAGCTCGACCACCTCGTCTGCAACCTCGCGAATAGTGCGGCCTTCGGTGTCCACCGAAACGTTGGCGGCAGCTTCATACTGAGGCTCTCGCTCGACAATGGTTTTGCGCGCAGTTTCAAGGTTTTTGAACATAGGACGGGAATCGGTGTTAGGGATACGGGCAGCGGCACCGTCGGCAGAAACCTTCAAATACACCACATAACCCGCCTCTTTCATGATTTGGGCGTTAACGGGACGCTTGGTAACAACACCACCGCCGCAACCGATAAGACGCGGAGAACGCTTTACCAGGTCGCGCAAAACATCGGTTTCAATATCGCGGAACGCCTCTTCACCGTCTTCGGCAAAAATATCGGCGATGATGCGGTCTTCACGAAGCTCAAGGTATTCGTCGGCATCGATAGATGCGACGCCGCACGTTACCGCGATCTGCTGAGAAATACTGGTTTTGCCCGCTCCCATGAAACCGATGAAAAACACTGGCTTAGCAAGGTAGAACTTGCCTGCATGTGTAGGGTGATTTGTGGTCATAAAAAAGCTCCTCGTAATTCGCGGCGTTTTAACGGGACATCGTTTTAATACGCTCTTTGTACGAAGCGATGTTCTGCTTGATATCGGTCATATTGTCACAGCCGAACTTCTTCAGATAAGCATCGGCAAGCACCATTGCAACCTCGGATTCCGCAACAACGGCAGCAGCCGGAACGGCACAGGTATCGCTACGTTCTTTCGATGCTTCAGCCACTTCAAGCGTGTCGAGGTTAACGGTGTTAAGCGGCGTGGTAAGCGTGGCAATGGGCTTCATTCCGACCGTAACCACCAGAGGCATACCCGTGGTCATGCCGCCTTCCAGTCCACCAGCATTGTTAGACGCGCGCACAAACCCCTCCGATTCATCAAGAAGTATCTCGTCATGCACCTGACTGCCTGGCCGGCGCGTGGTTTCAAAGCCGATGCCAAATTCGACTCCCTTGATGGCGGGAATAGAAAACAATGCGCCGCCAAGTTTCGAAGTAAGACGATCGGTTGGCGTTTCGTACCCACCAACTGCAGGAAGAAGACCGGTTACCACAACTCGGAACACGCCGCCCAGGGTGTCTCCCGCCTCCTTGGCCTTGTCGATAGCATCCATCATGCGCTCAGAAGCTTCGGTGCTGGGACAACGGACCTCACTCATCTCGATGTCGAGCGGGGTGTAGGTGGTAGCGGCAGCCATGGGGTCTTCTTCCTCCATGGCCTCATCGCCAATAGACACTACATAGGAATAGATCTCAACACCAAGTTCGGCCAAGAACTCACGAGCGATGCCGGCAGCAGCAACACGCATGGTGGTTTCGCGAGCACTGGAACGCTCGAGGATATTGCGACAGTCGTCCATGTCGTTCTTCAAAACACCCAGCAAATCGGCATGACCGGGGCGAGGAGTTACCTCACGAACCAAATCTTGAGGCGGCTCACCGAATACAGACATGCGCTCGGTCCAGTTCGACCAATCGCGGTTCGCAACAGACAGCGTTACTGGCGAACCAATAGTGTGACCAAAGCGAACACCAGAAGTTACTGAAACCTTGTCCTTTTCGATTGCCTGCCTGCCACCGCGGCCGTAGCCACTCTGCCTACGGGCAAGATCGGAGTTGATTGCCTTTTCGGAAATAGTCAATCCTGCAGGAACGCCCGAAACTATAGCCGTAAGAACAGGACCATGGCTTTCACCTGCTGTTATGTATTCCATGCTGAATTCCTTATTCGATGTTAGATAAATCAAACATGATTTTAGCAAAACTGCCATTACTCCATCGAAATAAAGTGCTTAAGGTTTCGAACGTGTTACAGCTCAGCACGACCGAATTCTACGAGCAGCTCTGCGCATTCCGCGCCCCACGCCGCCATCGCCGATGACGCTGATAGAAAATCACAACCTGCAGCATTTGCCGCATCGGCGTAACATGAGCTTTCGCCGCAAAGGTCGCACACGATATGACCAGGCTCGAAGACAATGCCAGCCCGGCTGAAATCCTCGGTACAGAACACAATATCTGCCGCAGCAATGCGGGAAGCTGCCGCAACGGTTCCAAACAGGAACGAGGCGTTATCGTAGGCACGATTAGCGGAAAGGTGGCCAACACGCTTTTGCTCAGTATCAATGATCTGGGTGCGTTCCTTGCCAAACGCCTCAAGGAAGGCAAGCAGGTTATTGCGTGTGCACTCTTTTTCTGACCCCAACAGGGTGATCTCGTTCACACCCGCACGCGCACATTCATACACCACATCGAGGGCAGCACTACCCGACCCCAAAACAACGGCATTCGCACCGTACAAAGGAAGGAAGAGCCGCTCCATTTCATCAATGGCAACACGGGCATACTGGCTAACTGCAAGGGTGTTCTTCCCGCCACGATAGAGAATATCGGCGCCTTGAGCCAAACGTGCCGATGCGCCCTGAACCTTGCCCGCTTCAAACACTGCCCGACGAAATGGAGCGGAAACCACGAACGCATGGCTTTTCTTGGCTGAAAGCAAAGCCGCAGCTTCGCTACGCGTACGACACTCTTCGATTACCACACTCCACGAAGCGGTTTTCTCCATGAAGGCGCGACGAAATGAAGCGGCGGCAAGCTTTGCAGCAGGCGCCGCTAAGAATGTAAGATTTCGCACGCGCTTGCCCCCTCTGGTTCTTTGTCGGATATGAAAGCACGCTCGATGGAACGCACGAACATGGTGTGCTTTAGGTCTTCTTCAACCAAAGGGCACACCAAATAGGCTTTCATGCCAGCAAGATGCGCGCCGATAACATCGGTTGAAAGCTGATCGCCAATCATCAAAGTGCTTTTACGAGTACCACCAATCTTATTGCGCGCCATAATGAATCCATGAGGAAGGGGCTTGAGCGCCTTTGCCACAATAGGAAGATCGAGTTCGCGGGCAAGTTCGAACACATTACCGTGAAAATTATTCGAAAGAAAGCACATCTTCACGCCAGCAGCGCGAACGCGTGCCAACCACTGACGCACATCGACAGGCACCTGATGATCGGCACGAGAAAGAATGGTGTTGTCTATGTCGAGCAGCACATGCGTAAAACCTTTGCCGACGATATCCCATTCAACGTTAATAGCACTCGTTCGCGAAAAATAGCGGTCGGGTTGGATAAGAGACATCTCTACCTCAATACAGCCTACGAATGATCCGCGATGGTCTTCTGGTGTTCTTCGTAGGTTTTATCGAAGAAGTAATCTACCCCGCCCTGATCGTTGGTCCAGAAAGAGAAGAAGTAATAATCGTCGAAGTTGCGTTCGGGGGAAAGCACCGCACGCAACGAATCGATACTCGGGCTGCAAATCGGCGTAGGAGGCAAGCCCTTGGTTACACGAGTGTTGTACGGACTCTTAGTAGACCAGTTATACGTATCGAGGTTGTCGCCCACTTCATAAGCAGTGGTAGCGTCGCTACCCAGCGTGCCGTACGACGGATCACCGGAATTACCCAAACGATTATAAAAAACAGCTGCGACTTTGGTGCGCGTGTCGCTGGTTGCTTCCTTTTCCACGATAGAAGCAAGAATCAGCGCATCGTAGTTGGACATATCCTTGCTACGCGGATAGGAATAATCAAGAGAGGAAATCTCAGACCGATACTGATCCAACATTTGGCGAACAACGTCTTCAGCAGATGCGTTAACAATCAGCTCGTAAGTCTTAGGGAACAAGAACCCCTCGAGAGAATTCTTGCCAGCATCGGTTAAAAACGTGTATTCCTTTGCGTACTGAGAAGCATCCGAGGCTGCTGATTTGAATTGATCGGCGGTAATAGAGCCGTTATAGGCTTTTTCCACTGCTTTAGCTATCGAATCAAGCGTGGCCCCTTCGGGGACGACCAAATTTGTTACGTTGGCGGTTGGGCCGGCAACAAGCGCATCTACCAATTCATCGTTGCTCATGCCACCCTCGAATGAATACACTCCCGGCTTCAGCGAAGAGGCGGCACCCTTGGCATTAACAGCAGCGGTAAATTCGCCCTTACGAATGACAAGGCCCGCATCGTAGAGGTTGTCTGCGATAACGGGCAATGAAGAACCTTCGGCAATCTGTACTGTGACCTGCTGTCCATCGGGAGCCAGATGGTCGTTAGCGGCTTCCGCGCAGCTGGTGTTCACGAAGAGCGCCACTATGATAACCACCACAACCGCAACAGCGGCAATTAAGGCTATGAGCGGCGCTTTAGACTTCTTCGGGCGAATCGCCGAAGTGTCGTATGTACGGAATTCCTTTTCGCCCCTCGCATGAGCAGCACGGGCCGCATGCGTGGACTTGCGGGAATACGTAACCTTCCTAGGACTCATTAGCCTCACCTTTCAAAGAACCAGCCGCGCGCTTGTCAAGCCACGACTGGAGAAACAACGATGCAGCGATCATATCCACCTTACCGCGCATTTCCTTTTCAGAAAAGCCTTGCTCGCGCAAAGAGCGTTTTGCCTCTGAGGAGCTAAGCCTTTCATCGGAAAACTCCAACGGAAGACCAAGTTTAGAAGCAACCTGCTGGGCAACCTCGCGGATAGACTGGGCTTGCGGTCCTTTGGCGCCACCCATGGTAAGAGGCAGGCCAGATACGATCAGCTCAGGTTCCCAATCTTCGCATAAGCGGCGAAAGCTTGGCGCGTTGGCGCGAACTTCTTCGGTGGGAAGAACGCACAACGGAGTGGCTATCTTTTCTTGTGGGTCGCTGATGGCAATGCCGCAACGAACCTTGCCGATATCAAGAGCCATGATTCTCACGTGTGCGTTCCTCCATTCCGTTACGTAGTTTATGCGAACAGCTTGCGAGCAGCATCAAGCGCAGCATCGATGCCGGAAGCATCCTTGCCACCAGCTTGTGCCATGGTGGGCTTGCCACCA
>UQVJ01000035.1 GCA_900544455.1 uncultured Eggerthella sp. | reverse complement strand
GATCTGAGGGCTTCGGACGGCGAAAACGCCCCTTGGCGGCAAGATGTTCGCGCGGTGTATTCCCCAACGGCGCTCTGCGGGGCTTTTTGGATGCATGGCGCGCATATCTTGCCAAGATTAGCTGTATTTGAATACATGCAGGCGATATGTTGCCGCGAACCGGTGTTTTCCCCGTCCGAGGCCCCTTCGGGAACGCATCAGGGCGCAATCTCGCCATGGCCGGCAGCACGGGAACGCATCGGGGCAATATCTTGCCATGGCCAGGCGCCGGATGATCGCCACCGAAGTTCATCGACGGTCTATCTCAGACTGTAATGGGGACGGTGCCTGTCCCCATATTCCCACTGGCTCTGCACGCTCCCGAATGCAATCGTTGGGGGACTTGGTCTAAAATGAAAAATAGTGCGCCCGTGCGGTGCATTCTAAACATACTAGAGTGGCCGGCAGCCTGCCGGCTGAAACATTACACACAGAAAGGCATGGTATGCAGCGCAACCATTACGATTTCCTTGTCGTTGGCGCTGGCATCACGAGCGCTGTTTTTGCTCATGAAGCCGCCAAGATCGGCAAGACCTGCTTGGTTATCGATCGCCGCGATCACATTGCAGGTAACATCTACACCGAAGAAATTGATGGCATCAACGTGCATAAGTACGGTGCCCATATCTTCCATACGTCGCTTCGTCCCGTTTGGGATTATGTAAATCAGTTCGCCGAGTTCAACAACTACGTGAACAGCCCCGTTGCCAGCTACAAGGACGAGCTGTACAACTTGCCGTTCAATATGAACACCTTCTCCAAGATGTGGGGAATCAAGACCCCTGCTGAAGCGAAGGAAATCATTGAGCGTCAGAAGCAGGAAGCCGCCGAGCAGATTGGCGAAGGCGAGCCTTCCAACCTTGAGGAGCAGGCACTTTCCCTTATCGGCAAGGATGTATTCGAGAAGCTGATCAAGGGCTACACCGAAAAGCAGTGGGGCAAGAGCTGTACCGAGCTGCCCGCTTCCATCATCAAGCGCCTGCCCGTTCGCTTCATCTACGACAACAACTACTTCAACGACCGTTGGCAGGGCATCCCCATGGGCGGCTACACTGCTATGGTTGAGCGTATGTTCGGCGATACGGAAATCCTGCTGAATACCGAATATCGTGAGTTCGTTGCTGAAAACGAAGGTATTGCCGACCGCGTTATTTACTGCGGCACCATCGACGCTTACTTCGATTATCAGCTTGGCGCGCTGGAGTATCGTTCTTTACGCTTCGAGTCCGAGCGTATTGAATGCGAGAATTGGCAGGGCAACGCGGTGGTTAACTACACTGAGCGCGAGGTGCCCTTCACGCGCATTATCGAACACAAGCACTTCGAGTACGGCACTCAGCCAACCACCATCATTACGCGCGAGTATCCCGCAAACTGGGAGCGCGGCGACGAGCCGTACTATCCTCTGAACGACGATCGCAACAGCGCCCTGTATGAGCGGTACGTTGAACTCGCCAAGCAGGAAGGCAACGTGGTGTTCGCTGGCCGTTTGGGAGGATACAAGTACTACGATATGGACAAGGCCATCGACGCGGCATTTGATTTGGTGAATGCTGAACTTGGCATTGACCTGAGGAAATAGGATTGATCTCCATTTTCTTGCATTGATATGTTGCGAGCCTGGTATGGTTGCCGAATGGGCAGCCGCCGGGCTCGCTGTGGTTTGCGGCTCGATTGCCGTTGAAGGATGCGCCCCCCTCCCTGCATCGAGGGTTGTTGCCCAATGAGGGCGTCGGCGTAACTGCGTTTGGCGCTCTGCTGAGTGCCGCTGGGGATGCTGTTCGGTTGAAAGGAAAGCGTATGAGACTGTTTGGGATACTTGCCGCCGCTGCATTGGCGTGCACGCTGGCGGGTTGCGCAGCTCCGCAACAGCAGCAGCCCGACCATTCTCAGCTCAAGGTAAATGACGCAGGCGTTTCTTCGGATGAGGGTCCTCAGGGTGGTGAAGAGACCACCGTTTCTGCCGAGGAAGCCAAGCCGACGGCAAGCGAGCTGCGCGCGAAGCTGGATATCACGGAAGACTATCGTTCCGATTTCGACCATGGCGAAAAGGGAGCCAGCTATCAGAAGTACATTGTGCTGCACGACACCGAAGTGGATAGCAGCGCGGCTTCTATCGTTAATTCATGGGAAAGCAGCGGCAACAAAGTGGCATCGCAGTTTATCGTGAATAAAGACGGCTCCATTGTGCAATGTGTGCCAATGGATGCCATAGCCCATCATGCTGGTTATGGCGATGCGGGCCACAACAGCGACTATGGCGTACCGGAAGACGGGCGCGACGACAAAAAGGGAACCACCAAAGCTCCTTCGAAGAGCATTACCGACTACGGCATGAATTCGTACTCTATCGGTATCGAAATAGTGCACGTGAGCGGGCAGGGCGCTTATCCCGAAGCGCAGCTTGAGGCGATTGACGGGCTTATTGCCTATATCGATGCATATTACGACAGCGAAAGCACCATCATCGACCATAAAATGTGGCGTTCTGGCAACTCTGACACCTCGGCTGAATTCGCAACGTATTTAGCTAATTACCGCGATCATCGTACGCATAACTAGCCGAATGGGAAAATAGGGACGGGTACCAGATTCCCGCCTAACAAACTGGGCCTCGTCTACGATGAGATTCACAAACGAGGCCCTATTTTCCCGCCTATTCGTGGAGAGTTTTATGCGCTTGCCGAAGCCATTTCTTTCAACGTAAAAAGCGAGTAAACTAATGTGGCTTATGGCTGTGCGCTTCGACTGCTGCCCTGAGGGGTATCGGGCGGTATGCGCCGTAGGTGCATAGCCTGCAATCGATATATTTCGCGCTTTTTGCGCTTGCTGTTTGCTTGTTTGAAAGGGAGCCCAATGGCAGACAAGGTCGCAGTACTCATACCCTGCTACAACGAAGCCGTGACCATCGGCAAGGTGGTGGACGACTTCAAGTGCGTCCTGCCCGACGCCGACATCTACGTCTACGACAACAACTCCAAGGACGGCACGGCCGACATCGCCCGCGAGCACGGCGCCATCGTGAAGTTCGAGGGGCGCCAGGGCAAGGGCAACGTCGTCCGCTCCATGTTCCGCGACATCGACGCCGACTACTACCTGATGGTCGACGGCGACGACACCTACCCCGCCGAGGCCGCGCCGGCGCTCCTGGAGCCGCTGCGCGCCGACCGCGCCGACATGACGGTGGGCGACCGCCTGTCCAACGGCTCCTACGGCGAGGAGAACGACCGCGCGTTCCACGGCTTCGGCAACGACCTGGTGCGCTGGCTGATCAAGCGCATCTACGGCTTCGCCTTCGAGGACGTCATGACGGGCTACCGCGCGTTCAACCGCGTGTTCGTGAAGACCATGCCGGTGCTCTCCGAGGGCTTCCAGATCGAGACGGAGATCTCCATCCACGCGGTGGACAAGCGCTGGCGCATCGAGGACGTGCCGATCGACTACCGCGACCGCCCCGAGGGCAGCTACTCGAAGCTGTCCACGTTCGGCGACGGCGCGAAGGTGCTGAAGGCCATCACGAGCCTGTTCAAGGACTACCGCCCGCTGGCGTTCTTCGGCTGGCTGGCCCTGCTCCTGCTGGTGCTTGCCGTGGTGGCGGGCATCCCCGTCGTCGCCGAGTACGCGGCCACCGGCCTGGTGCCCCGCATCCCCACGATGCTGGGCAGCCTGGCGCTCGCCGGTTGCGGCGCCCTCTCCTTCGTGACGGGCCTCATCCTGGACACGGTCGCCAAGAGCCATCGCCGCCAGTGGGAGATCGACGTGTACAAGGCGATGAACGGCTTTTACCGCGAATAGCCGCAGGGGCTTTGCCTGGGCTTTTGTAGAATGAAAACAGTAGTTTCACTAGAGAAGGAGTGCGCTCATGGGGGCATATAAGAAAGAATTCATCGAGTTCATGGTGGAAAGCCAGGTGCTCAAGTTCGGCGAATTCACGCTTAAGAGCGGGCGCAAATCCCCCTTCTTCATGAATGCTGGCGCCTATGTTACGGGTGGTCAGCTGAAGCGTCTGGGCGAATACTATGCGCGCGCCATTCACGACAACTTTGGCCTGGATTTCGATGTGGTATTTGGTCCTGCATACAAGGGCATTCCTCTGGCCGTTGTTACCGCCATTGCTTTGGAAGAGCTGTACGGCAAGGAAGTTAAGTACTGCTGCAATCGCAAGGAAGTGAAGGACCACGGAGCCGATGCCGGCAATCTGCTGGGCGCTGAGCTTCATGACGGCGACCGCGTGGTCATGGTTGAGGACGTTACCACGTCGGGCAAGTCTATCGATGAAACCTATCCCATCCTGAAGGGTGCCGCTGATGTTGAGGTTAAGGGTCTGATTGTTTCCCTGAACCGTATGGAAGTTGGTAAGGGCGGCGTGAAGACTGCGCAGAAGGAAGTTCAGGAAAAGTATGGCTTCCCTGTCGCTTCCATCGTGAGCATGGCTGAAGTTACCGAGCTCCTGTACAACCACGAAGTTCAGGGTGAAGTGGTAATCGACGATACGCTGAAGGCTGCGCTCGATGCTTATTACGAGCAGTATGGTGCCAAGGAAGCGTAGATTCTAGCCAAATTGGTTTTTCTGGAGGCGTCCGCATGGCGGGCGCCTTTCTTGTTTCTGGGTTTAGTCTTCTTACCGTGATATCCCGCGCGTTTTCGCGGGAGCTGCCTGACTGCGGCGATTGAACCCATTGCAAAAACAAAAAACTCGTCATCGTTGCAACTTTTTTGCGATTGCGGACTCTTCCCCGCTCCTCAAGGCCTGAAATATGCCGTTTTTGCTGCGTTTTGGGGTTGAGATCCACGTTTTGGCGCCGCGCGACAATCCCTAATCGCAAAAAAGTTGCAATCCGAACCGATTTTTTGTTTTTGAGCTCCTGGAACAGTCCCGAGATAGCACTGGGGGATGTTGCGGACCCGGTGTGGGGCTGGGTGGATCCGGTGCGGGCGTTGCGAATCCGGCGCAGGCCCAGGGTGGCGCCGTGGAGCGCAGAGAGGCACTGCGGGTTTGGGCATTTGCCCGCGCATCGTGTTGCGTTATTGCTTTCCCGTAAAAATAAGTAACGCCACGTTACTAAAATTTGATTTCCGCTACAATGGGCGCAGAGGATTTGTAGAAGATCAGGCAAGGAGCCCCCCCTATGAGCAACCTTTTGGACACCCCTAAGCTTGGCTTTGGCTGCATGCGTTTGCCTCTTACTGACCCCAAGGATCAGAAGAGCATCGACATCGAGCATTTGAAGAAAATGGTCGACACGTTTATAGAGGCTGGCGGCACGTATTTCGATACCGCCTATGTGTATCATGAGGGCGAATCGGAAGTTGCCATGCGCAAGGCGCTGGTTGAGCGCTATCCGCGCGATTCGTTCACCATTGCCACCAAGTGTTTGGCTTGGGCTCAGCCCACCGCCGAAGATGCGAAAGCGTGCTTGGATACTTCGTTGGAGCGTTTGGGCACCGACTACATCGATTTTTACCTGCTGCATAACATGGGCGGTGCGCGCACGGTGAAATTCGATGAGTACGGAATGTGGGAATGGGCCGCGCAGAAGAAAGCCGAAGGCGTTATCAAGCACCTGGGTTTCTCGATGCATGACAACGCCGAAACGTTGGACAAGCTGCTCGCTGATCATCCTGATATGGATTTTGTTCAGCTGCAGGTGAATTACCTCGACTGGGAAGATCCTGTGGTGGAATCGCGCAAATGCATGGAAGTTGCGCAAAAACACGGTGTGCCTGTGGTGATTATGGAGCCTGCTCGCGGCGGTCGTTTGGCGGACTTGCCAGAACGCGGCGCAAGCGTGCTGAAAGCAGCCGACCCCGACAAGAGCGTGGTTTCGTGGGCCTATCGATTCTGCTACAACCTGCCCAACGTTATCAGCGTGCTCTCTGGCGTTTCGACGTTGGAGCAGATTCAGGAAAACGTGCGCGAATGGAAGGCGAACGAGCCCTTTAACGCTTCCGAAGAAAAAGCGCTGGGCGATGCGGTTGACGCTCTGAAGAGCGTAGGGCTCATACCCTGCACCAACTGCCGCTATTGCGTGAAAGACTGCCCCGCGGGTGTAAAGATTCCTGAAGCTTTGGGTTTGCTGAACTTGGAAAAGATGACCGAAAATCGCGAATTCGCGAAGAG
The DNA here is from genome assembly GCA_900544455.1 of uncultured Eggerthella sp. GTDB lineage: Bacteria > Actinomycetota > Coriobacteriia > Coriobacteriales > Eggerthellaceae > Anaerotardibacter. Next base: position 9,821 of record UQVJ01000035.1, on the reverse strand, counting down.
CCAGTACGCCTGGCAAACCCGCGACGGACGCGCTTCCGCCTGCATTCAATGCGGTGCCTGCGAGGATATGTGCCCGCAAGGCATCAATATCATCGAGCTGCTCGAGGATGCCGCCGATTTCTACGAGTAGGGAGGGGAAATAGGGGTAGGCACCAGATTCCCACCGAATGAGCAGGGTCCCGCTTGCGATGTAGTTCGCGAGCGGGACCCTGCTTTTGTGCTTTATTGCGAAAACGGGGAAATGCGGTAGGCGCTAGGTTCCCGTCAAACAGGATGCGCGGAGCACTTGGTCCTTTAGCATTTGTTGCAGACAATTGCCCGAGCATGAAAGAGGGAATCTGGCGCCTGCCCCCACTTTCCCAGTATCTAAAACGTTAAAAACACGTTCGGACGTAACTTCTGAATTAACAACGATTCAGGTGAATTTTTCATTTGGAACGCTGACGTTAAAACGGTCTGAGAACTCGATTCTCAGCTCAAGATTTCCTTTTCGATGGCGCAATATTAGCGCCGTGCCCGTCGCCTACGCGTACTCATGGGTGACGGGCAGGTTCGAAAGAAGAAGAGGAAAGAGGAAGAACCGAATGGAACAAAAAGCTTGGAACGCAAAGCGCGTTGGAATGATGCTTTTGGTCTTGATGGTGGCCGCAAGCGCTTTGCTGTTTGCTACGGGGTGCTCATCGCAGAGCAATCAAAAGGAGTCGAGCGACCCCATCACTATGGTTTGGCTGCCTGATAATTCGTCTGCCGATCTTACCCAGTCTCGCGAGGCTGTCGGCAATGTGATCAAGGAGGCAACCGGCCGCGACGTTGAACTGATGACCACCACCGATTACAACGTGGCCATCGAGGCGATTTCCTCCGGTTCTGCTCAGATGGCACTGCTTGGTGCCGAGGGTTACGTCCAGGCAAATTCGAAGAACGGTGCTGTTCAGGCTGCTTTCACTAACAGCGATGAAAACGGAACGCTCGACGGCGCTTGCTACTATAGCCGCATTTGCGTTCCCGCTGACCAGGCCGGCAACTACAAGGACGGCGACGGCTATTCCCTGGACAATCTGAAGGGTAAGAAGTTTTCGTTCGTATCCGCAACGTCTACTTCGGGCTTCAAGGTTCCCTCCAATGCCATCATGAAGAAGTGCGGCGTCGAGTCTTCCGACGACCTTCTGCAGGACGGCACGTTCTTCAGTAAGGTAATGTTCGGCGATTCCCACCAGGGCTCTGCAGTGAATTTGCTTTCCGGTCAGGCTGATGCTGCTGCATTCGACGACGTTGACGTAGACATGTACTTCGACCTGGTATCCGGCAGCGCTAACGCTCCTGGCGCCGTATACAAGGTGAAGGACGATGCGGCTGCACCGTTTGACTCGGTTCGCGGTAAGGAATTCACCATCATTGGCGTCACTCCCGTGCTGAACGCACCGTTCTGCTACAACACTGACAAGCTTTCCGATGATGAGCAGAAGGAGATCACTGAAGCATTTTGCTCTGAGGAAACCGCATCCAACAAGGAAATCTTTGCTGACCCTGGCGATGAGAACGCCAAGGCAGTCTTCGACAAGGATTCCGACAAGACCTGCTTCGTTGCTTGCGATGATGCATGGTACAACCCCATTCGAGAGCTTGGTGCATAAAGCATGGAGCAACGTCAGGAACTGCTGACCGTTGAGCGCCTGACGAAAAGCTACGACGGCAAGGGGAAGGCGCTGCACGATGTGTCGCTTTCCCTTCGTCGTGGCGAGTTCGTCACGGTTATCGGGCCTTCGGGGGCGGGCAAATCCACTTTTCTGCGCTGCATCAATCGCCTTATCGATGCTTCAGAGGGAAGCATCGTGTTCGACGGGCGTGAAATTACCAGCATGAACAAGCGTCAGATGCGCAAGGCCCGTCGCGACATCGGGATGATCTTTCAGCATTACAACCTGGTGCATCGAGCCACCGCAATCGAAAACGTTTTGCAGGGGCGCTTGGGCTATCTGTCGAACTTCCGTGGCATCTTCGGTTTGTACAGTGAAGAAGACAAGCGCAGTGCGTTCGAGCTGCTGGGCAAAATGGGCCTTGCTGAATTCGCATATCAGCGTGCCGACCAGCTTTCCGGTGGTCAGCAGCAGCGAGTGGGCATCGCGCGTGCTCTGGTGCAGGACCCGCTCTTGATGCTGTGCGACGAGCCTATTGCGAGCCTTGACCCGAAGTCTTCGCGCGTGACGATGGAAATGCTTCGTTGGGTTTCCGATGAGCTGGGCGTTGCTTGCCTGGTGAATTTGCATCAAGTTGACTACGCCATCGAGTATTCCGACCGTATCGTTGCGCTGAAGAAGGGCGTCAAGGTGTTCGACGGCACGCCCGATGAGCTGGATGCGAAAACCATTTCCGACATCTACGGCACGCCGTATGTGCATGAGGACGCCCATGGCGTGGAGGGAGAGAACGTAGGCGCGGCGGCTGCGGTCGCGCCGGGCGCAAGAGGTGCGGAAGGCATAGGGCTGACAGGGGCAGGCCCGGAAGGCGCGACGGGCGCGGGAGAGACGGGTGCTGTCGCGGAAAGGAGAGGAACCGGTGCGGCAGATGTCGCCGAACTCGACCGGGCTGCCGTGGCTGCGGTGATCGAAGAGGCGAAAGCAGTCACCCGCACCAATGCTGTAGCGACTGAAAAGCCGAAGCCCGTTTGGATTGGCAAGCCGCAGCCGCGGACTGACGATGCCCCTCATGTTGAGGTGGGCGTATGACCGTCGAGTTTGCTAAGGCGGCAGCTTCCGGCGAAGGCCGCTTGGTTGCTTTCGCCGGCAACGAAACCCGAGCAGCGGCAGAGGTCCATACCGCTCGTTGGTTCTTCCGGAAGCGGACGCTGTGCATCGTGGGGTTGGTAGCGGGCTTTCTTGCCATCAACGCGCTTTCCGGTGCGTATGTTGATTTCGACTTCATGGAAGCGGCATCCGATATCCCTGGTGGCCTTGCTTGGATGGCAGTGAACTTTTTGCCGAGTGCCGCATCGCTTGAAAAATTGCCGCAGATTATGCCTGCGCTTCTTTCCACGGTGCTCGACTCGATTGCTGCCAGCACTACGGCGGCGCTGTTGGCCTATGTGGTTGCAGTGCTTGGATCGCGTTCGGTGGGGCTCGGTGGCGTGGCGCAGGTTTTGGCGCGCGGCGTTGCGTCGCTATTTCGCAATATTCCCGTTGTTGCCTGGGCGTTTATCCTTTTGTTTTCGTTTCATCAAAGCGAGTTCACCGGTTTTCTGGCGCTGTTCCTGGGCAGCTTCGGCTATCTAACCCGCTGCTTTTTGGAAAGCATCGACGAAATAAGCTCGGGCACCATTGAGGCGCTCCGAGCCACGGGTGCGAGCTATTTGCAGATTGTGGCGCAGGGGGTAATTCCCCTTTCGATCACTTCGGTGGTGAGCTGGGCGCTGTACATGGTGGAGACCAACATTCGCGACGCCACGTTGGTGGGCATCCTTACCGGCACAGGCATCGGATTCGTATTCAACTTGTTTTACAAGAGCTTCCGCTATGACGTGGCGGGGCTGGTAATTCTGCTGATCGTGGTGGTGGTTATCTGCTGTGAAAGCGTTTCCAATTATGTAAGGAGGCGCATCCTATGAGGCAATTTGCTGAAGAAAGTGCGGCTTGCCGGCCTGTAGTTCAACAGGGCGCAGTTTGCGAAGGCGCAGCTTGCGCTGGAGCGCGCGTTTCTCGAACCGGCAAGATCAAAACGCGCTGCATGAACAAGTCGAATGCGGTGCTTGGGGCAACGCTGGGCGTGTTGGCTGCGATAACGGTGCTGACCTTCGTGCTGATGGATTACGGCGACACGCCACTTTTGGATGCGACGGCAAATGCTCTGGACGACTTTGCAACCATGCTTACGCAGCCAGGGTTCGGCGGGCATTTCACCCTTGTCGATTTGGTGGACGGCCTCTTCGTTTCATTGGCGCTTGCAACGCTTACCACGGTGCTGGGTGCGGTTATCGCTTTCGTTTTAGGGCTTTGCGCTGCCATGAACTTGTCGAATCGCACCGCTTCGAATGCCATCAAAGCAGTTATGTCGCTGTTCCGCGCCGTCCCCACCATCTTATGGGTGCTCATCTTCACGGTTGCTATCGGCTTGGGGCCAGAAGCGGCGGTGGCGGGCTTCTTGTTCCACGGCATTGCGTACCTGACCAAGGCTTATTCAGAAAGCTTTGAAGAGGTTGACCCCGGCGTAGTGGAAGCCTTGCGCGCTTCGGGCGCTTCATGGTGGCAGGTGGTGTTTTCCGCCGTTGTACCCGAAAAGTTGTCCGAGATTCTTTCCTGGACATTCATCCGCTTCGAAATCAACTTTGTCAACGCTGTTGCCGTGGGCGCCGTTGCGGGTGCGGGTGGCATTGGCTATCAGCTGTTTTTGGCGGGTGGCTTCTATTACGACATTCATGAAGTGGGCCTAATCGTGTACTTCTGCTTCGCGGTGGCCGTTGCGCTGGAGCTTCTTTCGACTCAATTGCGCAAGCGCTTCATCGTGCAGAACTAGGAGAAAAGATGAACAGAAAAGAACGTACACGCGTTTTGGTGGAAGGCAATCGCAAGGTTCTTTCCCGTATGGCGTGCGAAGCGGAACAGCTTTACGCCGTTGCGATGGTGAAAGAGCCCACAGAGGAGCTGGTGATGCTGAAGGTGCGCGAAGGCGCTCAGCGCAGCCTGTTCTATCTGGGTGAAGCGCTCATGACCTCGTGCGCAGTTCGCATCGGTGGCGCTCATGGTTACGGCATGGTGCTGGGAGAGGACCGCAAGAAAGCCCGCGATTTGGCGATTGTCGATGCGGTGTATGCCGCAGGCGGCAACGAGATTTTACTGCTGGCCTGGGAAGAGACGCTCGAGGAAGAGCGGCAGTGTTTGGCCGAAGCGGAACGAAAGCACGCGGAGGCGTTGCTACGTACCCAGGTAGATTTTTCGACGATGGAAGTTTAAGAATGATTGTGAATAACGTAGAAACCCATGTGGCTCAGCGTGCGTTTCGGCAGGTGCTGGAAGCTTTTGCTCGTCCTGGCACCATTGGGCAGATTGATGCTTTTCCGAAAAGCGGCGAAACTACGCCAGTGCTGGGCTGCTTTGAAACAGCGGTCCGTCTCTTTGTTGACCAGGCGGTGACCTTTTGCGCGGTTGGGGCCGCATCGCACGATGTTTCCTGCTGGCTGACCGTGCAAACCCATGCAAAGCAGGCACAAGCGCAAGAGGCTGATTTCGTGTTGGTTCCTGTGGCAAGCGATGCGGTTCATGCTGAGGCGATTGCCCAGGCAAAGCCAGGCACGCTTGAAGAGCCGGAAAAGGGTGCCACAGTTGTTTTGCTGGTCGATTCCATTTCTGCAGTTCCCGCCAAGGGTTTAACGCGCTTGGGTCTTTCGGGACCTGGCATCGAAAAGACCGCCGAACTGTATGTAAGCCAAGCGGAATGGGCGCACGCTCGCGCGGAGCGAGCAGACGAGTACCCCTGCGGCATCGAGGTCTTGCTTGTTGACGACGATGGCAACGTGGCGGCACTTCCTCGCACTACCCGCATCGAAAATACGTTTGCCTGCTTGGGCGGAAGCGAAGGGGAGGTGGCGTAATGGGATACGTTGCGGTACGTGGCGGCGGCCTTGCCATCGAGGAGAGCCTTAAGCTCCTTGAGCGCGAGCGCGTTGAAGGTTTGAACAGCGTTTCCGTCGATGCGGTGGAAGATTCGTTTCCTGGTCTGGTGGAACAGGTAATGGGCGAAGCCTCTCTCTACGCGCCTCGTCTTGCCGCCGTGGCATTGAAGCAGGCGCAGGGCTCACCCGAAGAGGCGGTGTTTCTGCTGCGCGCGTTTCGCTCGACGCTTGAGCGCCCGTATGTCTCGCGCGAGATCAAGGGCGAGAACATGGCGGTTGAGCGTCGTGTCTCGGCGGCTTTCAAGGATATTCTTGGAGGTCAGCTACTGGGGGCAACGCGCGATTACTCCCACCGCTTGATTCGCATCGGTTTGGAGCACGAGACCGACGAAGATGCGGCGAAGGTGCGCTGTGCTTATGACGATGAGCTGGATACGGAATGGGCGGCGCTCAGTGAAGAGGAACGCGAGGAGCATCGCGCTGCTGCGGCGAAGCTGAAGCATATGCCGAAGGTTCTGGATTATCTTCGCAAAGAAGGCTTGATCGACGGGTACACCGAAAACAATGATGCTCCTGTTGATGTAACCATGGAGCCGTTGGTATTTCCTGCGCCGCGATCTGCGCGTTTGCAGACGCTTGCCCGCGGCATGACCCAGGGTGTAACCACTTTAGGCTATGCAGCCATCAGGGGTTTTGGTCCCTCGCATCCTACAGTAGGTGAATTGCGATCTGGCTCGGTTGAGGTGTTGGTTGACCACCCTCTGGCTGATGGATCCGACGAAGGTGATGCCTACTATTTGGGCGGCATTCCCGTGACGGAAGTGGAAAGCGTATTTGCGGTGGACCGCTCTAGGGAAGGCAGGTCGCAGATGGGCTTCAAGGTGGGCTACGGCATGGTGATGGGGCGTCAAGAGACCAAGGCGATCGCGATGAGTGTGCTTGATTTCTGCCTTGAGCAAGGCGACAAGCGCTATCCAACGCAGGATGAGGAATTCGTCCTGTACCACGTGGACGGCGTTGAGGCTACTGGCTTTGTTTCCCACTTAAAGCTCCCGCACTACGTAACCTTCCAATCGAAGCTTTCCAGCGTGCGCTCCACGGTGAAGGGAGATGAGCGGTAATGCGCCAGCTCTATAATTTTGCTTTTTTCGACGAGGCTTCGAAGCGCGAGATTCGCCGCGCCATTATCAAAGGCGTTTCCATTCCGGGCCATCAGATCCCCTTCGCTTCGCGCGAGATGCCCATTGGCCGAGGCTGGGGCACGGGCGGCTTGCAAGTAACGTTGGCGCTTATTGGCCAGAACGACGTGCTGAAGGTGATTGACCAGGGCGCCGACGACAGCGTGAATGCCGTGAACATCAAGAAGCTCGTTGCCGAAACCACCGACGTCGAAGTGACTGAGAAAACGCAGTGTGCAAGCCTTATACAATCGCGTCATCGCATTCCGGAACAGCCTCTTTCGGCGGATCAGATACTTGTTCTGCAGGTTCCGATGCCCGAGCCCCTGCGAAATTTCGAGCCAAGTGAGGCAAAAACGCGTGTACTCCACGCCGAAGCGGACTACACCGGGGCGTGGCTGGGGCTGTTCGACCAGATTGTGCGCTACGGCCATACCGTTACCAACGCAGACCACCCGTGTTTGGTGGAAGGGCGCTACGTAATGGCTCCTTCGCCCATACCCCGCTTCGACACGATGAGGCTCGATATGGCTCAGAACCTGACGCTTTTGGGCGCGGGTCGCGAAAAGAAAATCTACGCCGTCCCACCCTTTACCCATGTTCATCCGCTCGATTTCGAAGATTACCCCTTTTCGGTAGAGAGCTTTGAGGGGAAGAGCTGTCGCTTGTGCGGTGCCGCCGATGCATACCTAGATGAATTGGTGGACGAGGAAACGGGCGAAACCTATTACCAATGCAACGACACGGCGTACTGCCAACAAAGGCGAGAGGAGGGGCGCAATGAATAAGGTGCTCGTTGTGGATGAAGGGCCCTGCTTGCAGGTGCGCCATGTGTCAAAGCGCTTTGGAGAAGGCTGCGACTATTGTTTGGGCGGTGGCGAGTTGGAGCGCAACATCTGCCCGAAGTGCAAGACCGTGCATGCGGTTCGCGATGTAAGCTTGGATTTGTATCCCGGTGAAATCGTGGGAATCGTGGGTGAGTCGGGTAGCGGCAAATCCACTTTTATGCAGTGCCTGTACTTCGACCAGGTTGCCACTGCAGGCACAGTGCGCGCTGTTGCCTACGATAACGGCAAGGCGAATTTGCTGGAGCTTTCCTCGCAGCAGAAGCGCAAGGTGCGCAACACGGTGCTGGGCATGGTGTATCAGAACCCGTATTTGGGCTTGCGAATGAACTTTTCCTCCCTTTCGAATATTGCCGAGCAGATGATTGCCGCCGGCAATCGCAACGTGGAGTCGATGCGTGCTCGTGGCAATGAGCTTTTAGGGAAGGTGAACATCCCTCTTTCACGCGCAGGGGATGCCCCGGCAACGTTTTCCGGCGGCATGCAGCAGCGCGTTCAGATTGCCAAGGCACTTTCGAACAATCCTCCCGTGCTGCTTTTGGATGAAGTTACCACGGGCCTAGACCTTTCCGTGCAGGCCAGTGTTCTTGACTTGATTCTGCAGATCAAGCGCGATTTCGGCGTAAGTATGCTGGTGGTAAGCCACGATCTGGGCGTTATTCGCATGCTGGCCGATCGCACGTTCGTGATGCTGAACGGGCAGGTTGTGGAGCATGGTCTTACCGATCAGGTTCTGGAAGATCCTCAGCATTCCTACACTCAGCAGCTGGTGTATTCGCTGCTGTAAATGGGCACCTTCGCCCAGTGGCGCTTTTTCGAGCGCCGCATAGATTGATAACCCAATGCAAGGAGAAATGCATTTATGGAAGCAAATTCGCTTGTGATTCGCGGAGGCAACGTGGTTGCCGAAGATGCGATTCTGCCCAATCACGACATCGTTGTTGAAGATGGAACCATTGTGCGCATTGCGCCGACGCTTGCCAATGCTCGCACGGTCGATGCGCAGCTTGACGAGAGCACGTCGGGCATGGTGGTTGACAGGGAAACCGGTTTCCCTGTGGTTGATGCGCGTGGTGCGTATGTGGCGCCGGGCATGATCGACGTTCATTCCGATTACATCGAGTCGGTGGCATCGCCGCGACCGAGCGTTGTTATGGACCTGCCAACTTCGCTGTACAAGGTTGACCGCGAGCTGGTTTCCCATGGCGTAACCACGATCTACCATTCGCTTTCGGTGTATGGGGCTAAGATTTTCGACCACAAGCCTATTCGCAATTTCGAGAATGTGAGCAAGCTTGCCGAAAGCATTTCGGATATGCGTGAAAGCGAAGAGCACGACCATCTAATTCGCCATCGTTTCCATCTGCGTTTGGAGCTTGATTCCGTCGACCGTGTGGACGAAGTGTATAACTACCTGCAGGACGGCAAGGTGGATTTGATCTCGTTTATGGATCATACGCCGGGCCAGGGTCAGTATCGTGATTTGCTGGTATTCAGCGACACCATCAAGGGGTACCGTGACGGCATTTCCGATGAAGAGGTTGCCGCCATCGTTGAGGAGCAGCAAGCTGCCGACAAGATTGGCCCCGAGCAGCTGAGCGAGCTTGCAGAGCTTGCCCGTGAACAGGGGATTTCTCTTGCTTCACATGATGACGATTCAAAGGAAAAGCTCGATTACATGGGCGCATTGGGTGCTTCAATTTCCGAGTTTCCCGTTGATATGGAAACGGCGCGCGATGCACATGAGCGAGGCATGTTCACCTTGGCGGGCGCCCCGAATGTGATGATGGGACATAGCCATGCGGGCAACCTTTCGGCGCGTGAAGGCGTGACTCAGCGCGTAATTACCATGTTGTGCAGCGATTACTATCCAGCGGCCCTTATCGATGCAGTGTTTATCCTTCATCGCGAATGCGCGATGCCTCTTCCCGAAGCGTTTGCGTTGGTGACGGCTAATCCTGCCAAGGCGGTGGGCATCTATTCCGAAGTTGGCACGCTTACGGTTGGCAAGCGTGCGGACATTCTGCTGGTGCGCGAAATCGGGTGCGCGCCCGACGTACAAACCACCACGCCGGTTGTTACGCGCGCTTTCGTAGGCGGCAATTCAGTGTACCGTTCGCATTACCCCGATCAGCCCCACGGCTACGATCGTTAGGGGCTGCCATGAAGGAGCTTCTGAAAATCGACGATCTTTCC
>UQVJ01000034.1 GCA_900544455.1 uncultured Eggerthella sp. | reverse complement strand
GAGCTTATGCCGAACTACGATTTAGTGCTCGTAGAAGGGTTCCGTGGCATAGGATTGCCTTCCATCGAATTGCTTCGAGCAGAAAACCCGAAAGATCAAATAGCCGCAAAAGCACTCATCGATCGTCTATCCGGCGCTCCCTCCTGTTCGGACATTGAAACGCCCGATCGCCCCGCAGCACCCGCCGCCATCGTTACCAACATGCCAGCCGTTGAGCAAGTTGCCCGCGAAACCGCGGTTGAAGTATTCGGTTTCGAGGACATTGAGGCTATTGCCGCTTTTCTCCGGAAGCGATACACGCGCGCGCCGCTTACCATTGCCATCCAGGCAGGCGGCGAATCGAAACGAATGGGGCAATCGAAAGCACTGACTCCTTTTTTAGGGCGCCCCCTGATCGAACACATGCTGGAAGTAGTTGCACCATTTGCCGACGAGCTCATCGTCACGACCAATGAGGAACCAGAGCTGCATTATCTCCTTGAACAGCATCCTAAGCTCCGTCTTATCGGCGATGTTATGAAAGAACGAGGCGCCCTGCCCGGACTGCTTACCGCAATCGAAGCGAGCTCAAACGATGCAGTTGGAGTTGTTGCTTGCGACATGATTGCCTTTTCGCCGCAAATCCTTGCCCGCGAGGCTTTAGCAATGCAAGCAAACGGAAGCGATGCAGTGGTGCCATTCAATAACGGAAATTACGAACCTTTTGCAGCGGTGTACCGCAAAAGCACATGCCAACCTATTCTGGAGCGCATTGCCTCACGGGGATCAAAGCGCATGCGAGATTTGATCGATTCGATCAACTGCACCCGATTCAACGCCGAGCTTATGCGCAAACCTGGATCGATCGATCCGTTCGCCAATGTCAATACGCCACAAGAGCTTGCCCAAGCAGAAGTCCTATACCGCATGTATGGCTAAACGATGCCTTTAAAACTGATTAGAAGGCGACAGAAAGACAGTCTATCCGCTTACCGAAATGACCTCCAGTAAGCGGTTGATAGTTAGCGGTAAACGGCTACCCGGTATTTTCAACGTATCAAACTATCACCAAGACGAACAATGAAGAGGGGGTACCTAAAGCCCCAACGCACGCACTTGCGCAATAAGTTCAGGTGTGGCCTTTTTCTCCAATTCAGGGGCAGAGGCATGGGAGAGGATCCCTTTATCAACCAAATCGTCTAAAGAGTCACTGAGCACCCGATTGGCACAGGCGTTTGTTTCGCGTTCCACTTTGCGGAACAGTTCGATTAGGGCTTTGGCCTCTTCGGTCAAGCAAGAACCACGGGCACCTTGACGAAGGAATAAAGCCACGTCAAGCCCCTCTTCAGCCTGCTTGATAATGCGCCATGCCTTACTGTATGCCATACCCATATCGGCGGCAGCTTTGTTCAAAGAACCCAGCCGTTCGACACGTTCGCACAATTCCACGACGCCGAGCCCGAGGCCGGGGCTATGGCGTGTTTGGCTCTTCGAGCTTATGAAAATTTTGATATCAGCCGAAACTTCATCGCTGCGCATACCGTTTACCTCTCAGAATCGACACCTCGCAATCGTTTCGATTATTTTCCCAAACCAAACAAGGGTTTTTGCATTTATTCTCGCGAAAGGACAAAACCAACCCCGAATTGGAAGGACTTCCCATGACCCTCACCCAAAAGGCAAAGAAACTTGCCACCGCGTTTGCGGCCTTTGTCTGCTGCGCGTTGGTTGCCGTTGCCCTTACCGGTTGCCAGCAGGAGCAGAAGAAAGAAGACGTTCAGCTTCAGGTATTTGCCGCCAACTCTCTTTCAAAAGCAATGGAAGAAGCTCAGCAAGCCTATATCGAAGATGGACACAGCAACGTTTCCTTCGCCGACACCCAGTACAAAGCTTCTGGCGAGCTGAACGAGATGCTCGGAGCGGGATCCTATGCCGATCTTCTTATCTCTGCATCCAAAGGCTCTATGGATACCGCCGTCAAAGAAGGTTACGTCGACGAAGGAACTCGTGTAGACCTGTTCAAGAATGATCTGGTTATGGTTTCCAAGGAAGGCTCCGGCCTCTCCGACGTAACGCTTGAGGACATCGCTGCCGGCAAGTACTCCATCTGCGTCGGAGACGACTCTGTCCCCGCAGGAAACTATGCGGCACAATCCCTTTCCACTGTTGGCGTCTACACGCCTGCTGGTGACGACGCAGGCAAAACCGGCAAGGAAATTTCCGGTAAGGGCGGCTCTTATGGCTCTGACTACAAAGTTGTAACCGACACCTCCGTTGGCAACGTTTGCAAGCATGCTCAGTCCGGCGATGTTGATATCGCGTTTGTATACACCTCCGATGTATATCGCTTCGGCGGCGTAGAGATCGTTGGCACCGTTCCTGCCGACACCCACAAGAACATCGTGTACCCTGGCGCTATCACCAAAGACTGCAAGAATGTTGACGCCACCAAGGAATTCCTTGATTGGTGCATGAACAGCGAAAAGGCTCAGGCAATCTGGCAGAAGTGGGGCTTTGAGCTAGCATAGCCGAAAGCAGCCATTTCAACTTCGCTTTTTTCTGGGGATGGGCGCACAACAACGCCCATCCCCCGTTTTCCGATACGCCACCTTTTCAGATAAGGATCCACATGAATGCAAAACGATGCATAACGCACGCCACCTGCCTATTCATGCTGATACTGGCTTTAGCAACGGCATTGATGCCCCATAGCGCATTTGCCAATGAAGCATTGGGCGATGCTGACACGCCTCAAGCACCCAAAACCACCAACAACCAAGCCGCTCCTTCAGGCAACGAGGAGGCCTTGAAAGTTAGCGTATCGGAAGACGCAACCAGCGCATCGATCGAAAACGCTCCTTACGCAGTTTGCGACTTCACGCGTGCTCAAAAAGGGTCCAATCGGGCTATCGCCGGAACGTATTACGGCTACTCGTATTTAGTGGGAAGTGAGGCAGGCGCATTCTTCCAGCTCATCGCTTCCGATTCCTATGCAGTCGCTTATGTTCCTGCCCAAACAGCGCAATTCCTTGGTATCGACATCGACGACGAGAATGACAAAACCCTGTTAAAGAGCTATTTCTGTACGCTCGATGGCGAAATATCGGCGGGCTCGATCCCCCTTTCCCGAATCAGCACCTGGCATTTCACGAGCAGCCCAACCTACGAAATCAACAATGTCCGTTTTGCATTTGACCAAGAAGTAAACGGGAATGTGTACGCCAGCGTTATAGGAATCGACGGCTCCGATCTTACCGACCCCAACAACCCAAACTACTTCAAACCCTCCTTTGCCGACTTTGGCCGACTGGCACCTGCAAATGAGGTCACCGTAAACGAGGAGGCTACCGGGATTGCCGCAGCAGGCAAATTTCTCTCCGAACTTGACTGGAGCCCTCTGTGGGTAACCCTTAAAACTACCGGCGTTGCCATTGTTTTCATCTTCGTTCTTGGCTTGCTAGCTGCATATTGGTGTCTTCATCTTTCTCAAAAAGCAAAGAACATCGCCGACAGCATATTCACCATCCCTATGGTGCTTCCCCCAACCGTATGCGGCTTCATCCTGCTGTACCTATGTGGCAGAAACACCGCCTTTGGCAGCTTCTTTATCGATATCGGGTTTCCCTTGATCTTCAGCTGGCCTGCAACGGTTATTGCCGCAGTAGTTGTCGCATTCCCCTTGATGTACCGAAGCGCACTGGGCGCCTTTGAAAACCTCGACACCAACATGCTCGATGCCGCCCGCACCTTAGGCTGGAGCAACACGCGTATCTTCCTGAAACTGATGCTCCCCCTTTCCTGGAGTAGCATTGCCGCCGGAACCGTACTCGCATTCGCACGGGCTCTCGGCGAATTCGGCGCAACGCTGTTCTTGGCCGGCAACTACCTGGGCATCACACGCACCATTCCCATCGCCATCTACTTCGAATGGATGAACGGAAACGATGGCGTTGCCTGGTTCTGGACCGCGATCGTTATTGGATTCAGCTTCATCGTGATCCTGTTCATCAACCTGTGGAGTAATCGCACTACTAAATATCGTAAGAGGGCAGAAGAATGAGCCTTTCCGTATCCATAAAAAAGCACTTCCCCGCATTTACCCTTGACGTAAATATAGAAGCAGATAACGAAACCCTTGGCTGGCTGGGCGAATCGGGCTGCGGGAAGAGCCTTACCATGAGGTGCATTGCAGGCATCGAAACACCCGATGAAGGAAAGATCGTGGTGAACGGAAAAACGTTCTTTGAACGGGAGGCAGGGAAACGCCCAACTGTGAACCTTTCCCCTCAAGAACGCAAAACCGCCCTGTTGTTCCAAAACTACATGCTATTCCCCAACTTGACCGTGGCAGAAAACGTTGCGGCGGGAATCGACCGAAAACTGCCCAAAGAAGAACGTGAAGCTCAGGTGAACGCCGAGCTGAAACGCTTTGGCTTGGACGGATTCGACAAGCGATATCCTTCGCAGCTTTCAGGAGGACAGCAACAACGCGTTGCGTTGGCTCGAATGCTAGCGGCAAAACCAGACATCCTTATGCTCGATGAGCCTTTTTCCGCCCTCGACGCACACCTAAAAGGAGCGCTGGAGCAAAACCTTGCTGGGTTGTTCGAAACTTTTCATGGAACAATTTTGTACGTCAGCCACGATATCGACGAAGCTCTGCGATTCTGTGATCGCATTGCCGTAATCGAAAAAGGGCATGTGATGGAAGTAAGCACGGGCAACAACCTCGTCAACAATCCCCAATCGACTGCAAGCATCAAGCTATCAGGCTGCAAAAATGCCACCCCCGCCCGCCAGATTGACGATCATCGAGTATTCCTGCCCGCTTGGGGCATCGAAGTCGAAACCGACAAGCCCGTTCAAGAGAACCTAACATGCATGGGAGTCCGCGCATTTTTCCTGGAACAAGCTAAAGAACCAGGACGAAACACCTATCGCGTTCGCGTTGTTCGAACAAGCGACTCACGTTTCGATCGCTCGGCACTGCTGGAATTCCTTGATCGTGAACCAGGCGCCGACAAAGTGGTTGATCAAACCGAAAACGAGATGAAATACCTTGAGCAGCACCTATTCTGGCGCATCGACAAATTGAAAGTGCCCGAAGAAAAGCTACCAGTCAAAGACGAAGTGCTACTGATCCGCATCCCCTCCGATAAGGTTTACCTCGTATCCAAGTAGCCGCGCCAATCAATTGCACTCAACGGCTCAACCCGCACATCCACTATTGCCCGAAAGGAGACGCCATGAAAGATGGCCAAGGAAGACAAATCGACTATCTGCGTATATCGCTTACCGACCGCTGTAATTTGCGCTGCATCTACTGCATGCCCGAACATGGCGTTAAGAGCATTCCCCACGAAAGCATCCTTACCCTCGAGGAAGTCCATAAAGCAATCGAGTGCGCATCGCAGCTCGGAATCAAGCATATCCGTTTCACCGGCGGCGAACCTACCGTTCGCAAAGGACTCTTAGGCCTTATTGAGCGCACCGCCCAAACCCCTGGCATCGAAAGCGTCGCACTGACCACCAATGCGATACTCCTGCCCAATATGGCCACCGATTTAAAAGCAGCGGGCCTTTCCCGTGTGAATATATCGTTAGACACGCTTGATGCAGAGCAATATCGTTTCATCACCAGACGAGGTAACCTTGACGATGCCCTCAAAGGCGTAGAAGCAGCTCTTTCATCGGGCCTTTCCCCCGTCAAACTCAATACGGTTGTCGTTCGCAGCTTAAACCAGGATCTTCTTTCCTTCGCCCGTCTAACGGTAGATGCCCCCCTACATGTTCGCTTCATCGAATACATGCCTATTGGGAGCGGAGAAGACTGCGGCGGTTGCGGATGGGGGCTAGATGACGTTGTCTCCGCAAAGGAGATTATCGAGACCATAAACATGCAAGCGCAGTCCATCGGCCTGGGAAGCTTGCAGCCCACCACGGCAACACCTGACGGTTGGGGGCCGGCGCAGTATTACCGCCTTCCCGACGCCCAAGGAACCGTTGGCGTAATATCGGCGATTTCGAACCACTTCTGCGCAAGCTGCAACCGCTTGCGCCTTACCGCCGACGGCAAGATTAAACCCTGTTTATTCAGTGACACTGAATACGATATTCGCAGTGCGCTTCGAAAAGGCGATAAAGAAGAGGTGCTTTCGGTATTCGAGGCAGCACTGTCCCATAAACCGAGCGGCCACGAGCATCGCGTAGGAACTCGCCGCATGATGAGCCAGGTCGGCGGATAAAATGGGAAAATAGGGACAGGTACCAGATTCCCACTTTAGGCGAGGATCTGGTACCTGTCCCTATTTTCCCACTCAAGGAGAATCATATGACCCAACAGCTTACCCATATCGACGCCGAAGGCGATGCCCGCATGGTCGATGTTTCAGAAAAGGCAGAAACCAAACGAACCGCCATCGCGGAAGGATTCGTTGCTATGCAACCCGAAACCCTTGCGGTTATCGAAAGCGGCAGCGCAAAAAAAGGCGATGTGCTAGCAGCTGCGCGCATAGCTGGCATTATGGCAGCCAAGCAAACCAGCAACCTTATACCCCTCTGCCATCCGCTGGCTCTTACCAAGGTTGAGGTAAAGTGCGCACCCCAACATGCAGAAGAACGAAAAGACGGCCGCTGCGGCATCTACTTAACAGCAACTTGTTCGCTCGTCGGCAAAACCGGCGTGGAAATGGAGGCGCTAACCGCAGTAAGCGTAGCAGGCCTAACCGTATATGACATGTGCAAAGCAATCGATCGCGGAATGGAGATCGATACGGTTCGTCTGCTTCATAAAGAAGGTGGCAAAACCGGCACATGGAATAGGGCCTAGAGGCAATTAATGCCCACCACCATGCATCATAGAAACAGCATGGGGTAACACCTCAACGATGCCGTCCCAGTTTTCCTGGGCGGCTTTTTTGCTTCCCGGCAAATTGATCACTAGCGTGGTGCCGCGCTGCATGCACAATGCACGTGAAAGCATAGCGCGTGGTGTGATGGCAAGGCTGTGCGCCCTCATGCCCTCGGCGATACCAGGCACCTCCCGCTCGCACACATCACGCGTAGCCTCGGGGGTAACATCCCTTAGGCTCAAGCCCGTGCCGCCGCACGTGAGCACCACATCAACCCTGTTCTCGTCTGCAGCCCCGACAATGGCTTCAGCTATTTCAGAGCGCTCATCTTTCACCACGTTATACACAGCGCACTGCCACCCCTTGCCGGCAATGAGCTCCTGAAGCAGGGTGCCTGCAGTGTCTTCCTTTTCGCTACGCGTATCAGAGCAGGTAATAACCGCAAACGTAATCATCTACAGCACCGTTCCTTCCTCAACATCAAGCAATACACAATCGATAAGCGTACCATCGGGCACAGGGTTTTGGTCAGTGCCTTCCGGGAGTATTGCTAGGCAGTTGGCTCGGTGAAGAGTGCTGAACAAACCCGAACTTTGGTTCTTGGCTGGAACCACGCAAAGAACGCCTTCCTCATTTCGGGAGAGTGACGCGCGCAAATAGATGCGACGCGGATCGCGCTTTTTGCGATCACCCACCAAACGAGCCTTAACCGACGGGCGACCAACGGAAGAATAACCCTGCATCTTGCGCAAAGCCTGGCGGATTAAAACCTCGAAACCACAATAAGCTGCCGCGGGATTTCCAGGCAAACCGAAAACCGGCGTACCATCCACCACGCCGAAAGTCTGCGCCTTGCCAGGGCGCATGTTCACCAACGTCATATAGAGATCGCCCAAATCCTCAACTACGGGTTTGATGAAATCATAATCGCCGTTGGATGCCCCGCCAGTCGTGATAATGAAATCGTAATCTTCGGCAGCAAGCTTAATAGAACGCGCTAAACACTCTTCCTTATCGGGGACGATCATCAGCTGAGCAGGAATGCCACCAACCTGGGCAACGCATGCCGCCATAGCATACGAATTGCTGTCACGAATGCATCCAGGACGGAATGGCTCTTCTGGATTCAGCAGTTCAGAGCCGATAGGGATAATGGCAACACGAGGGCGGCGATATACCGGGACTGCGGTAACACCACAACTGGCCAAGAATCCGACACCAGCAGCACTTACCACCTCACCTGCACGGATAGCAACTTCCCCCTGTGCTATCTCTTCCCCTTTGGCACGGATGTTTTCAAAAAACGTGGCTGGCTGAGAGAACGAGACAGCACTCCCCTGCCTTCCGTCGCCACCAAGATAGTCAACGATCTCGTATTTCACTACCGCATCGGCGGCATCTGGCACAGGAGCACCCGTCATTATGCGAACAGCTTCACCAACACCAACTTCCCCATTGAAGACAGAGCCAGCGGGAACCTCACCAACCACCTGAAGAGAAACAGGGGCATCATCGGAGGCATTCATCAGATCTGCTGCGCGAACCGCAAAGCCATCCATTGCCGCATGATCAAAGGGGGTAATGTCGCAATCACTTACCAAATCTTCGGCAACAACGCGCCCAACCGCATCGAGAAGCGAAACAGTTTCAACTTCAAGAGGCGAAACATGAGAAAGCACACAATCAAGCGCCTCTTCGACGCTCATCATTTCATTGGGGTTCATAGGAATCCTTTCGTTAGGGGATTTCAAAAGGAGATAAGAGGATGCCTTTAGTTGTAGCTACTGTTGCTGCAACCCTGCATCGGGGGAAGCAGAACGATCCATCGCCCTAGGGCTGCAATACTTCGTAATAAGACTGCCCAGCGCAGCTTCTACAAATCACTTTTCCGCAGCCCGTATTTACCTCGCGGCCATCGGTAACTTCTTCTCCGCAAACTGCACAAACTTCATGAGAATGGGGCTTTCCCGGAGCATCGAAGTCTGTGTAGTTAACCGCAACCTTCTGGACGCTGAACAAATCCTCGTCGGTGCGTGAAGCGAACCACGCTTTAACGTCTTCTCCCTTTGGGCACTTTTCGCTCACATTCACCAATCGGATCGCCTCGTTGCGATTCAAGTCGAAAAACGTTGCCGCTTGCTTGCCGAAATCCAGGCACTTCATGCGTCGTTTGCCAGGATGACAACCAGTAACCACCATGATTGCATCCGTAAGGCAGCGATCGCATTCCACATAAACAATCAGATCGCGATAACGATCGGGGTCCTCAATGCCGAAATACTTCAATGCATATCGCGCCATACGCACACCCGTTAACTGACCACCGCACAGATGACCATGGAAGGCGATCGCACGATTCAAGTCTTCCTCGAATGATCTCATACAGTATCCTTTCTGCGCTCCATTCCCGATACGGCAAAACACGTCGCCCGCCTTAGATCAAGCAGCTCACCATTCCTTCAGCAAAGGGGGCTAGGATTCCACTGGGGTGACATGAGCTAGCTTTAAATGATCAGACGCGCACATCCCAACTGATGAACGCCCAAGGAACAACTCGCGACTGGTCAAGTGCCCATCGCTTAGTGCCGTCTTCCTCTATTTCAACCAAATGGTCGGCAAGGAAATTCCGTAAACGGCAAGCACTTTCCTCAACGCTGATCTGATCAATCGTATCGGCAAGATAGTCTCTTGTTCTCAACAAAGAATAATATGCCTCATCAGGCGAAATATAAGACTTGGTTCTGGGTGAGTGGATGTAAGAAACGGTGGGCTCATACCCCAAATCCGAGGCAATGCCAAACACGAACAAAGCATCATTGTGCCGCTCAAGCTCCAGGCCCATCGCGCGAGCCACACGCATATCGACACGAGGGGATAAACCCGTGCCAACGGTCACACACACCTTTTCACAAGCAACCGCAGAAAGCTTTTTAAGCGAATCCTCCAAATCGCGGGTAATCACCGAACGCGATGCAACAGCCACATCAACCGAATTCTCTTCGACGCCATAGTTCGCCCAGTCGTCTTCCCAGCTCATGCGAAGAGGAAGGATCTTCCCTGCCTCGATCTCGGAAGGACTTATTTTGGCACCACCGGCAGACGAATCGCCTGAATAAAGCCCGGATGATCCCCCTTCCCAAAGCACCCCTCGCTCTGCTGCTTTCGAGTGCAGGCGATCAAGCATCCCAGTGCTGAAATCGGCGGCAACAACAGAGCAGCCCATGGAGGCAAGCGCAACGGCAAGCGAGCCTGTCCCGCACCCCATATCAAGCACGGATTCTTCGCCGGTAATGCCAGCTTTCGATATAAAAGATTGCAGATAAGCATCAGGAGTATCTTTGAACGAAAACGATTTCGCACGCTCATCCCAATGCTTTTGGGAGTCAGGCGTGCGACGGCGCCCATCGAGCTTTCGCCACTCTTCGGCAAGGTTGATCAACGCAGCCCTCCAACTACCAACAAACAAAAAAAGGCGACCTTAAAGGTCGCCTTTCAGTTTATGCTTCGATACTACTCTTGCGTCTGGAACTTTGGGTCACGGGCAATAGCATCAAGTTTTGCGGTTACAACTTCCTCAACCTCGTAAGAGAACGGGCGCAAAGCATCCTCGACAAACACCGTGCGAATATAGCCGTTGCATTCATCGCACTTGTGGATACGATGGGCATCATCGCCTTCTACGTTAAAGTAGTGAAGATGCTGAGGGTTCTGAGAACCGCAACGGGCGCAGCGGATACGCTCGAATGCCCATTCGGTTCCGCATTGCTGACAATACAGGGTTCGGCCACGACCGTCGGTGGGGCTATCGCCGCCAACCTTAGCCAACGCAGGTGTGCTTCCACACACAGGGCAGGAAATCGGATTGTGGTTCATTTTATTGATCTTGCGCTGCTCTTTTACCACAGTTTTTGCCACGAGCTCCAAATCAACACGCAAGGCCATCATGCCAACCATAGCGACCATATGAGCTGCGGCAGGGGGGATTTCCTGCTCGTAAGCATTGGAAAGCAATCCCCCAATAAATGCCTCGGGGTCGCTTGCCGCAAGTTCCATATCTTCCTGCTCAACCAGCGAACGGAAATTGACTTCGCGAAGCGCCTCGGCGTCTTCTTCGCTCAATCCTCCCTCATCGCAAACGTATTCACGAAGGCTATAGCATATCGCTGCAAAACGACTTTTCTGGATCTTCGGAGGGGCAAACGAGAACACAGGGCGATCGGCCATCCAGGCTTCTTCCAACTCCTCGACCGACGGAACCGTATAGTGCTTTTCGGCGGTAGTTGGGCCTTTCGACCAGCGATCCATATCGTCCCATAAGCCATAAAAGTACTTTAGACGATTGACGTCTTCCTCGGAAAAAGTGTCCTCGTTCGCCTTGATTACACGATCAATAAACTTAAGGTTCATTTCACATCCCCTTGTTGCTTCCGGATAGGTACTTGCCTCTATCTCCGCTGCACACGGAACAAGAAATTACTCCTGAATGGTACAGCTTGGCAGAAAGATGCCGCTCCACCAAAAGGAGGAACGGCATCTTTAATTGGCCTTGTGCAACCGCTATTTTTCGTCGTCCTTCTTGCGGATAACGTTGTTGTCGGTCTTAAGGACATCACGTGCCCAATGGCCCCAGTGGTACAACGCGTCGGATTCGGAGATCAGACCGTCTTTCCACATTACCTTCCACATGCCGCGGTACGGCTGGAAGATACCTGCACCCAAGAAGATATGGGCAAGGGCAAAAATGAGCATGATGCAGAAGAACAGATCGTGGAAGAACAGCAACCACGAATGAACCCCCGTACCCATAGGCAAGAGCGTGGAGTTCAGAAGGAGCAGCACGCCCGTAATGCCCATGATGATGCCGGAAATCCACAGAGCACCGTCAGCAACACGCTGGCCAGACTTCTGCTCGTCCTGGTCGGGCATGTGGATCCACTTTGCCATGAACAGATACGGCAGGAACAAGATCATCCACTTCTTGTCGTCTTCGGTCCAATGGCAAATGTTGTTGTGGATAATGTGCTTCACGCCAGCCGGCGCCATGATGGCGCTGATGATGGGCACCAAAACGAACACAACGCCGAGAATGCGATGGCTCATGCGGAACGCGAAGACCACATCCGGACCCACCATGGCGGCCAGAGGAGGCACGAAAACGAAGGCGCCAGAGAACATCAACCACATACAGCAGCTAACGGTGATGCCATGCGTCCAGCGAGCCTGCTTGGAGTGACGCTTGATATAGCGCTCGCCGGCAACTTCGCGTCCGCGCAGGAACGCTTCATTTTCAGCCTGCTCCTCAGGCGTGATGTCGAACTCAACATGCTTACTCATGGTCATCGCCCCCTTTCTTGCCAATGGGAAGGTTCTCGGTAATGGCCTCCATTACAGTACGTTCGTCAGGACCATTGCCCTGCTTGGTTACCTTGCCCGTTTCCAGGCTGATGGTGTCGCCATTGCCGTCGTTGTAAACCAACGTATCGCGCTTGTAACCAGCAGCAAGGCCAAACATTGCAGCAAGGCCAAGAACCGTAGCACCAGCGCCAACAGCGGTAACGGGCTTCATGATGCCCGAAAGGAAGGCTGCAGGAGGAATCTGCGGATTCTCGACTGCGCCATGGGGCTTCATGCCGTGCTTCAAGACCTGAATAACATGCAGGCCATCCATCTCGTTTTCGCCGTAGATGCAAGCATCCTCGTACCCGCGGTCACGCAGCAGCTTCAAGCGCTCGTTTGCAAGCGCAATCATTTCCTCGCGCGTGCCGAACTGCAGGGCGCCAGGCTGGCAGGTGGTAACACATGCCGGCATCATACCCTGGGCGATACGATCAACGCAGCCCGAGCATTTGTTGATAACGGTCTTGCCACCACGGTCCTCGTAGCGAGGAACGTCATATGGGCAAGCTGCCGAGCAGTTCTGGCAACCAATGCACTTGTCCTGGTCGTAGGTGACCATGCCGGTCTCCTCGTCCTTATACAGCGCACCTGCGGGACACATGTTTACACAGCCCGCATTGGTGCAATGCTGACAAGCACGGCGACCAAACGCCCAGCCAACGCGCTTCTGGGATTTCTCATCCTCGAAGTCTTCGAACGTCATAATCAAGCGGGTGCAGGAGTTGAGGTCAGCAGGATGGGTGAACTTGCCGTCCCAGTTCACGGAATCGTAAGGGTTTTCCGCGGTAGGTTCACTAGGCAAGTCGTTCCAGCACTTGCAGGCAACCTGGCAACCCCTGCAGCCAGTGCAGCGAGACGAATCGAACAAAATAGCCATTTCAGTCATCTAGGGTCACCTCCTCCTAAACCGTAGTCTTCTCGATGTTAACCAGGAACGCTTTGTATTCAGGCGTCTGGCTGTTCGGGTCGCCGACGTTCGGCGTCAGATCGTTTACCGCGCCATGCGTGGTAAGGCCAAAGAGCCTGCTCCAGCTATAGTGGTGGGTCATGCCAACCAAATGCTGCGTCTTGCCATTGACGGTAAGCGGACGGATACGGGGTGTAACCACTGCCGTAACAACGACAGAGGCACGACGGTTCCAAACACGAACATCGTCGCCGGTCTGGATGCCCTTCTCCTTCGCCAAAGCAGGCGAAAGCTCGATCATGTCGCCAGGCATAGCCTCAACAAGTGCGGGGCAAGCGCGCGTCTGAGCACCCGTCTGCCAATGCTCCGTAACAGAGTACGTAGTGGCAACATAGGGGAA
The DNA here is from genome assembly GCA_900544455.1 of uncultured Eggerthella sp. GTDB lineage: Bacteria > Actinomycetota > Coriobacteriia > Coriobacteriales > Eggerthellaceae > Anaerotardibacter. The sequence continues at coordinate 2,489 of UQVJ01000034.1, read as the reverse complement.
CTCGTCTGCCGTTGCACGACGCGTGGACTCGTCGGAGTATTTGGTTCCAAGACCCTTCTTGCCCTCGTCGTCGGGGCGGCCCAGATAACAGGGGCTGTTCAAGCGGCCATTGAGCAAGTTCTCGGAAAGCGGGGTTTCGAAGGGCTCGTAATGCTCGGGCAGCGGGCCATCCACCATGCCGTAGCTTTCAAGTCGGCCGTTCTGCTCCCACAGCATGAAGAACGCCTTATTGTTGGGCTCGATCTGCTGGGTGGTGCCGTCGGGCAGAGCCTTGGTAGCCGCAAAGTCGGGGATGTCCATGCCTGCCTTGTAGCCAGTTACCCACTTCTTTTCGTTCAAGTCCCACTTGACCAACGCCTTGTCTTCCGCCCAAGGCTGACCCTGGAGGTCTGCAGAGGCGCGGTTGTAGATGACGCGGCGGTTGTTGGGCCAAGCATAGGCCCAGTCGGAGTACAGACCCAAGCCCGAAGTATCCACGTTGTTGCGCTTGTAAACAGGCTGGCTTTCAGCAGAAAGCGGAGCATCGTTGTTAGCATAGAAGCCGGAGTAGATCCACATACCGCATGCAGTAGAACCGTCAGCTTCCAGCTTCGCATAGCCAGGAAGCAGGTTGATGCTGCCCTTTGCGAGCGTTGCACCGTCTGCGTTCGACTCGAAGCCCTGAGACCAATCGGAGCCTTCCAGTTTGTAGCCATTCAGAGCCCAAGCAACAGGACGGGGATCGATCTTGCCATCAACGTAGTAGTCCCACTTCATCTTCAGAATAGGATCGGGGTTAGCACCGCCCTCTTCCTTGTACAGGCGGCAGATTTCCTTCCACAGAAGATCGCAGATCTCGTAGTCGGGCTTTGCCTCGTCCCAAGGCTCAACCGCCTGCTGACGCCACTGAATCCAGCGACCAGAGTTCAGAATGGTACCCGGCTTTTCATAAATAAGGGCGCAAGGCAGGAAGTAGCACGTGGTGCCGATTTCCTCGGCGTTCATGTCGGGCGCATCCCAGAAGGAAGCGGTTTCGGTGATTACCTGGTCGACAACTACGACCCAGTCGCAGTTTGCCATAGAGCGACGAACGTTACCGGAGTTGGGCGCACTGTGGCAGGGGTTCATACCCCATGCGTAGTAGCCCTTCATGGTGCCTTCCTTCATCTTCTCGAAGGAGGACATCTCGGACCAGTCGGAGCCATCGTGGCTGGGAACCTTCGGCCACCAGTCGTAACCGTAATCGTTTTCAACGGTAGCGTTTTCGCCGTACCATTCCTTCAGTGCAGACACCATGAACTTAGGCTTATTGGTGTAATAGCCGTCGGAGTAGGTCTGGCTGGAAAGCCAGTGAGCCAAAGTGTCGCGGTCGGTGGTGTTCGACCACTTCAGGTATGCGGGCTGCTCGTTTACCAGCATACCCATGTCGGTTGCGCCCTGAACGTTGGGCTCACCGCGCAATGCGCAGACGCCGCCACCAGGAACACCGATGTTGCCAGAAAGCAACTGGAGAACCGACATGGAACGAGTATTCTGAGCGCCATACGTGTGCTGAGTCTGGCCCAATGCATACAGAATGGTGCCCGCCTTGCCAGGAGCGCAAGAGGTAGCCCAAGTGGAGTACACCATCTCGAGGTCTTCTTTGTCCATGCCGCAAACACGGCAAACGGTGCCCATGTCGTAGCGAGAGTAATGTTCCTTGAACTTCTGGTATACGCAGCGCTCATGCTGAAGTGTGGCATCCTTCTTGGGGACAGCAAGAACCGGCTTGTCAAACCCAGGTACGCCAGGCTTTACCGACCAGGCATAGGCACCGGATTCAGAGGTGTCCCAAGGCTCTTCATGATCGGTTTCATAATGCCAAGAATGAGCGTCGTAGGTTTCCTTTTCAGCATCCCAACCGCTGAACAGACCCGTTTCGGGATCAAAGTCGAATTCCTCCATAAGGATGTAGGAAGCGTTGGTGTAGTTGATCAGGTATTCGAAGTTGTAGTTATCGGGGTTCTTGCCCGTGCGGGTGTACTCTGCCAAGCCAGGCTCGATCAAGTTGTCGATGATGTACTTGTACAGACCGCCATAGAACGCGATATCCGTGCCGCTGCGGATGGGGCAATAGATGTCTGCCTGCTCTGCAGTACGGGTATAACGGGGGTCGACAACCATCCACTTCGCGCCCTTGTCGTGAGCCTTATGCAGCCACTTGGCGCTAACGGGGTGGTTTTCAACAGAATTGGAGCCGATGTTCATGATGACATCGGTGTTTTGCATGTCGCACCAATGAGTAGTCATTGAGCCGCGACCGAATGATGCCGCCAGACCGGCGACGGTGGGGCCGTGTCAAACACGGGCTTGGTTATCGATTGCCACGATACCAAGCGCTCTCATCATCTTAAGGATGAGGTACTCTTCTTCGGAGTTCTGCTGAGAACCGCCCAAGCTGGCAATGCTTTCGCAGCGGTTCACAGTAAGGGTCTTGCCCTTAACTTCTTCGGTTTCAACGAAACCGGCAT
>UQVJ01000033.1 GCA_900544455.1 uncultured Eggerthella sp. | reverse complement strand
GGCATTCTTTCCGGATCGGTGGAAGGCGTGCTGTATCTTCAGGGCGTTGATGAGAGCACCGAGGTAAAAGAAGGCGAAGCGGTTATTACCACAGGTCTTGGCGGAGGCTATTTCCGCGGATTGGTCGTAGGTGTGGTTTCCAAGGTTGAGCAGCGACAGGGCGACGCAACACGTACCATTGTTATTTCGCCCAACTCATCGTTCAGCAACATCAGTGAAGTGCTGGTTGTTTTGGGCATGAGCAATGATGGCGCCGCTTCTAGCGACACCAATGCCGCCAACGCGGTGGTTCAGGCGGTTGGTCCCGATGCCCTTTTGAACAAAAAATCAAACAGCGATGCGAATGCCAGCTCGAGCTCCGATGGCTCTTCGAAGTCGGGCGACTCTTCTAGCTCTGACTCCAAGAAGAAATCTTCTTCTAACTCTTCTTCCGAGGATGGTGAATAACGCCCATGCGTGATTGGATGCTTCCTCTTATCTTTTCTGCGGTCATCGTAGTGATTCAGGTGGTATTCGCGCCGATTCTTACGGTGTTCTCCACAGTGCCGAGTTTTATCGTTTCGTTCGTTTTGGTGCTCTCCATCATGCGTCGTCCCGATACCACGTACGTTTATGCGTTTGTGCTCGGCCTTATTGCCGACCTCCTTACCCATACGCCAGTAGGCCTTACGCCGTTGCTTTTGCTTATTGCGGTGTTCTGCCTTTCGCGCGTGTTCGAGGTGTTGGATGGTACTTCGTTGGCTATGCCCATTATTGCTCTGGCGGCAACGCTTCTGGTGTTCGAGCTGCTGTTCGCTATTGTCCTTATGGTGCTCGGCTATCAGGGGTCCATCTTCGAGATCCTTGCTCAGCGCGTAATTCCTGCCACAATCTTGAATTCTTTGATCGCGGCGTTGCTTTTCGTCGTCATGCGCCGCCTGCCGTTTGCCCAGCCTTCTAATGAAGCATGGCAGGTTCCTACCTCTGGTCGATTCCGCTAAGGGTAGGGGGAACACGTGCTTTCCGCTATTCTCACCACTTTTGCCGCCCTGGTAGTGTTGGGCGTTATTCTTGCCGTTGTGTTCCGTGTGCGTGCCAATTCTGCTCATTCGAGAGCCGCCGATCGCATGCGAGTGCGTTCGGTAACTTCGGTTGGCATTGCCGCAGAAACGCCGAAAACCACTCATAGTGCTGCGCCGAGCGGCCCTTCTATGGGCGGCGGTGTCGCTGCAGGCGAAGGTTTGCGCAATCGCTTCACTGCAGTGGGCGTTATAGCGTTGGGCATATTTGGCGCGCTTACTGCTAAGCTTTTTGGCCTGCAAATTATCGAGGCAGCCAGCTATAGCGAAGAGGCGAATGCAAACCTCTACACTACGGTAAATACGCCGGCTCCCCGTGGCGTTATCTACGACGCAAATGGCATCGCTATGGTTGCGAACCGTCAGGTGCAAACCGTTCTTGCCGATGCTGACGTTGCAAAGAACTCCGATGTGATTTTGCGCCTTTCTTCCCTTTTGGGAATTCCTTACGAGGTGGTGCGTTCTCGTATTCTCGACTCGTCTTCTGGAGCTCAGAGCCAACGTGTGGTAGCGAGCGATGTGAAGCTGCGCGACATCGCCTACATCTCAGAGCATCGCGATGCCTTTCCTGGCGTTAGCACGCAGATCCGTACCACGCGAACTTATCCCTATGGGGCAATGGCAGCGCATGCCTTGGGTTATACGGGCACTGCTTCCGAAGACGATCTGAAGAACGCTGCTGAGGGCCGCGATATCCAATCCGGAGATGCCGTGGGTAAAAGCGGTATCGAGCAAACCTACGACTCTCTTCTTGCTGGCGATCATGGTCAGCGAGTTTTGGTAACGAACGCTGCTGGTGTTGTTCAGCAGGTGGTGGGGGAAACCGCCCCAAGCAAGGGCAATGATGTGTATTTGACCATCGATGCCAAGGTTCAGCATGTAGCCGACCGCGTGCTGCAGGATGCGGTACGTCATGGGACCGGCACTGCGGCATCGTGCGTTGTCATGGATGTGAATACGGGCGGCATTGTGGCGCTTTCGAACTACCCAACCTATGCCCCCGAACACTTTATTGGTGGTATCTCTCAGGACATGTGGGATGCCTACCAAACCGAGGAATCTCATTACCCTCTGATGAATCGCGTTATCGCCGGTACGTACCCTGCAGCATCGTGCTTCAAGGCGTTCACCAGTCTTGCTGGCTTGACCTACGGATTTGCCGATACGTCTCGCGTTTGGGATTGTCAGGGTACTTGGACGGGTTTTGGCGACAGCTTCCCGCAGAAGTGCTGGCAGAAGTCGGGTCATGGCTGGTTGGGCTTGCGCGAGGGCATTGTCGTTTCCTGTGACGTCGTGTTCTACGAGATCGCAAAAAGCTTCTACGATGCCCGTGCTTCCATCGGTGATGAGGCAATGCAGGATTTCGTTAAGGAATTCGGCTATTCGGCTGCTACGAAGATCGACCTTTCCGGCGAAGCGGAGGGCCGCATCCCTACGCCCGCATGGAAAAAGGAATACTTCAAAGACGTCCCCGAAGAGGCTCAATGGCTGCCTGGCGATATGTCGAACATGGTTATCGGTCAGGGCTATGTCTTGGTTACTCCCATTCAGGTGGTTCGTGCTTACGGTGCGGTTGCGACAGGTAAGCTCTTGCGTCCTCATCTGCTGAAGGAAGCCCGTAATTCCTTGGGTGATACGGTGCTTTCCTATGACACGGTAGAAGATACAGCGCCCCAGGTAACGGAGGCTAACCTCAAAATCGTGCGCGATGCTTTGCGTGGCGTGGCCACAGAAAACGAAACGGTTTCAGCTGAATTCAACAAATACTCTTGGTCGGCTGCGGCAAAAACCGGTACTGCCGAGGTTGCCGGCAAGGAAGACATGGCATGGTTCTCCTGCTATGCCCCTTACGATAATCCGCAGTTTGCCATGTGCGTGTGCGTCGAGGAAGGCGGTTCGGGCGGTTCTGTCGCTGCGCCTTTGGCGGGTCAAATCATGGATGCCGCAATTCAGTCTGCAGCGGGTACGTTGGAGGAAGACATGAGCGCAATTGCAGCAACGGAGGTGAGCGTTGGTGGCTCAAATTAACGAAATCAGCTCTTTGCGCATGCAAGATCCCGCGGTGGCTCGCGCTACGTGTCCTCGTAGGTTCAAGTACGTGAACCCTTCGTTCTACCTGTTCGCACTCTTGTTGGTTGGTTATGGCCTTATTGTTCAGTTCTCTGCCACATCTGCCGATGCCGACTACAGCTTTGCGCGTCAGCTTTCGGGCGTTGCCGTGGGCATGGTCTTGTTTGTGCTCATTACGCGCGTAGACTATCACGCCCTTTCCGGCTATACCACGTTGTTCCTGATCATTAACGTTGTCCTGCTTCTTTCGCCTCACTTGCCAGGCATTGGTGTAGAGGTTAATGGCGGTCGTTCCTGGATCAACATCGGTACGCAGATTCAGCCAGGCGAATTCGCGAAGATCACCATGGTGCTGTTGGCTGCTTCGGTTATGGCTCGCTACGGTGGCCGGCTTACCGATTTGCGAGAGTACCTGAAAGCGCTTGGCATCATGGCGGTGCCCTTCATTTGCGTAATGACTCAGCCCGACCTCGGCACGGGCTTGGTGTACTTGGTTATTGCGGCTTTTGCTCTGATTATTGGCGGTGCCGATTGGCGCTTCATGGTGGGGACGGTTCTTGCCGTCGTTGCTCTATGCGCTGCAATCTTGATTATCGACCCCATTGCTGACCAGATTGCTGGCCACGATGTGCTTCTCAAGGACTATCAGAAGTCACGCTTGATGGTGTTCTCGGACTCGACGTACGACACATCAGGCGATGGTTACAACTCGCAGCAAGCGAAGATCGCCATTGGTAGCGGCGGGCTGCTGGGTAAGGGCTTCATGCAAGCAACGCAATCCTCCATGGGCTTTCTGCCTGAGGCGCCGACCGACTTCGTTTTCTGCATCTTGGCAGAAGAGTTTGGGTTTGTGGGAGCGCTTGTTTTGCTCGCGTTCTATATCGGCTTGATCGTCACCTCAGTACGCGTTGCACGTGGTGCCAGCGATCTTTTCGGCACCATTATCGTTATATGCATTGTTGGCATGTGGCTCTTTCAGATACTAGAGAATATCGGTATGGACTGCGGTCTTATGCCTATTACGGGCATTCCGTTGCCGTTCATCAGTTACGGTTCATCGTTTATGGTTGTGAACTTCGTGATGCTGGGTTTGATAAACTCTGTTTGGGTTCATAGCGGACGCTAGCGCGAAAGGGGATCGCATGAAACTTCCAATTGATATTCCCGCTTTGTTAACGGCGGCAATCGATATTGATAAAGCGTGCTCTGTCTCGGTATCCGCAAATATTCTTATCGATGAGTCGGCAACGCCGGAGTTTCAGGTGTTCGTCCGATCGGGCTTTAACAGTGAATCCGCAAATTCTCGCGTTATGGTGAGCTATTTTCCCACCCAAGAGCCTGACGTGCATGTTGCAAGCGATATTGCGGTAATTGCTGCCGGTTCGAATCCTGCTGTTGGGAAAATTGCAGCTGGGTTTCGCGAGCAAGGAACGCCTGTCCTGGTTGTTGCTGAAAATGCAGAAGCGGTTCGCGGCGCCGCAATTGAGGCTGGCTATGCTATTCCCGACGAAGACCTGATTTCGCTTGGCGAAGGCGAAGCGTTAAATGACGAGCTTCGCGGAACGCTTGCGGATGAAATTGGCACTTGGATTGTTCGCGCCGATGCGGAAAAGCGCCTGGCGTTCTCTATTGCTTATCCGTTTGTGCGTCGCCCCTTGGCGTACGAGTCGATTCGCGCCACCTCTCTGCAGAACGCTGGTGTCGGGGTTGTTGTGTTCGTCCCTGGTGCCGATATGCCCATCATAACGGCCAACCAAGCGAAGATGGTCTTGCAGATCGCAGCCGCCTACGGACACTCTTTGAGTGCCGATAGGGTGAAAGAAATTGCTGGCGTTATTGCCGGGGGTTTCGTGTTCCGTGGGGTTTCCCGTCAGCTTGCGGGGGCTATCCCGGCGCTTGGCTGGGCGGTAAAGGGAACCATGGGTTATGTGGGCACTCAGGCTATTGGCCATGCGGCAATCGAGTATTTCGAAGGCGGTGGCGATGTGGCGGGGCTTGCCGCATTGGTGGGAAAAGCCACTTCTGTTGCCGCGGAAACTGCGGAAACGGTTACCAGCAAGCCTGCGGTGAAAACCGTTGCTGCGGCTGTGGCTCCGAAGGCGAAGAAGGCTGCCGTAGTTGTTCTAGATGCCGCTGCGCCCGTTGCCCGGTCGGCAGCGAAAGTTGCATGGAAATCCCTGAAACCAGGTCACAGGAACAAGGGCAAGCGCCTGTAGCGCTGCTTTTGTTGTGGCTGCACTTTGGTGCGCGTGTATTGTTTTAGGCGTGCCATTGTAAGGGGCTTGGTTTTATTGAGCAGGGCAAATGCGTGAGGAATGATTCATTTTCTTATTTGAGAAAACTTTTTTAAAAAGGTTCTTGCGCGATGATGCTGTTCCTGTATACTATCTATCGCTGTCGCACATGGGGTGTTAGCTCAGTTGGTTAGAGCGCCGGCCTGTCACGTCGGAGGTCGCGGGTTCGAGTCCCGTACATCCCGCCAGCTTACGTATTGAAGGTTCGCCATTGGCGAACCTTTTTTGTTTCTCTGATTTTGAATCTTGCCTCTCTGCGTTTTATTATGTCTCTCTTCTCAATTGGGCTATGGGCAAAAGAGGCTTCGCGCCAATTTGGGCCATGGGGCTGTTTGGGGCATCGATTTGCAGTGCTGAGCCGGGTTCACCGCATCCATGTCCGTCCATAGCGCCGCTCCAAATCAACCCATTCATAGCGCATTCCCAATGTTACTCGAAGCGCTGTTGGGCCAACCTTGCTTATAGCGCCATTCCGAAGTCGCCTCGGGGGCTCAGAAACAAAATATCTGCCTTGTTTGCAACTTTTTTTCGATTAGGGATTGTTGCGAGCTCGCCAATCGCGGATTGTTTCCTGGAAACGTGGTGAAAGTGGCTGTTTAGAGACCAATTCATGCTTTACGAGGGCAGAAGAGAGTCCCTAATCGAAAAAAAGTTGCAAGAAAGTCGAGATTTTTGTTTTTGGAACGGGTGGATCGCTGCAGCGGAGCAGATTTCGCGAAAGACGGGGGATGGGGCTGATCTTTCGAATGACGTGTGGGGGGGCATCGGCGGCAACAGAAGCAGATCTTGGGAAAGGCGCAGGGTTTGCGATGGTAGCAGGGCAAATCCCGTGAGAAAGGGATGAAGGAAAGCGGCAACTCGGCAGCGCCGCTGCGTTTTGCAACGGTTGCGTCTGTGCGAACTATGGACAGGATTTCTGAATCAACGGAGAAGGGTTTGCGATTTTGGGGCAGTCGATCGGATGTGTCTAAAATAATTTTAAATAGGGTCTTGTACTTGATTTTGATTGCTAGTAAACTATCGCAAGTCGCTAAAGACATGGGGTGTTAGCTCAGTTGGTTAGAGCGCCGGCCTGTCACGTCGGAGGTCGCGGGTTCGAGTCCCGTACATCCCGCCACTTTGTATGTAAGGCTTGCCGCAAGGCAAGCCTTTTTACATTTCGGGTTTATTATTGGCGCTTAAAGAGCGTTTCTTTGCCAAAGTCCCCAATCCCCATGTTGCCGCATTTCTTATCGTTTCGTTCATGGTGTATAGTAAGCAAGTTCGACTTTAAGTTGCGTATGGCCAACGTTTCAATAGATACCAGGAGGGTGGAAACGCGATGGGCGATTCTCGTCAGACGAAGCCGGTGGAAATCGCCGCGTTCGACTTCGACGGTACCTGTATATCTGGCAATTCGCCAGTCATCTTGGTGAGCCATCTGGTTCGAAAGGGCCTTTTGGGCAAGGGCACGCTTCTGCGCATCCTTTGCTGGGGCGCTGCTTACAAGCTCCGTTTGCCACAGAATGAAAGTTGGGTTCGCGGCGCAGTCTTCTCTGCCTTCGAAGGCAAGAGGAAAGAAGAGGTCGATGAATACCTGCGTGACTTCTATGATAGTCACCTGGAAAAGCTCTTCCGCGCTCAGGCCAACGAAGTTATTGAAGAGCATCGTGCTGCAGGTCGTGAGGTGTGGGCGGTAACGGCAACGTTTGAGCCCCTTATTCAGCAGGCCATGACGCAGCATGCTTATACTCGGGCTTTTTCTACTCGGATGAAGACTGATTCCGATGGCTGCTATACGCGTGAAGTGGAAGGCTTGCCGGTGGAAGGAAGCCAGAAGCTCGAGGTTCTTACCCGCGAGGCCAATGCCCGATTCGGGGAAGGGAACTGGGTTCTTTCCCATGCTTATGGCGACCACCATTCCGATCGAACCTTGCTCGCTGCGGCTGAGCATCCTTTTGCGGTTACCCCCGATAGGCCCTTGCGCCGTACCGCGCGCAATCGGAATTGGCCGATTTTGAACTGGCGCTAGCCCATTTCCACTTGCCTGATTTCTTTGGGGTTCTCTATCTCGTTAGTACGGTTTCGGCAAACGTTGCGATTGCGGTAACGCTGGCTTAACGCTTTGTGACAGGGTTCGGTCTGCCGTTTACCCTATGGGAATTTGACGGATAATGGGTTTGTTTGAGCCGCCTGCATTGGGGCGGCATACAATTAAGTGCGATTAACGAACTCTCATATCAGTGCGCTCCCGCTCCAGCTAGCTGGGCGCGCTTGCAACCATTGTTACCTGCCAAGGAGGTGCACCAGGATGAGTGAAGATACCGCAAGCGGCCAAGTTCCTTTCCAGGACAGTCGCTCCAATTCTTCTCAGGCATACCTTAAGCGTGCCGCTTCCGCGGTTGCGGAAGGGGATAGCGTTCTCGGTATTCACCTGTATCTTGCTGCCTATGAACGCGCTTTGCGCGAAAGCATCATGCCGGGCGAAGAAGTGCTTAAGGGCATGAGCAAGGCATGGGATTTAGCCATCGAAACGAAACAACGTTCCCTTGCTGAATACATCTTTGAAAAGCTTGAGCCCTATTGGGACGGCAACGAGGTTTCTCGTCACGCTGACGAACTTCAGCGCTTGGCTTTCGACAAGCTCGAGGAATACGGCTTTGACCGTGACGCCATTGAAGGCATGGCCGATATGGTTAACCAGGATCTTATGGAAGCTGCCCCCGATATGCTGTGCCGCTTTGAGGAAGGCACTCCCGCTGCGGCTCCGGCCCCAGCTGTCGTAGAAGCCCCTCAGGCTGCTGCGAGCTCTTCGCAGAGCGCTCCAGGCGCAGCGGAGGCCAACCCGTCTTCGTCGGATGCCAATCGGGAACAAGCTGTGAAGGATCTTACTTCGCTCATTTTCGGGCAGGCTTCCGAGACGAAGGCTGAACCTGCGGCACCCGAGCAACGTTTCGACTATCGATCGCTGGTTGGGTTTGGCAATGCCATTGCAACTATGGGAGAGCTGGGCGTTGGTCGCTCGCGTGATCCTGAGTTTGCCCGCTTTGTCGCCATGCTCAATGCTCGTCATGGCTTGCCTGGTATTCCCCGGTTGGGCACTTTGTTGTTCCGTTGCCCGGCACGTGAAGACTCCAACTACTTCATGGTTGCCACGGCTGGTGAATTGAATATGCCCGCAATACGTATGCGCCTTGATCAGAATGCACAAGGCCAAGCGGTATTGTGCGTAATGGCATCGGCTGATTTCAAATCGCGTATCTCTGGTGTGCCGCGTGCTGGCTTTGAGTCGCCCACTGTGGTTATCCTCGAGGATTTCGATTTATGGGATCTCCCCGATTTCGATCCGCAGCTTGCTGAAAATCCCGTGCAGGGCCTTCTTCAGATGCAGCTGTCCCGTGGTGCCCGCGAAGCTTTGGCGCTTATTCAGACAGCACTTGAAAGCCCTGAGGCAACGGTTCTTATTTCCGCATCCGAGCCAAGTGATATCGATCCGTTTTTCTGGGAGCTTATCGGGTCTCAGTATCGCATCATTGATATAGACCTCCCCAATGCACGTGAGCGTCACGAGATTTGGCGAGAAGTCCAGGCGCAGCATCCCTCTACTCGAGGCTTGGATGCTACTCGTATGGTGGATCTGTCTCGTGGTCTTTCTCGTTTTGAGATTCTTGCCATTGCAAGTGAATCGGTTGAAGAGGCCTATCGGAAGAGCATCGCTGAAAACCATTTCTGCGCCGTTGAGACTGGCGCTATGGTTTCACGTTTAGCCAATTTCCAGCCATTGGATTCTGCGGAGTATCGTTGCATGGAGGATATGGCGGTTGAAGAGCTGCGCCGGAATACTTCCGACTTTGATGATCTGCTGGAGGGCTAACGGCAAATGAGCATTACGCGTCGTTGCGACTATGCGTGTCGCATCATTCGCGCCGCTTACCGTAGCGGCGACACGTATATCTCCATCGCAGAGGTGGCTGAGCAGGAGAGCATTCCTTATTCTTTTGCTCGCAGCATTCAGCATGAATTGGTGAAGGCCGGGCTGCTGAAAACCATTCGTGGCGTGAAGGGCGGTCTTGCTCTGGCGTGCGACCCTGCAAAAACCACTGTGCTTGACGTTCTTCGGGGGGTAAATGGCGGTATAAGCATAGCTGACTGCACGTGCGCCGATTACCCTTGCGTCCATAAGGATTGCTGCTCATTCAATGTCTTGTGGTGCGCGTCTAATGCGCTGATAAGCCATCTTTTTGCCTCCGTTACGTTAGAGGGGCTTTTCACTCAGGGCGCAAACCATCCCGCTATTCAGGCGGCGTTTGCCTCATGCGAGAATACGCCGGTTGCCGAATAGCATGGCTGCCCGAATCCCCTCAACCTGCTCTGACGAGCTGAGTCTGGAAGAGCGTGCCCTTGTTGCTAAAGTGTGGAGCGAGGGTGCGCGTTTGTACCGTGATTTGCCTTGGCGTAACGTAGAAGACCCCTATGCCGTTATGGTTTCTGAGATCATGCTTCAGCAAACCCAGGTTGCACGCGTTGAAAAGTATTGGAAGCGTTTTATGGCGCTGTTTCCGACATTGGACGCATTAGCCAGCGCTGAAACTTCTCTTGTTCTGGAAATGTGGCAAGGGCTGGGTTACAACCGTCGCGCGTTGGCGTTGAAACGTACGGCAGAAATATGTTCACGAGAATTCAATGGAACTCTCCCCGAGTCCCAGGAAGAGCTGCTTTCTCTTCCTGGCATTGGGAAGGCTACCGCAGGCGGCATCATGGCGTTCGCCTACCAGAAGCCTTCGATGTATCTGGAGACAAACGTGCGCACAGTGTTCATCCACGAGTTGTTTCCAGGGCGCGAAAAGGTCTCCGACAAAGAATTGGAGCCCTTGGTGTGGCGAACGTGCTCCAAGGAAGATCCTCGCGGTTGGTACTACGCATTGCTCGATTACGGCAGCTATTTGAAGTCGACGATACCCAACCCCTCTCGACGATCGAAGCATCATACGAAGCAAACGAAATTCGAGGGGTCACGGCGACAGAAGCGGGCGGAGTTGGTCCGTTTCGTTCTTGCCCAGCGCGAAGCGAGCTTTCGCGAGCTTGTCTCTGCCCTTTCCGATTTCGAAAAGAAGCAGGGTAGGAAAGCGCCTGATGCGGATCTTGTTCGCTCGATTGCAAATGATCTGGTTGCCGAAGGGTTCTTTTCCCAGCAAGGCGAAGGAGAGAATGCCCGCTACTATGCCGACTAGGACCTGTTGGGGCATCTTGTAGTTCCGCTTCGCGCTATGTCGACAGCAAGAAGCGTTATCGTTCGATAAATTAAAGCGCCTGCTGCCATTTCGAGCTGTCTCCCACTTTTGGCATATGGAGAAGCGAGGGACCGTTCGCGTGAGGGGCAACAGGCGCTCTCTGATTTGCGGTGGCGGCTATCTATTCAGCGGGGTAGGATCCAAGCACCTTTACTTCGCGCAGTTTCAGGCGGAGGCAGTCGAGCGCGGTTTTGATTGCAGGATTGGCGGGTGTGCCTTCGATATCGATGAAGAAGAGGTAATCTCCCAGCCCTTGCTTGGTGGGACGGCTCTGGATCATGGTCAAGTTTACGTTGGCGTAGTTCAGTTCCGAGAGAATCATCAATAGGGAGCCAGGCTTATCGGCGTTCAACGAAAGCGCCAGCGTGGTTTTCATGTTGTCGCTCTCGAGCACTGGTTCGTGACCTTGGCGGGCAATGAGCACGAAGCGCGTTTGGTTGCCGTAGTGGTCTTCGATACCCTCTTCGGCAATAGTGCAGTTGAACAGCTGTCCTGCAAATTTACTGGAAATACCCGCCACTGTTTTATCCTGAGCTGCCTTGCGCGCGCCTTCTGCGGTGGATGAGACCGCTAAGCGCGGCACAGAGGGGAAATGGGCGTCGAGCCAACGGCGGCATTGGGCCAAAGCTTGAGGATGGCTGGCGATGGTGGTCACCTCATCGAGGGAGGATTCTGGGTTCACCATAAGGCAGTGGTGGATGTTGAGCACGGTTGAGCCCATGATGCTTACGCCGCCCTTGAACGCCAAGGTGTCAAGTGTGGCGGTAACCACGCCTTCAAGCGAGTTCTCGATCGGCATAACTCCGAATTCGCAACGGCCGCGATCAACCGCTTCGTGAACCTCGTTGAAGGAAGGGCACTCCACGAACTCGGGGTTTTCGCAGCCCATTTTCTTTGCAAAAAGACGAGCAGCCTCATCGGAATAGGTTCCTTGCGGTCCGAGGTAGGCGATGGTTGCGTTGCTCATGGAGCGTCCTTTCTGGGATAGCGATAATCTGCCCATGATAACGCTTTATTAAGAAAACGCTGTGATGCTCGGCTTCTTGTTCTTAGATTTAATGCCACCTTAACAGGGCAGTGCTGCTTTGGCGGTCTAAGTGGGGCTTTATTGCCATTGATGGACTCGACTGCTGGTGCGACCGCTGTGGGGGGGGGTGTTGGAGTTTTGGTTACAGCTCAGGTGTGGGCGAATATGTTGCCTGCGCAAAAGCAAGGCATTGTCCGCAAAAACTTCTAGTTCCAAAGAATGGCGCGCCAACGTGGTGAGGGACCGCGATTTGCTCCAATATACCGATGGATAAAAATAAGATTCTGGGTAGCAAAGAAAAACCACCTATCCAAAAAACAGATAGGACGAACACCGAAATATGTCCATTATTTGAAGAGCATTCGGTGATTGCGGGGTAATAATCTAGTCGCAATTCGCATTTTTAAAAGAAATAGAACGGTCAAATAAAATGAAATGACCGATTACGGCCCATAAATCATTTTTAATCACTGAAAAGTGGAGAAATAATGTGTTACTCGAAAATAAGGCAGTAACATTTTCTGACCATTGGCGGGAATTACTCGATATTCGGCAATTAACCAGTCTTTTTTGGGAACAAATCAACGAGAATATGCATCAGAAGTTTTGTAGGACAAAGACACCCTTAAGGAGGTGTGCACATGGTAACAGAGGCTATTAGTCCGGAGTTTCTGAGCAAGCTCGAGGCACGTGGTGTTTCTCGTCGTAGCTTCATGAAGCTCTGTGGCTCTCTTGCCGTGGCTGCAGGCTTGTCTGAGCTGGCAGCACCTCGCGTCGCTCGCGCGATCGAGGATTCCGTTATCGGCGCAGAATCTGGCGGCCTGTATCCCGCAATCTGGATCGAGGGCGCTTCTTGCACTGGTTGTACGGAGTCGTTCGCACAGGTAGATGCCCCTGATCCCGCAACCGTAGTGTTGGAAATGGTTTCCCTCAACTATTGTGAGACCCTTTCCGCTGCTGCAGGTTGGTCCATGGAAGAAGCAAAGGCACAGACGATCGAGGCCGGAAACTACATCCTCATTTACGAAGGTGCAGTTCTGGAAGGTTGGAACGGCGAGGCGCTGCGTGTTGCCAATGAGCCCGGTACCGATCACTTGGTTCATGCTGCAGAGAACGCAAATGCAGTTGTTGCTCTCGGCTCTTGTGCTGTAAACGGTGGCTGGATGGGTGCAAACCCCAACTCCGCTGGTGCTCTGGGCGTTCAGCAGTACCTGAAGAAGCAGGGTATCGACACCCCGGTTATCAACATCCCTGGTTGCCCTGCTAACCCTGAATGGCTTGAGGCTGTTCTCGTAGACGCAATCCTTGTTGGCAAGCTTCCTGAGCTTACCGCCGAAAACAAGCCTAAGGTCATCTTCAACCAGACCATCCATGACAACTGCGAGCGTCGTGGTCACTTCGAGAATGGCGAATTCGTCTACGCATTCGGCACCGAAGAAGAAGCTAAGGGTTACTGCCTGTATCCCATGGGCTGCCGTGGTCCTCAGACCAAGGCCAATTGCGGTGTTGTTCGTTGGAACCATCGTCGTTCTTGGTGCGTTGCAGCGGGCGGCCCTTGCATCGGCTGCTGCACGGCTAACCCCAACGATCCCGGCGAGAACTGGGTTGAAACCAACACGCCCTTCCGCGCACGCTTCCGCGATCTGCGCATTGGCGGCCTGGTTGTTCAGCCTGAGGCAATTGCCTGGACGCTCACGGGCGTTGTGGCTGCCGCGCTCGTTATCCACGGCTTCGGCATGAAGAAGATGGGCCGCACCGACGGTGGCGCAGACTTCGAGCCTATCCGTGAGTGGGATAAGAAGCATCCCAGCGAGTCCATCGGCCAGTACGACGAAGAAGTTCTGAAGGGAGGCAAGTAACCTATGGCACGTTCCGTAATCGATCCCGTAACCCGTATTGAGGGTCATCTCCGCGTAGAGATGGAGGTTGAAAACGGTGTTGTTTCCGATGCTTGGGTTTCCGGCGGCTGCTTCCGCGGCATGGAACTCGTAGTTAAGGATCGCACGCCTGAAGATGCTGCTCACATCGTGCAGCGCATCTGCGGTGTTTGCCCCGTATCCCACTCCCACGCTGCAACCATTGCTGCTGAAAAGGCATACGGCATCACCATTTCCAACAATGCCCGTATCATCCGTAACCTCATCGAGGGCGCACAGTTCCTGCACAGCCATATTCTGTGGTTCTACACCTTGGCTGCTCTGGACTACGTAAACCCCCTGAACGCTCTGAAGGCAAACGTAGGCAGCGCCTACGACCTGGTAGAGGCTGCAGGCACTTCCTGCCAGTCCGACCTGAAGGCACTTCAGGAGCGCCTCACCAAGTTTGCAGAAAATGGTCAGCTGTCCATCTTCTCCGGCAACTGGTGGAAGAACGGTCAGTCCGATACCGAATTCAAGCTTCCTGCTGAACTCGACCTTATCGCTACCGCTCATTACATTGAGGCTCTCACCATGCAGTCCAAGGCATCTGAGGTCTGCGCCCTTCTTGGCGGCAAGATGCCTCATGTTATGACCATCGTTCCCGGCGGTACCTCTTTCGTTCCCACGGAAGAAAAGCTCGACGATCTGTGGTCTCTCGTTCACGAGCTGCGTGACTGGATCAAGGCAACCATCATCCCCGACACCAAGGCTATCGCTCCTTATTACAAGGAAGCTCTTTCCTTCGGTAAGGGCTGCGGTCGCTATGTTGCTTGGGGTGTTTTCGAGCGTCCGAGCTTCGCTTTGGCTGATCGCTACCTGCCTTCCGGCGTTATCGATGAGAACCTTAACCTTTCCGAGGTTGACGTTGACCTTATCAAGGAATACATCGGTCATTCCTGGTATGTTGGCGACTCCGACCTCAATCCCCGCGAAGGCATCACCGAGCCTGAGTTCACCGAGTACTACAAGGCTGGCACCCTGCGCGAGGAAAATGGTCACGAGATCGGCGATATCAACGATCGCTACTCCTGGTCCAAGGCACCTTCCTACGACGGCAAGTGCATGGAAGCTGGTCCGTTCTCCCGCGTTCTTGCTGCTTACCTGCGTGGCAACGAGTTCGTTAAGCCTGCTGTCGACGGTCTGTGCGCTGACCTTGGTCTCACCGTTCCTCAGCTGCAGAGCACCCTTGGCCGCGTAGCTGCTCGCAACATCGAGCCCATCTACATCGCTGAATGCATGGTTGAATGGGTCGACGAGCTCATCGAGGCTGTTAAGGGCGGCGACTCCGAGTACTTCCGTACCCCTGAAACCATTACGGGTGAAGGCACGGGCCTTTGGGAAGCACCTCGTGGCGCATTGCTGCATACCGAAAAGGTTAACAACGGCAAGATCACCGATTACCAGATCATCATTCCTACCACCTGGAACATCGCTCCCCGCAACGCTGAAGGCGTTCAGGGCCCGATGGAGCAGGCTCTTATCGGTACCCCCGTTGCTGACGTTGATATGCCTATCAACGCCCTGCGTACGGTACACAGCTTCGACCCCTGCACCGCATGCGCAGTGCACGTGACCGAGCCTTCCACCGGTAAGCACTTCGAAACTGTTACCAGCCCTTGGGGGGTGAAGTAAATGGCACATTTGGCTCATTACCGTGAAGCGCATCCTCTGCCGATGCGTATTACCCACTGGATCAACCTTAGCTGCATGGTTCTTCTTATCTTTTCCGGCTTCCTGATCCACTTCCCGTTCTGGGCAGCCCTTACGGGTGTTGCTCGCGGCGTACATGTATTCTGCGGTCTGGTGCTGCTCTTCAACTGCATCGTGCGTTACGTGCTTGCATTCTTGGTTACCTCTGCTCCTACGGGTGGCACGCGTAACCGTGTTCGCGACTACAAGACCTGGATGCCCCAGGACGACAACAAGCATCAGCTTATCCCTTGGATCAAGTACTACTTGTTCATGAAGAAGGATCATCCTCTTTCTGCAAAGCTCGGCGTTCCTCAGAAGATCTCGTACTTTGCTGTTGGTATCCTGATCCTTATCATGGCTTACACGGGTCTTTGCCTGTGGGTACCTACCTCTGAGTGGACCTTCTTCGCAGCAGGTACCGCTTTTGTTGGTGGCGCTATGTCTATGCGCATCATCCACTACTTCATGATGTTCGTATTCATCATCTTCACCATGTTGCATGGATACCTCGTATTTATCGAGGGCACTGCCAATGCAAACCTCATGTTCTTCGGTAAGGAGCATGGTGGTTTGGTCTACGATCCCAACCGTCACGTTATCGTTGGCGAGGATCATTCCGTAGACCAGCACTAAGCATATACCGCAAGGTAGTAGCGCTTAACAAAGGAGCTCGGCCGCAGGGTCGGGCTCCTTTTTCGTTTTCAAGTGTATTTACTTGATTA
>UQVJ01000032.1 GCA_900544455.1 uncultured Eggerthella sp. | reverse complement strand
TTCGGTTTGAATCGCTTTATTGGTAAAGCAAATGTGCCGTCTGCAAAATAGTCGTGTAGGGGATACTTTATTCTGATAAAGTATCTTCCATTATTCGTGTGCCTCGTATTGAGCGGGGCGTTTTGAAAGGACTTGTGTCTATGGGAAGGGTGTACAACTTTTCTGCGGGTCCGGCGGTGCTTCCTGAAGAAGTACTCCGTGAAGCCGCTGCGGAAATGCTCGATTATCAGGGCACCGGTATGTCTGTCATGGAGATGAGTCACCGCTCAGCTGCATTCAAGGGCATTATCGAGGAAGCCGAAGCTGATCTTCGCGACCTTATGAACATTCCCGACAACTACAAGGTGCTGTTCTTGCAGGGTGGCGCAACTCAGCAGTTTGCCGCTATTCCCATGAACCTGATGTTGAATGGCAAGGCAGATTACATCGTTTCCGGTTCGTGGTCCAAGAAGGCGTTTAAGGAAGCTCAGCTGTTTGGCGATGCTCGCTGTGTTGCTTCAAGCGAAGACGGCAACTTCTCCTACATTCCCAACGTGGACGAACTCGAGTTCCGTGAGGATGCCGATTACGTTTACATCTGCGAAAACGAGACCATCTACGGAACGCATTACCATAAGCTTCCTGAAACAGGCGATGTTCCGCTGGTAAGCGATGTCTCCTCATGCTTCCTTTCCGAGCCTATCGATGTTTCGAAGTATGGCTTGGTGTACGGCGGCGTTCAGAAGAATATTGGTCCTGCCGGTGTAGTAATCGTTATCATTCGCGAAGACCTTATCAAGGACGAATGGCTGCCCAACACGCCTACCATTCTGCGCTATAAGACCCAGGCAGATGCCGACAGCATGTCGAACACTCCTCCGTGCTATGGCATCTACATTTGCGGTAAGGTTTTCAAGTGGCTGAAGTCCCTCGGCGGGCTCGAGGCTATGAAGAAGATCAACGAGGAAAAAGCAGCCCTGCTCTACGACTACCTCGATTCCACTGATTTCTACACAGCTACCGCTCGTAAAGAAGATCGTTCCATCATGAACGTTCCCTTTGTTACCGCTTCGGCTGAACTTGATGCTGAATTCGTTGCTGGAGCCAAAAAGCGCGGTATCGAAAACATCAAGGGCCATCGCAGCGTAGGCGGTATGCGTGCAAGCATCTACAACGCAATGCCTGTTGAAGGCGTGAAGGCACTGGTTGAATACATGAAGGAATTTGCCGAATCCCACCAGTAGGTAAAAAGCAAAGCCTCAGTTTGCTGCTGCATGAACCGATAATCGACAAATTGTGCCAGCTACGAAAAATATATTAAATCAGCGGGGGAGCATCGTATTGTGCGATGCTCCCTATGCTATACTTTCCAAGTCTGTAAAAAGGCAGACAAGAAACTATAGGCCCCCGAGACATGTTTGTTGTTGGTGCTTGTTCGGCAAGCGCGGCATACATGGTTAATGTTTTGACTGCAAACACGTACGAAGGGTCCCCGATACTTTTTTGAAAGGGGTCCGTTTTGACCGAAATCAAGAACACGTCCGTCATTGATTTTCAGGACATCTCTGATGAAGAGATGAACAAGATGATCGATGGCACTCTGACCGACTTCGACGAGGGCGATCTGATCGACGGCACTGTTGTAAAGATCGAGCATGACGAGGTACTCGTTGACATCGGATTCAAGAGCGAGGGCGTTATTCCTGCCCGCGAGCTTTCTATCCGCAAGGATGCTGATCCTTCCGAGGTCGTATCTTTGGGCGATAAGCTCGAGGCCTTGGTTCTCCAGAAGGAGGACAAGGACGGTCGTCTCATCCTCTCCAAGAAGCGTGCTGAGTACGAGCGTGCTTGGATCCAGGTTGAGGAAAAGTTCAAGGCTGGCGAAGTTGTTACCGGCGAGGTTATCGAAGTCGTCAAGGGCGGCCTGATCCTCGACATCGGTCTCCGTGGCTTCTTGCCTGCTTCTCTCGTTGATCTTCGTCGTGTTAAGGATCTTACTGCATATCTTGGCACCGAAATCGAAGCTCGTGTCATCGAGATGGATCGCAACCGCAACAACGTTGTTCTCTCCCGTCGTGTTCTCCTCGAAGAGGGTCGCAAGAACGAGCGTGCTGAAATCCTCGAGAAGCTCTCTAAGGGCATGCGCCTGAAGGGTACCGTTTCTTCCATCGTTGACTTCGGTGCATTCGTTGATCTGGGCGGCATCGACGGCCTGATCCACATCTCCGAGCTCTCCTGGAGCCATGTAAACCATCCTTCCGAGGTTGTTAAGGTTGGCGAAGAGGTTGAGGTTGAGGTTCTCGACGTTGATCTTCAGCGCGAGCGCATCTCCTTGGGTCTCAAGCAGACCACCGAGGATCCTTGGACCAAGCTTGTTGAGACCTATCCCGTTGGCACCATCGTTGACGGCAAGGTTACCAAGATCGTTCCCTTCGGTGCATTCATCGAGCTCGGCGCAAACGTTGAGGGTCTTGTACACATCTCCGAGATGGCTATGCGTCACATCGATTCTCCTGCGCAGGTTGTCAAGGTTGGCGATGCTGTGAAGGTTAAGGTTATGGACGTTAACGTTGAGCGTCGTCGCATCTCCCTGTCCATGAAGGCTGCTGCTGAGGATCTGGGCATCGAGATCGCTGTTGCAGAGCCCGAGCCCAAGCCTGAGGCTGCTGAATAACATAGCATTGCATAACATGCGATAATGAAGCGGTGGGTTGCTTTTGCACCCACCGCTTTTTCTTTGCGCGGTTAGTGCGCCTTTGATCGGAACGGCAATTGAAAGCAGCAGGGACGCTCGAGTGAGGGGAATGGGCATGATCACGATATTCGTCACCGGTGGTATAGGATCGGGTAAATCAACCCTAATGCGATTCTTTGAGGCTAAGGGAGCTGGCGTGGTATACGCCGATGAGGTTGGGCATGAAAACTTGCACAACAACGCCATGAAGGAAGAGCTTCGAGAAGCGTTCGGGAATAAGATATTCAATTTGGAAGGCGAGATCATTCGCTCTGAACTAGCCGCTTGCGCTTTCTCTAGCTCGCAGAATACTGCTCTGTTGGACTCGATTACCCAACCGCGTTTATATGAGGGCTGCCTTCGCCGTATTTCTGATCTCGGGAAGAACCATGAAGTGGTTGTGCTTGAGATGGCCATTCTGGATGGTCGTGACGACTTCTATCGGAAGGCAGATATCGTTATTGCCGTTACCACCTCTCCCGAGGTTCGTATTGCCCGCTTAATGCACTCGCGTGGTTTTTCGGAAGAAGATGCGCGCAACCGTTTGGCTAATCAGGTGCCCGAAGAGCAGCGTTTGTCAATTGCCGATGTGGTGTTTACCAACAACGGTTCTATCGAGGATTTTGAAGCCCAGATTTCCCTATGGTGGGAACATGAAATCGCACCCCGCCTTAAGTGATGGGCGTATACCTTTAGTAGGCATCCGCTGCAGCGAGTTTCCTGTTTTGCGTAAGTAAACCCTTTATGCTGATAGACGTTGAGTCGGGTCGTTCTTTTGCCGATCGGAACAGATAGTTAGGGGAGGCAAGTGAGTCATCTTTCCAATCTTGAGGGCCATGTCATGGAGGGCAAACTTCCTGTTGCCCGCCTTGCTACGCAGCCATTCAAAGTTGTTTCTCCATATGAGCCTGCAGGTGACCAGCCCAAAGCTATTCAACAGCTTGCCCAGAATATCGAATCGGGTATGCGCTATGAGACCTTGCTGGGTGTAACGGGATCAGGCAAAACCTACACTATGGCTAAAACCATCGAGGCTGTTCAGAAACCAACCCTTGTGTTGGCTCCCAATAAAACGCTTGCGGCGCAGTTGGCTGCCGAGTTGAAGGAATTCTTTCCCAACAATGCCGTGGTGTACTTCGTGAGTTACTACGATTACTATCAGCCCGAAGCGTACGTACCTACCACGGACACCTTCATTGAAAAGGATGCCTCCATTAATGAAGAGGTGGAAAAGCTGCGTCACGCGGCAACGGCCCAGTTGCTTTCCCGCCGTGATGTTATCGTGGTTGCCTCGGTTTCCTGCATTTACGGCATTGGCTCGCCTATGGAATATGCGGGCATGGCGGTGTTCCTTGACAAGGAAGTGGAGCAGGACCGCGACGACCTTATCCGTCGTCTTATCGACATCCAGTATGACCGCAACGATTACGAGCTGAAGCGCGGTACGTTCCGCGTGCGCGGCGATGCGCTTGATGTGTTTCCTCCCTATGCGGACAATCCGATTCGCGTGGAATTCTGGGGCGACGAGATCGAGGAAATCTCGGAGATCGACAACGTAACCGGTGAAGTGTTGAATACCTTCGAAGCGTTGCCCGTTTGGCCTGCCTCTCACTACGTTGCTGCACGTCCCGCTTTGGAGCGTGCGGTTAAGACCATTCAGGATGAACTGCAAGATCGCCTTACTCAATTCAATGAAGAGGGAAAGCTTCTTGAAGCGCAGCGTCTGGAAATGCGAACTTCCTATGATCTTGAGATGATTGAGACCATGGGTTTTTGCTCGGGCATTGAAAACTATTCGCGCCATCTTGACGGGCGTGAGCCAGGTGAGCCGCCCTATACGCTCATCGACTACTTCCCAACCGATTTCCTGTGCTTCATTGACGAGAGCCATGTTACCGTCCCTCAAATCCGCGGCATGCATGAAGGCGACCGCTCTCGCAAGATCACGCTAACCGAGCATGGTTTCCGTTTGCCGTCATGTCTGGACAATCGCCCTCTGCGTTTCGATGAGTTCGAGGCGCGAATCCCGCAATTCGTGTATGTTTCCGCGACTCCGGGCGATTACGAGGAACGTGTGAGCGAGGCGAAGGTGGAGCAGATTATTCGC
The DNA here is from genome assembly GCA_900544455.1 of uncultured Eggerthella sp. Taxonomy (GTDB): domain Bacteria; phylum Actinomycetota; class Coriobacteriia; order Coriobacteriales; family Eggerthellaceae; genus Anaerotardibacter. Next base: position 11,792 of record UQVJ01000032.1, on the reverse strand, counting down.
CCGACCGGATTACTTGATCCCGAGATCGACGTTCGCCCCATCATGTCTCAGATCGACGATATCATCGACGAAGCGCAAGAGTGCACCAAACGCAAAGAGCGCGTGCTGATAACCACGTTGACCAAACGTATGGCCGAAGACCTTACCGAGCATCTGCTCGATCAGGGGATCCGTGCTCGCTATATGCATTCTGATATTGGCACCCTTGAGCGTGTTGAGATCTTGCGGGATTTGCGAAAAGGGGAGTTCGATGTGTTGGTGGGCATCAACCTGTTGCGTGAGGGCTTGGACCTGCCTGAAGTAACGCTGGTGGCAATCCTTGATGCTGATAAGGAAGGTTTCCTCCGCAATCATCGTTCCCTGATTCAGACCATTGGCCGCGCGGCGCGCAACGCCAACGGCAGGGTGATAATGTATGCCGATAAGATTACCGATTCGATGGATCAAGCCATCAAGGAAACGCGACGCCGTCGTAGTATTCAGATGGCATACAACGAAGAGCATGGCATTGTGCCTCAAACGGTTAAGAAGGGCTTGAGCGACATTACCGATCACCTCGAATCTGAAGAGGGGAAGCGGAGCGCGCAAGAGGTCAATGCTGATTTGGCTGGTTATTCTCGCAGCGAGATTCTGCGTTTTATAGCCTCGTTGGAGGACGAGATGATGGAAGCTTCTGCTGCGATGGATTTCGAGCGTGCGGCTTCGGTTCGTGATCAGATCGTTCAGTTGCGTGGGCAGATGGAAGGCAAAAGCGAAGAAGCGGTTTTGGGTGAATTGAAGAAAACCGCCCGAAAGGGAAGTGCCTTCGGTGCCCGCAAAAGCTCCTACGGTGGCGGTCGAAAAAGTTAAGCAACATATCCCAATAATCTGTGGTGACCTTATGAATGCGCTTGCCGTGTTCGTTGAGGATCCGTATCCTTTCAAAATTAGTTAGACAAACTAAGCAAATGCGCATGAAATGAACTCGGCATGTGCGTTGAGGAAAGGAGCAGGACGTGGGATTTGCAGTTGTTGTTGACTCGACGCTCGATATGTCTGCGGAAGAATACCAAGCACTGAACATCACCATGGTTCCCCTTAATATTTTGGTCGGCGAAGACGAATTCAAGGATCAGGTGGAAATCAGCTCCGAAGAATTCTACGAGCGCATGGGCGAAGCAACCGAGCTCCCCAAAACCGCCCAGCCGGCGCCTTTCGATTTTGTGCAGGCGTATGAGCGTCTTGCACAGGAAGGATACGAGGGAATCGTCTCTCTCCATATTGCCGGCGTTCTTTCCGGCACTATTGAGTCAGCTCGTGCGGCAGCTGACCAGGTAGACATTGACGTTCGTGTTATCGATTCCGCTTGCTGCACCGCTCAGGCGGCTTTACAGGTGAAGCAGCTCTGTGCTCTTCGCGATGCCGAAGTGTCGCTCGACGAAGCCCAGGCCGCCATCGAGGAGCTTATTCCAAAAACTCAGTTCCTTGTTGCCTGCGACACGCTGGAAAACCTACTGAAAGGCGGTCGCCTTTCGGCCGACCAAGTAAAGAACGCCAGCCTGTTGAACATTAAGTCTATTTTCACCTTCAACGAAACAGGTGTGCTGGTTGCTTTCGGCAAGGCCAAGGGTATGCGCGGCGTTATCAAGCAGTATGTTCAGAACGCTCAGAAGCGTACCGAAGAGCAGGGCAAGCAGCGTATTCGCTTCTGCCACGTTGCGAACGAGCAGGGCGTTGAAGACCTGAGGTCTGCTCTTGATGGGGCGGGCGTGGAATATATTGACGAGGGATCTTCCCCTTGTGGAGCCACGGTGGCAACGCATCTGGGTCTGGGTGCTCTCGGCATCGCATTTGCTCCTGCTGAAGCCTAAGGTGGGTCCAGATTGGGCTATCTGCCTACTCTGAACTGCTGATGAAATTGCACGATTCGGCTCTTCGTACCTCGTATTATGGAAATGCTTCGGAATGCCGGGCACTTGATTTGATAAGGAAGTGAACATGGAAAACGTTGACGACATTGAAGAAGAACGCGGTGACAAGGCGATTGTCGACACGTTGCTGTCAGATACGTTTAATTCCATTCTTCGTATCGAGGAACGCTCGCTTAAGAATCGTTTGACCGAAGGCCTTTCCATTGCGGAGTTGCACACTATTGTCGCAGTGGGTTTGCATGAGATCAATTCCATGAAAGTGGTAGCTTCGCGTCTTGATGTGACCATGGCAACCCTTACGGCAGCTATGAACAAACTTGAGCGAAAGGGATTCGTGGAACGCTCTCGCAGCGAAATGGATCGCCGCCAGGTTCTGGTGCAGTTGACCTCGAAGGGACGTAAGGCCTTCCGCGCCCATGAGTCCTTCCATAAAAAGATGGTTGACAGTGCCCTTGCTGCGCTTACGCAGGAGGAAGAAGAGCTGTTTGTCAGTGCTTTGGGCAAGATCAAAGATTTCTTCGATAAGGAGAGCAAGCAGTTAAACGCTGCAGAAGCATAACCCTCTACTAACAACTTTTCAGTAATCGCCTTACTCAGGTGTAGTTCAGTGCGCCCAAATTCGCTGTGTTTGCGTTTTGCAGTTGGCGGAGAAGGGGACAGCACGACGTTGGTGAATAGCAGCCTCCTTCAAAAGGGCGCTGTTGAATAAAGAAAGGACAGAAACATGGCAACTATTGATTCTCTGAAGGAAATCCTGAACGAAAACCTCGATATCGAGCCGGAAAAGGTTGTTGAAAGCGCAACGTTTGACGAGCTTGGCATCGATTCTCTGGACATGGCGGAACTGATCTGCGATATCGAAGAGCGCCTTGACGTTGAGTTCGGTGAGCCTGAGGGTCTGGAGACCGTTGGCTCTCTGGTGGAGTACATCGACTCCCTGTAGCCGACGCCGCCGCAGATAATGCGGTTGCGTTGGGGAGGGGGCATTGTCTCTGGCTGCCCTCTCCCTCCTTCGCTCTGTCGAAGGAGGCGGCTTCTTTCAAGCGTTTGCAAAGAGGCCGCCCTCTTTGACAGGGATGCCCATGTGGCAAAGTGCGCAAAGTGAAAAGAGGCATACGTATATGAAGACACGTATTACCGAGCTGTTGGGTATTGAACAGCCCATCATCCAGGGCGGTATGGCATGGATCGCTGATGCGAAACTTGCCGCCGCAGTTAGCGAAGCAGGTGGCTTGGGAATCATTGCCTGCGGATCTGCTCCTGTTTCCTGGGTTCGCGAGCAGATCGAAGAAGCTCGCCGTCTTACGGATAAGCCTTTCGGCCTGAACATTATGCTGATGAACCCTGAGGCTCCCGAGCTTGCTAAGCTTGCCGCAGAGATGAAGGTTCGCGTGGTAACCACAGGTGCCGGCAATCCTGGAAACTACATCGATATGTGGAAAGAGGCAGGATGCAAGGTTATCCCCGTCGTGGCTTCTGCTGCCCTGGCTCGTCGTATGGAGCGCTGTGGGGCTGACGCTGTCGTAGCTGAGGGCTGCGAGGCTGGCGGCCATATCGGCGAGCTCACCACGATGGCTCTTACCCCTGCAGTATGCGATGCCGTTTCCATTCCCGTTGTTGCCGCAGGAGGCATTGCAGATGGACGTGGCTTTGCTGCTGCCATTGCTTTGGGTGCAGAGGGTGTCCAGGTCGGTACGCGCTTCCTTACCGCTACCGAATGCGGCGTTCACGATGCCTACAAGCAGAAGGTTTTGGGCGCAAAAGACTCCGATACCATCGTTACGGGGCGTGCTGGTGGACATCCTGTGCGTGGTATCAAGAACAAGTTCGCGCGCAATGTTCGCAAACTTGAGGCCGACCCCGCCAACGTTGCCATTTTGGAATCAGAGTTGGCAGGCTCCCTCCATCGTGCCGTTGCGGGCGATGTGGACAATGGTTCGTTGATGGCGGGCCAGGTTGCTTGTCTGGTTAACGATGAGAAGAGCGCTGCTCAAATCGTCGACGATTTGGTAGCTGAAGCTCAATCGTGGGCAGGCGAGGGCCTTCAGCGCATGCTGGATGCAAATGCTCATCGTGCATGGAATGCCGAGGTGCGTTAGGCATGACGGTATTCATGTTTCCGGGCCAAGGCGCCCAAAAGCCCGGTATGGGCGCGGATCTTCTTGGGGTTGCCGAAGTTGCGCAGACCTTTGCGATTGCAGGCGAGGTGTGCGGCGTTGATGTTGCAGCGCTTGCGCGAGAGGGCAGCGCCGAGCAGGTGAACGATGCCTACAACGCCCAGGTATTGGCTGTGGCCCTTTCTGTCGGGCTGTCCCATGCGCTCGATGCCCGAGGGATTCAAGCGGAAGCTATGCTCGGATTTTCCCTGGGACAGATCAGCGCTCTTATGGCCAGCGGCGCTTTGAGCGATGAAGATGGTTTCGCTTTACTCGATGTGCGTGCTCGTTCCATGGCCCAAGCGTGCGAGGAACGCCCTGGTGCAATGTATGCGCTGCTGGGCGCTGCCCATGAAGACGCCCAGGGTATCTGCGATGAATGCGCTCAAGACGAAATACTGGTATGCGCCAATTTCAATGCGCCGGGTCAGGTAGTGGTATCTGGAGATGTTGCCGCTATCGAGCGAGCCGAAAAGGCATGGCAGAGCCTGGGAAAGCGTGGTGCTCGTCTGAACACTGCGGGGGCATTCCATAGTCCGCTCATGGCTTTGGCATCAAAGGCTGTACGAGAGAAGTGCAGCGAGCTTTCCTGGAAGCAGCCTGCGGTTCCGGTTATCTGCAATACCGATGCGCAGGTTTTCGATGTCGACCAGGCTGCTGATCGCTTGGCTCGTCAGGTTGTAAGCCCTGTCCATTTTGAGCAGAGCGTACAGGCATTGATCGGACAGGGTGCAGCTCGGTTTGTCGAGGTTGGCTATGGTGCGGTTTTGAATGGTCTTGTTCGCCGCATCGACAAACGCGCAGGTCGCGTTCGTGTTGGAACGCTTGATGAGTGGAATGCGTTTGCTTCCGAGCAAACAGGCATTGGGGAGGAGTAGACCGTGCCAAAAAACGAAAGAGCAGCGTTCCCCGTTGCCCTGGTAACGGGAGGAAGCCGTGGCATCGGTGAAGCGGTGGTGCGCACGCTTGCAGAGGCAGGCTATGCCGTAGCTATCAATTGCTCAAGCGAGAAGAGCCTCGAGGCAGCAGAGAGCCTGGCTGTGGAAGTTGCCCAGGAGCATGGCGTTCAGGCCAAGGCTGTTTGTGCCGATGTTTCCTCCTTCCAGGAGGTTGCAGCCATGGTGGCAGAGGTACAGGCGATGTGGGGCCGTATTGATGTTCTGGTCAATAACGCCGGCATCACGCGCGATGGCTTGCTGGCACGCATGAGCGAGGAAGCGTTCGATCGCGTAATCGACGTCAATCTGAAGGGTGCTTTCAACTGCGTTCGCCATGTGGCTCCTATCATGATGAAACAGCGATACGGCAGGATCGTAAGCGTTTCCAGTGTCGTAGGCCTATTCGGCAATGCTGGACAGGTTAATTACTCGGCGTCAAAGGCGGGCATCATCGGTCTTACGAAAAGCGTTGCAAAGGAACTTGCTGCGCGTGGCATCACGGCAAACGCGGTTGCTCCTGGCTTTATCGGGACCGAGATGACAAAGGCGATGGGCGAAAAGGCCATCGAGGCAGTGCGCGGTCGCATTGCGATGAAGGAATTCGGCGAACCTCAGGATGTGGCGAATGCGGTTCGTTTCTTGGCGAGTGACGAGGCCCGCTACATTACAGGACAGGTTTTGGCAATCGATGGAGGGATGTCGCTATGAGCAACGAAGAGAAGAACAGCGGATTCAACCGTGTAGTAATTACGGGCATGGGTGCGATTTCTCCAGCAGGCTTTGGCGTTGATACGCTGTGGAGCAAGGTTGCATCTGGCGAGTGCTGCTTTACCCTTCTTCCCGAAGAAAAACGAGAGCAGCTTAATGTGAGCGTTGTTGGAGCCATTCCCGACTACGATCCCCTGAAAGCGGGTTTTTCCAAGAAGGAATCGCGTCGTTTCGCCCCCTTCGTGCAGTATGCCATCTTGGCATCGGATGAAGCCATGACGCAGGCTGGCATCGATATGGAACAAGAAGACGCCACTCGTTTTGCGTGTGTGTTCGGATCTGGTATTGGCGGCATGGAAGTTTTCGAGCGTGAATCCATCGTGCTGCACGAAAAAGGAGCAAAGCGCGTAAGCCCGCTGTTTATTCCAACCATGATCTCGAACATGGCGGCGGGCAATCTTGCCATTCGCTATGGCTTGAAGGGCGATTGCCTGAACATCGTAACGGCGTGCTCGACGGGCACTCATTGCGTAGGCGAGGCCTATCGCCTTATTCGCTTTGGTTTGGCCGATGCGGCACTTGCCGGTGGTACCGAAGAGGGCATCACCAATATGTCGTTGGCTGGATTCGGCAACTTAGGCGCCATCACCAAGTCCGATGATCCCATGAAGGCCGGCTTGCCTTTCGACGCTCGTCGTTCCGGCTTTGTTGCAGGCGAGGGAGCGGGTGCGTTGGTGTTGGAATCGCTTGAGCATGCTCAGGCACGTGGCGCCAACATCATTGCCGAGATCACGGGCTTTGGCTCTACTGGTGACGCTTACCACATGACTGCCCCTGAGCCGAGCGGTGAAGGCGCAGTGCGCGCTATGCGTCAGGCGTTGGCCGAAGGTGGCTTCTCTCTGGAAGAAGTGGGCCATCTGAACGCTCATGGCACGGCTACGCATGTGAACGACATGGTGGAAGCTGCTGCGTGGCATGGCCTTCTTGGCGACGATCTTGCTTCCAAGATTCCTGTAACCTCGGTAAAGGGTACGGTAGGCCATATGCTGGGCGCAGCAGGAGCTATCGAGGCCATTGTGACGGCCATCTCGGTGTCTCGTGGAATCGTTCCCCCTACGGCAGGTTATTCCGACGCAGATCCAGAATGCCCAGTGTTCGTTCCGTCTGGCGCTTTGGTGAACCGTCCCCAGAAGGTTGCGCTTTCTAACTCGCTGGGCTTCGGCGGACATAATGCCTCTTTGGCGGTATCCCCTTTTACGGAGGTGTGTGAGTAATGGGGCTTGAGATCACTTTTCCCTGTGACCGTGAGGGTGTGCTGGCATTGCTGCCCCATCGCGATCCGTTTGTGTGGGTGAGCCGCATTGCTAGCTGCGAACCTGGCAAGTCTATCGTGGCTGAGCTCGATGTCGATCCTGAGCTGCCCTTGTTCACGGGCCATTTTCCAGGGCACCCCGTTCTTCCCGGTGTCATCTTGATGGAAGCGCTTGCCCAGGCTGCCTGTTGCTGTCTGCTCTCGGAAGACGGCCAGGCGGGGCGCATCGGCTATCTTGCCGGTATCGATAAAGCTAAATTCCGTCGTACCGTGCTTCCCGGCGACACCGTTACTCTCGAGGCCACCATCACGCGCAATTCCCCTCGGATGTGCATTGCCGATGTGGTGGCGCGCGTCGAAGGCGAAGTTTGCGCTCAGGCAACGCAGAAATATGTAATGGCGAAAGCGCAGGAAGAGGGGGAGCGATAATGGCTAAAACCAACGCTTCCGTGGCGGACAGCACGGTCGTATATCAGCTATCGCTGCTCGAGCAAGCAATCAATGCTCCTTTGTTGGTGGTTGGTTACGGCTCTCCCATGAAAGCATGCGTAAAGGCGTGCGTGAAAAACGAGTGCAGCCAGATATGGGTAACAGGTACCAAAGACAAGGAAAAGGGTTTTTCCTGCTCGGGATCTGCACGTGTTGCCTTGTTGGGCGACAAGTTCGATGCTCGTTTGTTCACCAACGTGTATGCGGTTATTCAGGCGGCGAAGATGTGCGGCGCAGGTGCGCTTCTAGTATGCGATACCAATTTCGTAGCCGATCCTCTTTTGCGTATGGTGGCACATCAGAATGGCATCTGCGTGCTTTCTCCCATGGAAAAAGATCGCTCTCATAGCTTGTGGGTGGAATGCCACCCCGATCCTGCATTTGCCGAGCATGAGCCAAATTGGCGCCGTTGCCCCAAATGCAAGATGTACCATGACGAACAGCCCGTTCTGGCAACGGGCGGTGTGTGCCCAACGTGCGGTGAGCTATACCGCCTTACCTCAAGCGAGCGTATTGCGCTGCTGTTTGACGAAGGCTCGTTTGAGGAATGGGACGCTTCTATGGACGAAAGCGATCCGCTCGAATTCCCCCAATTCAACGAGCTTATTGAAAAGCAACGTACACGAAGCGGATTCGATGAGGGTGTGCGCACCGGCAAAGTGAAGCTTGATGGTCGCGAAGTGGCGCTTTGCATCATGGAGTCAACCTTCATGATGGGTTCAATGGGATCGGTTGTTGGCGAAAAAGTAACCCGTGCCGTCGAACGGGCTACCGATGAGGGACTGCCCCTGTTTATCTTCACCGCTTCTGGTGGTGCTCGTATGCAGGAGGGCCTTGTGTCCTTGATGCAGATGGGCAAGATCAGCGCTGCGATCGAGCGTCATAGCCGTGCAGGCTTGCTGTACGTATCTGTTATCACCGATCCTACCACTGGTGGCGTAACGGCTTCGTTTGCCATGCAGGGCGACATCATCATCTCTGAGCCTCATGCGCTTATCGGTTTCGCCGGCCGTCGTGTAATCCAGGATACCATCAAACAGACGCTGCCCGAAGGATTCCAGACTGCAGAGTTTGCGCTTGAGCATGGTCTCATCGACGCCATCGTTGAGCGCAGCGATTTGAAAGAATGCCTTTCGCGCATCCTCGCGTTGCATAGCGCTCCGAAGGACGTGGAGCTTGACCAGAATATGGCTCGAGTGGTTCCTGGCGGCGGTGCCGTGCGTGCGATGCTTCGTGCTGCGCAGGATGCCGTCGCTGTTCGCCAAGATGACAAAGTCGAGGAGGGGACTCTTTCCAGGCTTGCCGGCGAAGTTGGGAAACGCATAAACGTCAAAGGCTCGTTTTCGCTTAAGCGCGCCCTTAAGAAGCGCGGCGTGGCAGATGCCCCTTCGGTAATGCCTTTGAAGAAAGCTTCTTCGAAGGAAGACAACCCGGCTTGGGAAAGCGTTATGATCGCTCGCAACATCCATCGTCCAACTTCGCAGTACTACATCAACCATATGGTTGATGGATTCTTCGAGCTTCATGGCGATCGCATGTTTGCCGATGATGGGGCCATTATCGGTGGTATTGGCTGGATTGACGGCATGCCTGTTACGGTGGTTGCTGAAGAAAAGGGTGCCGACCTGAAGCAGCGTATTGCTCGCAATTTTGGCTGCCCTCAGCCCGAAGGCTACCGTAAGAGCCTTCGTTTGATGCAGCAAGCGGAAAAATTCGGCCGTCCTATTGTGTGCCTGGTTGATACTCAGGGTGCATTCTGCGGTATGGAGGCAGAAGAGCGCGGTCAGGGGAATGCAATCGCCGACAACCTGGTTGCCATGGCAAGTTTTACCGTTCCTGTTGTATGCATCGTTTTGGGCGAAGGCGGTTCGGGCGGCGCATTGGCGCTTGCCATGGGTAATCGCGTTGCCATGCAGGACCATGCGGTATATTCGGTTCTTTCGCCTGAAGGCTTTGCCTCGATTTTGTGGAAGGATCGTACCCGTGCTGCTGAAGCGGCCGCCGTTATGAAGATGAGCGCCCGTGAAGCGTGCGATATGGGCATTATCGAAGAAGTGGTAAGCGAAGGGGACGGGCCCGCTCACGAAAACCCCGAACAGGCTGCTGCTTATGTGGAAGAGTTCGTGACGCGTTCGTTACGGGAGCTGTATCGCTTGAGCCCTGAAGAGCTTCGCGATCAGCGTTATGAGCGTTTCCGCGCGTTCTAAAGCTAAACCGTTCTATAAACGAACATGTTCTAGGCATCCTAGCTGGGAAATCTGGCTAGGGTGCTTCTCTTTTATGGAGAATAAACGTAAAATACAAACCAGGGATCACAATTTAAGAGAGGGAGAAAATTATGGCTGAACCACAATACGTCGTTATTGCAGGGTTTCCAAACGCCGACTTCATGGCGGTAGCTTTGGACAAGGATGGCGCTGCAATCTCCGAGAAGACGTTCAAGCCCGTTGATTTCATGCGCGAGATGGAATCCTTCTTGGAGGCCTATCCTGCACCTGAAATCAGGATGATTGGCCCTAAGGACTATGCGGTTGAGTACAAGAAGATGCTCATCAAGGGTAAATATGTTACCGAGCATCCCGGTATTCCGATCGAGGTTCTGTATCGCGGCGGATACGCGTAAGAAATAAGGCGGCTGTTCAAGCCGCCTTATTTTATGCTTATGTTCCTTTTAGCTGGATATGCCCCGTTGCAATCGCGAAAACTTCATGCGTCTTTCGCGAGTTCTGCTCCGTTGCGCCGAACCGCCCATTGACGCCGCTTGGAATTCCGTGCGTCTTGCGCGGTATGTTCTGTTGCGTCGTATTGTCCATCATGAAAACAAAAAACTCGGCGTCTCTGCAACTTTTTTGCGATTAGGGGCTCTCTTCTGTCCCTCAGAGCCGTTTAATGGCTGATTTTCAGCGTTTTCACGCTAAAATCCGCGATTAGGGAGCTTGCGACAATTGCCAATCGCAAAAAAATTGCAGTCCGCACCGCTTTTTTTGTTTTTAAGCTCCTAAGATGCCTTAAAAGTGGCGTCATGGACGGGGTTGATTTGGCGTGTTTTAGGTGGGGTAGATCTGACGCAGCGTTTTAGGCAGAGTGGACCGGACTCTGCGTTGTGGACGCCTTCGGGCACGGCGCTGCGAGGCGGCTCGGCATCGTGATGAGGTGGTCGGAGCGAAGCGCTGTGTTTGAAGACAAGATCTGGCTATCGGTTGATTATGCGGTACCAATGAAGCGCCCGTGAAGCATTGCGCTTGCGATTCGTTGCTTGCGGATTTGTGCGGGTTGGGTCGGTTTGACGTTATGGAGCGCAAAGCTAAAACGGGGTTCGGCAATAGCCGAACCCCGTTCGCGTCGGTAGATTCTGATTTTCTAACTTAACTAAGTCCCAGCCAGAAGGCGATTTTGGGAGCGTATCCCATGATGAAGATGATCACAATCAGCACCGGAATGCCGTAGGAAACCCATATACGGGACCAGGCAGGGAACTTAATGCCGATGCCGGTGTCTGCTTCCTTCAGGAAGTTATCCCAGCCCCAACCGTAACGACGTGTGCAGAACAGCACAAACACCAGTGCGCCCAAAGGCAGCATGTTGTTGGACACAATGAAATCTTCAATGCTTTGGATATCGCCGATAGCGGGAATGGTTACCCCTGAGAGTACGTTGAAGCCCAGCGCGCAGGGAAGGCTCAGCACCAGCACCAGAATACCGTTAATGGCAACCGCGCGGCGTCGGCTGATCTCCCATTTGTCCATGCTGAAGCTGATGAGGTTCTCGAATACCGCAATAACCGTGGAAAGTGCGGCAAAACTCATGAAGATGAAGAACAGCGCACCCCAAAGGCTGCCAAGAGGCATTTGGGCGAATACCAAGGGCAGCGTTACGAATACCAGCGAAGGACCGGAATCGGGCGTTACTCCGTAAGCAAAGCATGCGGGGAAGATGATAAGTCCTGCAAGTATGGCAACTACGGTATTGAGGGCAGTTACCGAAACCGCTTCGCTCATCAGACGTCGATCCTTATTGATGTATGAGCCGAAGATCTCCATGGCAGCAATGCCCAAAGAAAGTGAGAAGAACGCTTGGCCCATGGCTGCGTAAACCGCTTCTCCGAACGTTGCTATGCCGCCTTCAAACATACGGCTGAAATCAGGAATAAGGTAGAACGCGATGCCCTCTGCGCCACCGGGTAGGGTGGTAGTGCGGATGCATAAGATGATCATTACCACAAACAGGATGGCCATGAGCCATTTGGTGATGCGCTCTACGCCTTTCTGGAGGCCTAGGC
>UQVJ01000031.1 GCA_900544455.1 uncultured Eggerthella sp. | reverse complement strand
CTTTTTCGCTTCATGCGTTCCCGAAGGGGCCTCGGACGGGAAAAACGCCAGTTCGTGGCAAGATTCGCGCGCCATGTATCCGAAATGAGCTGGCTTTGGCAAGATATGCGCGCCATGTATCCGAAAAGCCCTGCAAGCAGCCGTTTGGGAATACACCGCGCAAGTATCTTGCCATGAAGGGGCCCCTTTCGCTGCGCGCGCCCCTCAGATCATGCACGGCGCGCAGATCTTGCCACGCCCCGACGACGCCGAACAGCGCCGGGGCGTCAGGCGGACGCGATATGCCACAGCCCCAGTGGCACCCGTGGCACCAGCGAGATGCCGCAGCTCCAGTGGCACCCGTGGCGGGGTTTTCCAACTGATGCTCCAAGAACAGCTGCATTTCCCTGCCGCCCGGGCGAATGTCGAAGCGCGCCGTGCGCTTGCCGTGGTGCACTGGGTCGAATCCGCTTGCCATCAGCACTTCGTCAATGCGAAAAGCACGGCAATCTTTGAGCACGACAACACAAGGCTCAAGGCGGCCATCCCGCCCGAACCGCGCCAACACGTCCACCGTTTCGCGGTGCGCGCGCCTCATTTCGCCATCTTTCGCCCTATAGTCCATGTCTGTATACTAGAACAGGTGTTCGTATAAAAACTAGCGAACAAACTCTGTTTTCGATGTGATGGGAGGAATGAGCCGTGCTTAACAACAAGCCCGCAAAGAGCTATGTGTGCATCGACCTGAAAAGCTTCTACGCAAGCGTCGAATGCGTCGACCGCGGCTTAGACCCCCTCACTGAAAACCTTGTGGTGGCCGACCCCGACCGCGGGCCTGGCACCATCTGCCTTGCCATAACGCCCGCCATGAAAGCATTAGGCGTAAAAAACCGTTGCCGCATTTTTCAGATTCCCAATGGAATCGAATACACCATGGCAACGCCACGCATGGCCCGCTATATGGAAGTATCGGCGCAGATCAACGCTATATATCTGCGATACGTAAGCGCAGAAGACCTTCACGTGTACAGCATCGACGAATGCTTCATAGACGCAACCCCCTACCTAAAGCTGTATCGGATGGACGCAAAGGCCTTCGCCGAAATGTTGCGCAGCAAAGTAGCCGAAGAAACAGGCATCACCGCCACGGCGGGCATCGGCCCAAACCTGTTTTTGGCGAAGGTGGCCTTGGACATCGAAGCGAAAAAAGCGGCCGACGGCATAGGCATACTGGACGAAGAAAGCTATAAGCGCGAAATCTGGTTCCATCAGCCCATAACCGACATCTGGCAGGTGGGCCCAGGCATCGCGCATCGCCTGGCACGGCGCGGAATCTACGACATGGCCGGCATATGCGCCGCCAACCCCGCATGGCTGAAAAAGGAATTCGGCAAAATCGGCGAATATTTGCTAGACCACGCCTGGGGGCAGGAGCCCTGCACCATCAAGCAGATAAAAGGGTACCGCCCCGCAGCGCATTCAATATCGAACGGGCAGGTGTTGATGCACGACTATTCCTTCAGCGAAGCACGCACCGTACTGCGGGAAATGGCAGACGCCAGCTGCTTGGACTTGTGCTCGAAGGGGCTTTCATGCGGAAGCATATCCGTGCACGTTGGCTACGCGCGGCCCCGCCTTACCGAAAGCGGCAGATGGGGCATGGGAAGCGGCGGCTCAACCAAGCTTTCCGAACGAACCGATTCGCCGCATCGCATAGTGAAGGCGGCGCTGAGCCTGTTCGACCAGCACGCAATGGAAAACGAGCCCATTCGCAGGCTGACGGTGGCATTGGGCGCCCTCCAACCCGCCAAGTACGACCAGCCCAGCCTTTTCGGCTCGGAAGACGATGGCAAAGAAGCCGACTTAATAAGAGCTTCCGTTGCCGTGCGCGATCGCTTTGGCAAAAACGCGCTACTGCGAGGCACCAGCCTAAAGCAGGGGGCAACCATGCGCGAACGAAACAACCAGATAGGAGGCCATCGTGCTTAGCGAAGACGATTTCCTGGAAGACGTTGCCTTTGACGAAGCCGAACGGCGCCGCCGCATATTGCAAGACATCGCCGCGCAGGTGCGGCAGCATGGCGTCCACTTCGCCGCCAACAGCCCCAAACGAGCCACCCAATTCATGCCCTTCGCAGCGTTGACCGGCTTTGAAGAATTGATGGCCGAAAAAGAAGCGGATGCCGCCAAATTCAACGATTTTGCCGGAGCGCAGGTGTTCGACACACCCTAGGGGCGCGGGGCGTACCACATACCGCGCCAGGACTCGGCCGGCCAGGCGCGACACGCCCTGGGAACACAGGGCGTACTGGTTGAGCCTTCGCGAGAAGCGCCCTCCCGCCGACCGCCCCAGGCGCCTGATGCACCACCCCGCGCAAGGGCCACCGCATGCTATTCTTTTCTGCAAATTTGGCAATTAAGAGGATTAACCCGCACCAACATCAACAGGAGGAGAGTTATGTTCCAGATTTCCAATTTCACCGACAACGACGACGTAACCGTACTCAAGGAATTCGGCGCCTTCAAAACCATCGAATGGAAGCGCGACCTTTCCGTCAACGAGGCTTCCGCCATGAACGCCTACTTCGCCAGCGAAATGAACGTGCGTCGCCGCCAGGTTATCTGCGACCTGAGCCAGGCACCCGTCACCGTCCAGGCCGGCGCCATGCAGTGGATGGTAGGCAACGTAACCTGCACCACCGGCGTTAAGGGTGTGGGCGACCTGTTCGGCAAGGCCCTGCGCGGTGCGGTTACCAGCGAATCGGCAATCAAGCCCGAATACCAGGGCACGGGCCTTCTAGTTCTCGAGCCCACCTATCGCTACATCATCACGCTCGACGTAACCGATTGGGGCAATTCTATCGTGCTCGACGACGGCCTGTTCCTGGCGTGCTATTCCAGCCTTCAACACAAAACGGTTATGCGCAGCAACGTTTCTTCCGCCGTTGCTGGCAACGAAGGGCTGTTCAACCTGGGCATCCAGGGCTACGGCGCGCTGTGCTTGGAATCTCCCTGCCCCGAAGAAGAGCTTATTGAGGTCACCCTGGACAACGACGAGCTCAAGATCGACGGCAACATGGCGCTGGCCTGGAGCGGATCCCTCAACTTCACGGTTGAGCGCTCAGGCAAATCGCTCGTGGGCTCTGCCGCTTCCGGAGAGGGTTTGGTGAACGTCTACCGCGGCACCGGCAAAGTGCTTCTTGCTCCAACACTTTATTAAAATCAATCGCGCTCGAGAAACTATAAATGCAGGTCAGCCTTGCGCGGCCTGCATTTATGCTGATCACCGCCCACACTTGTTCACATCACTAAAGCGGTTGTGGCGCATGCCCTAAGGCGGCTCATTGCAATACGGCATCCCTGGAGGTAGAGTGACGAACATGTTCATCTACCCAAGGAGGTTATCGTGAGCCTGGATCACCGAATCGTCATGCCCCCCGCTAAAGAATTCCAGGGCCTGTCGCCCGAGGAACTGCCGAAGGGCCTTGAAGGGCTCGTAGTGGTAGAGCTGGGAGATTACGTCGCGATGCCTGCCTGCACTCGTGCGCTCGGCGAAATGGGCGCCACGGTGTACAAGATCGAAACCATCAAGGGCAACCTGCACCGCGGCGACGGTGTTGGCTTCGGCATGCCGGAGCTGGGCCCCGACAACCCGGCGTTCGACATGAGCAACGCCAACAAGAAATTCCTTTCCATCGACATGAAATCCGATGGAGGACGCGAACTGGTAGAAAAACTGCTGGAGCAGGCCGATGTGTTTGTTACAAGCCTGCGCAATCCTTCCTTGAAGCGCTTGGGCTACGACTACGAAACATTGCACGCCCGTTACCCGCGTCTGGTATACGGCCAGATGCGCGGCTACGGAGAGCGCGGCGAAATGAAAGACGCCAAGGGCTTTGACGCCACCTGCTATTCCGCCCGTGGCGGCCTGCTTATGTCCATTCCGCAGGCTGGCGAGCACTTCCAACCAGGCAACATGCCCGCCGCATTCGGCGATTTCAATTCCTGCATCGCCCTTGGCTTGGGCATCATGAGCGCCGTTTGGCGCGCTCAGCGCACCGGCATGGGCGATCACGTTACCGTAAACCTTCACCACATGGCGCTGTGGGGTATGCAGGTGCCTGTTGTTTCCGTCCCGTTCGGCGTGCCCTTCCCGAAGAGCCGCAAGGCCGTACCCTGCCCCACCAACAATTCGTACATGACCGCCGATGGCGTATGGTTCCTTATCTGCTACGGCACCTATGATTCCTGGTATCCATTCGTCGCACGCCTGATTGGCCTGGAAGAATACGCCGACGACCCGCGCTTCACGAATTGCGCAACTATCAACGCCAACGGCGACAACGCAACCGTGGTAAACATGATGGCCGAAGCCTTCGCCAAGCACGACTGGGCATACTGGAAGGAAGTTTTCGACACCAACGACGTTCCCTACGCAGTATGCAACACTATGGAAGACGTCCTGGAAGACGACGAAGCTTACGTAAACGACATGCTTCGCCCGATTCACTACGACAGCATCGGCGACCATTCCATTACCACAATTCCCATCCGCATGAA
The DNA here is from genome assembly GCA_900544455.1 of uncultured Eggerthella sp. Classification (GTDB taxonomy): domain Bacteria; phylum Actinomycetota; class Coriobacteriia; order Coriobacteriales; family Eggerthellaceae; genus Anaerotardibacter. The sequence continues at coordinate 12,196 of UQVJ01000031.1, read as the reverse complement.
GAGCCAGGGCGACCCAGTTATCAGCCGCGCGAAGCCCGTCGGCTACGACACGCGCGCGGTTATGGAAGACCTGGGCTACAGCGAAGCCGAAGTGGATGCCCTAGTGGAAGCAGGCAACGTGCGCTGCTACGACGGGGAGGCGCCGGCGAAACTCGACGACCTTTCGTTCGGCCCTGCGCAAGAGTAGCGGTTCAGCCCACCTGCGGAGCCAACGCAACGCCGTCCGGGATCGCGACACCGTAGCTGAGCGGTTCAGCCCACCTGCGGAGCCGACCCTTTTCATTTCAAACAAAGCCCTTCGTCGCAAAGCGCGGTGAAGGGTTTTTACTTGCTGCAAGCGTATGGGAAAGCAGCAATGCAAAAGCCGCGCTCCGAGCAAAACTCGAAACGCGGCTTTCTTGATTCGGGCGGAACCAAACGGCCACCCGAGGGAGTTTAAACAGCTACTTCGGAAAAGCGGCTAGTCTTCGCGCCTGCGGAGCGCAGCGAAGGCGGCGCTAATCGCAGCAACCACGGACATCGCTGCAGCAGCAAGGCCGAATCCAGCGGAATCGCCCGTCTTCGGCGAAACGCTCTTCACGCTGCCGGGCGCTACCACTTCAGCCTTTTCGGCGCTAACGGCTTCAACGCTGCTAGAGTCTTCTGCCTTTCCGGGGTCTTCGGACCCATCATCAGGGCCAGCAGGCTCTTCGCCTTCCCCAGGATCAACTTCAATGCCATGAGCTGCCTTAAGAGCCAGAGGGATCTCGAAGTTACCCTCTTCGATGCCAATTATATAGTTCGCATCTTCATCTTCAGCATGGGCCTGCCAACGCTGAGGGCTGTCGCTGCCAAGGCCGTCTTCAAACCAGCCGGTAATGGAATGATCGCCCACGCCATCATGGTTCTGGTCAAGAATCCATTTGCCCGTTGCGGGAACGACGATTTTGCCAAGACTGAAGATGTCATCGCCGGCTTTTGCCGCGGTGTTGTTGTAGATCTTCGCCCCAGAAGGAAGCGTGAGGGAACCCGTGGCGCCGTTATAGATTCCGCCGCCGTTGCCCTTCTCGTAGTTCTGGAGGATGGAAAGGTCAACGCCTTCTTCGATAAGCAAATCAGCGTAGTTTTCCAAACCATTTCCGCCATTGTTGTTGATTTCAACAACGGCGCCCTTTGCGATGAAGTTTTCCCTGGCGTTCTTCGTAATGCGCAAGCCGCCACCGGAAGAAACGCTGGCCTTAGTCTTATTCCCGTTTGCCTTCAGGGTGGAAGTGCCGTCAACGTTCAAGGAGTTGCCAATGGTGATGCCATACATACCGTTGCCCGTGCACGTAACTGTAGAGCCCTTAACGAACAGCTTGCCAGCGGAAAGGCCGTGGTATCCGTTGTTCTTGAAGGAAACCTCCGAACCGTTTGCTATGTCGAAATGCGATCCGTTGGAGCCGTTGGCCCTGTTGTTGGTCACGGTCAGCTCACTTGCGTCCACCTTAACGAAAAACGTGCCTGCAATGCCGGAACGATTATGGTCGAGCACAACCTTGGAGCCACCGGTCACATTAAGGTTGTAGCCACCATCGCCACCGTCCCACTCCAGCGCGTCCTGCGGGTAGTTGGAAACAACCAAGGTGGACCCATTGGTAACGTTTAGCTTGTTGTTCGAGGTGAAGTAGATTGCATGGGTGTTCGAAGCCGTGCCTGTTCCATCCAGGCTCATAGCCGTGTTGTCCAAGGTCAGCGAACCGTCTTTGCTTGCGCAGATAGCCATCCACTTCCATTCGGCATAAGGCGTTGAACCAATACCCATCATGGAAACTATGGCGTCCTTGAATGTGAGGGCATGACCGAAAATTGCGATGCCGTCTTTTTCGAAAGTGATCGTGTTGCCGGCGCCGTTAATAGTAAGGTCGCCCTTCATGCTGATGCCCTGGGTTGTTGCGTTCGCCACAAGAACGATGGTATCGCCCGACTTCGCAGCGGCGATGGCCTCATCGAGCGTCGCATAGGACTGCTCGCCAATTTTCGCCACAACGCCAGCAGCGGGAGCGGCGGCGCCTTCAACGGAAGAGGCAGCAGCGGCTGGGTCGGTGGCACTGCCCGTTGCCGAGGTTGCAGCGTCAGGCGAAGTACCGCCTTCTGGTGCGGTCGTGGTTGCAGATGGGCCGCTACCCGTTGCGGGAGCCGCGGCAGAAGCAGCGCCTTCACCAACAGAGGCGGAGCCGGATTCGCCGGCACCAGGAGCGCTCGCTTCACTGGCGCTCGATTTAGCTGGGGCAGATCCAGGCAGATTCTGGCTCTCAACGCCAGAAGCGCTTTCGGCAGAACTGGCAGCCGCCTTCCCTTCCGCCTGCGATGCGGCATTAACGGAGCTGGAAGAAGCGCCTTCCCCAGGCTGCATAGCAGCTTCGATGGCAGCGAGAGAGTCCGAACCGGATGCGAGTTCATCGGCATACGCCGTAGATACCGCACCTGGCGCAATGGTAAGGCCGACGGAAAGAACAAGCCCGGCTACAACAACATAACGACGGAGCGTGCGTGAATTGGAGGAACATGCCTCAGATGGATACTTTTTCATTTTATGGCCCCCTTAGCTTATGCCCAGATGGGGCCTAAATGACTTTTGCCCCATCTGAAAATCAGCTTCACGGCAAAACGCCGTAATATGTTGCGCAACACAGTGACCTGCACTTTCGGAGCCAATAAGTGCGGTTCGCATATACGAACCCCGTAATAACGGTGGGCACCGCGCAGCAAGGGCGGCTTGATTTTGCCCCCCCTTGCTGGCAATACGCTATGCGTGGGATGGCACGGTTTCGACAAGGCCGGCTTGCGCCTTGGCCGACAGCTTTTGGAATGCTGGCGCGTGGCTTATGCGCTTTGGTCGGATTGGGGCAATGGGGCTGGAGTGTTGTTTGGGGTGAAGCCGAAAGGACAGCTGGCAAACCGTCCAATTACCTGCGATTATAGTAAGCGTGTGGCCCTGAACGCACGAAAGGCGCTCAGGGAAGCATCAAAGACGCTCAGGACAAAAACCGAAGAGCGATGCAGGAAAGGGGCTTCCCATGGAGGAAGAAAACGAATACACCGGAATGACCGCAGGTGAAATGCAGAGGTTCCTTGATGCGGAGGCAGAACAGGGAGCAAGCGAGCTCGAGGCCTATCGAAAGCTGATGAGAATCTTAGAGGTCGAGTTCCCAAGCAAGGAATAATGCGGCGTTTGATTTAAGAGCGTTTAGGCCCGGGTGAGGAACCAAGGCCTAGACGCTTTTCTTATGAGGTCTCGACCGCATGCCTCGACGGCCATAGCCCGACACGTAAATCATCTTCTCCTGGATCCGCCTGCCGTATTGTTGTACGAACTGGTGGCGTTGAACGCTTCTCTCGGAGAGTATACCAACGGCAACGAGGTCAGCCGCCTTACTGCACGCCATCGACAGGCAAGGCCAAGCAATCACACCAGAGGGAACCAAGCAGGGGCTTCAAAAAAATAAGAGCATTCCGAAAAGGCGTCCGGCCTGATCATGAGACAGGCAGCCAACAACAACCCCACAGACAAAAAAGAAAGAGAGCATCCAAACGGGAGCAAAGTACTACTATTGCTTACAGGGAATGTCTTGGCTGCATAAAAATGCGCGCCGACTATCAGAATCACGGGGGTTCGTCGGCGCGCCATAAAGGAGAGAAGCTGCAATTTGGTACATTGCAAATCTTGGGAGCTAGGCGCTTTCCTCGAGCGAGTCGCTGTCGTCGGCGCAGATGACAGCGCCTCGCTCAATCATTGCGTCAATTTCTTTCGTGGAAGCACCTACCCACGAAAGAACGCTTCGAGTCGACTCTCCGAGCAGCGCTGGTTCACGTGCCTCGGAAAGGTCTGATCGCATATCTCCTATGACATGCGGTGTGTTGGTCTGCAATGCGGTTCCAAATCGGGGGAAATCAACGTAGTTGATTGTTTGAGGGTTTGTTTCAATAGCAAGATCGATAGCCTCGCTCTTATTAAGGCACGGAGCAATAGCGTATGTCTTATCCTCCAGCCAGGCGATCCACTCATCGTATGTCATCGATGCAGCAAAATCGACAACTGCTTGGTACGCAATGGGATTTTGCTCTGGCGTGTCCTTGAGAGTGTCGTACAGATCTGGACGGCCGATATCATCGCAGAACTCATTCCAGAACTTATTCTCATAGAGTCCGAAAGATATCATTCTTCCGTCTTTTGTTCGGTAGATGTTGTAACCGACCGATGGATATTCCCTCATTCCCGAAGTAAGCGTTTTACCGTAGAAGAACCAGCGGCTATCGAGCATCGCATTCCACCAGATAAGCGAATCGTACATCGAAACATCAACATGGGTTCCCTTTGCCTTGTCGCGTGCGATAAGTCCCGTTAATGCACCCTGGATCCCCGCCATAGCAGCAGCAAGATCCGATGGCTGTAGCAGAGCAACGGCACCATTCGTTAGGTCGTAATACCCCGTTTGCGCAACGATATTAATGTCATGAAGAGCATCAAGGCTGCGCGGGTCGTTTTGGCCATATGCTGAAAACGACACGTATACAAGATTGGGGTTGATCTTATGCAAAGTCTCAAAATCAATCTTCAAGCGCTTAGCGACACCAGGACGGTAGTTTTCGACAAGAACATCCGCACGTGCAGCCAGTTGATAAAAACGCTCAAGAACCTCTTCATCTTTCAGGTTGAGAGATATGCTTTCCTTGTTTCTGTCAAGCGCATAATGGTAGTAGCTTTCACCATTGACCATAGGCTTTTCTCCACGCATTAAATCGCCAGTCTTGGTGTCTTCCACTTTGATAACTTGAGCCCCCAAGTCTGCAAAGAAAAGGCTCGTATACGCCCCTAATAAATAACGCGATAGATCCAAGACGATCAGATCTTCGAATGGTTTTCGCATAAGGATCTCCTTTAAATGTCTGAATATGGCAATAAGAAACTAAGCACCCCTGTTTTGGCGCTTTGGGCATCCCCGGCTAGCAGGGCTTATTGGCAATGAATTACGGGCTTACGGCTACTGCTTTCGCTGCCTTTTAGCTAGACGTCGCATAAAGAAAACGAGAGCATAGCCAATAACGCCAATGACGATGAGAGTTGCAGTGTCGTATCCGGTTATCAGTCCTCCAGCAAGAATCACGAAGATGCCGGGGCTGAGGATGTTGCACAGAAGATTGAAATCGATCATTTTGCTCATTGCCCTTCCGGGATCCGCTGCGCCCCTTCACCCAACGAGGCACAGCGGATCTTTTCGTACGATATGGATATGACGGGGGATTACTTCCCAGAAAACTGGTGGGCTAAATTACTATGCAGTAATTCCTTCCTTATGCGCTTCGGCGGTAAGTTCAGCGTCGCTCTTGAACCAGGTCTTGCGTCGTGCCTTGTCACCGGCTATCCATGTGTAGCCAAGCAATCCGAAAGTGATGGTCAGGACGATAATGCCGCCGATGAAGAAGCCGTCCCAGCCGAAGGTTTCAGATACGAGCGCCCAGCCAGTTGCCCCGAGTGCGCCAATGCCATTGAAGATCATGATCATCCAAGAGTAGATCTTGTCGAAATCTCGACCACCAAATACTTCGCGAACGATGAACGGAAGCATTGCCGTGGAACATGCGTAGGCAAGTCCATAGAAGAGGCCACCGCAGAACATGGGCCAGATGCCTGCTTCGCCAAACAGCTTGGGGAGCCACCACATCATGCATAGACCAATTACGCCGCCAGCGTAGCCAATGATTTGCGCAATCAATACCGATCGAGATTCGATAAAGCCAATCAGGACCTTTCCGCCTCCCTGGCCTGCGCTTGCGAACGCTTCAAGAGTGCCCGAAAGAAGCAGCAGTGCGACCAGGGCTTGGCCTTCCCAGCCTTCGTGGCCAAGGAACTGAACGTAAGTCGCAAAGAGCTGAGACATCGTTGTGATTGTGTTCAGCAGGCCGGCGCCTAGAACAAGGGTCCAGAAGAACGGCATCTTCAACACGTCTTTAGCCGCAAATCCGGGTTCTTGGATTGCTTTTTTGTCTGCTTCTTCTGCCAGTTCAGCTTCCATTGCTGCGGCATCGAGTGGCATACCATAGGGAAGGGTTCCGCACTCCTGAGGGGTGCGCTTAACAAAGATTGCGATAAAGGGAATCGTGCCAATGGCGATTGCGATGCCGAATACCATGTACAGGGTTCTCCAGCCTTGAAGGTCGGGACCAAGTACGAATTGTCCAATGATGTTCCAGACGACTCCGCCAACGCCGGTCATTGCAAATACAATGCCGGTTACGGTGCCGTAGTTAGTGTGGAACCAGCGGCTTAAGATGCCTGCAGTCATCGTGAATTCAACGCATACAAGGCCAAGTCCGATAATGAAGCCCGCTACCCAGTAGCACCAAATTGCAGGGTATACACAGAATCCCATGTAGGGGATAACTACCATCAGGGCTGCTACAACGCATACTGTTTTAGCGTTGAACTTGTCGAACAGTTTTGCCATTGGGGCAGCGCCGATGCACTGGCCCAAATAAACGAACGTGATGTATAGCGAGACTTGTGATGTCTGAACGCCGAAGTGTTGCGATACTGGCCTGTAACATAGGCCTGCTGCCGTAAACACAATGCCAACAGCGGTTAGCAATGTTAGCGCCATGGTTACCACAACGCCAACGTGGCGGACCGTAAGGCCCTGTCGGGCAATTTTTTCGGTTGCCATTTCTTCCTCCTCCTTGTGTTGTTGTTATGTCCATGACCGAGCGAGTGCAAAAGCCTTGCGACTCATCCCCCATTGCAATCGCCCAGCCATTAAGACCAAGTGAATTAGACCCTCTTCGATCTAGGACCAAAGCTCGGCTCAAATACCGAATCGGGCAGATCAGGACCGTGATAGCAAGTGACAGCTTCCCCATCGAGCTTTCGAATATCTTCTTCGGAGTAACCGTAGTCGCTCATCACAGCAGCCGTGTCATAACCGACCGGCCTGCTTTTGCGTAGAATCGGGTCTCCCATGCTGTCGAGCCTTATCGGCGAGGTAGGTATAACCTTTTCCCCAAATGCGTCATAGTTGATTTTTCTCAAGATGTCGCTTGCGTATACTTCCTCGTCGTTCAAAATGTCCTGCGGCAAATACAGCTTTTCGTAGGGAATTTCATTCGCTTTGAAAATCTCTTCCCACTCAGCCCATGTCTTGGTGAGGAATTGATTCTCAAGGATGCGAACCACTTCCGAGTTCTTGCCCGATCCGTTATTGATCTCAGCTGCCTTGTTGTATCGTTCGTCGCCAACAAGGTCGTCGAGGCCAATGGTTCTCATGGTGTGGTCGTAGAAGATGTCGTAGCTGCCATAGCAGATAATGAACCAAACCCCATCTTTGCTTTGATAGGTGTTGTTGGTAGGACAGGTAACGTTGTAGCGCGACTTGGGCCACTTATCACCAAATTGGGTGGAGCCCAGCATCATCTGCATAGGCCAAAGGGCGCAGTGGTGCAGGGTTACCGTAACCTTGTCCCCTTCTCCCGTTCGGTCCTTGCGCGCTAACGCAGCAAGCAGCCCAGCGGTTAGGGCAAGGGAAGCATTCCAATCCCCCATTGCCGCCGGCCAGTTGATAGGCTGATACCCCTCCCCCGCCTGAGGAAGACAGGCGAACCAGCCGCCGCGAGCAGCATAGGCCGTTGCATCGAAGCCCTTCGTGTTCTTATCGGGTCCATATTCGCCATAGCCACGCATTTGACCCCAAACCAAATGCGGATGATCTCTGTGGATGCTCTCCCAATCCAGGCCCAACTTTGAGAGGGCCTTATCTCTGAAGCTCGTAACCATAATGTCGGCATCATCGAGCATTTTATGTATGAGCTTCGAGCCCTCTTCGCTTTTGAGATTGATGCTTACAAAGGTTTTGTTCATTGACGCGTAATCGAACGCGGGATCATCCACGTCTGTTTTGCGCATGCCAAATCCTGGTCCGTTTGTTCGATATTCGTCCCCAGAAGCTGGCTCTATCTTGTAGATAGTTGCGCCCATTTCCCCAAGAATCCTCGGACATGCCGGTGCCGCAACATAACTAGTAAGTTCAACAACCTTTATTCCCTCTAGTCCCCTCATCGATTCCTCCTTAACCCAGAGCCTATTTCGGCCGAACATCAACAGACGCTGTTCTCGTGTTAAGCAAACCGATCTCATACCGAATGAGCGCACGAATTGTTTCCTTGAAGCGCTATCCTTCTAGGGGTGGCTTTGGTTCAGTTTCTGTGCCACACGATCGGGGGGATCATGAATCTTGATCATTTGAATTACTTCAAAACACTTGTTGAGCTTCGGAGCCGAAGCGCAACCGCCGAGAAGCTCTCAATAACTCCTTCGACCCTGTCTCTGGCGCTAGGAAAGCTCGAGCAAGAAGTAGGCGTTACCCTGATTAAGAAAAAGAGAGGTGAGGTTGAGCTTACTAGCGAGGGCGAATCGTTCTACGAATACGTGGACACTTCACTTCGTTTTCTGAACAACGGATTAAAGATGCTGCACGAAAAGCAGGGTAGTTCTCAACGCGAGATAGTTATAGGCACCGTCTTTTCGGTGCAAAGTAAAGATTGGTCTCGCATTATCAACTTATTTCGCACCCGCACCCACGGCAATGTTCTGGTCAAGGTGGATCAATCCACAACCCCTTCCCTCATCGAAAAGATAAAACGAGGAACGGTAGACGTTGCCTTTGCCGGAACCATGGGTGATGATCCCGATGTTAGGTTTAATCCATGCTGGGCCCAAGAAGCCGTTCTTGTAGTGAACCGCTTGCATCCGTTTGCTTCTCGCAAGGAAATATCGCTTGAAGAACTAGCTGATCATTACCTTATCTCCTACAGCCTAACGGGCCCGATCGGCGCCGAACTAACCAACTTGATCAAATCTTACGACCTGACAATAGACTGCCTCTATTCTGATGAAATCACTTTGGCATCTATGGTTGTTGGCAACCCCGACATCATGGCGATTGCCTGCCACTCTTGGGTCTTGGACTCGTACGATCAAGATCTCACACTGATTAAAATCTCAGAAGCCCCCCCCGAAACTTTCATCAGATGTATCTTTGTTCGAACGCCAGAATCGAGCAGTCCAAAACGGTCAAGACATTCATTGACACCGCATTGGAGTATTGCTCGAGTTTGCCGTAATCCTGACTTGCGCATCATTCGGTATGGAGATCTCAATGTGCTATGCGCTTCGGTTCTCTATGAAGTGCATAGCTAATTTTTAGAACGTGTTATTAAAAAACAAAAGCGATGCTTTTTGTAGCTCTAACCCCAAGTTGAGTTTTCTCAAATTAACAAGCATAAGAGCGCTAATATTCGGACAGATTATTAATTTTAGCGGAATCTATTGCGATACCTAATCGCCTTTCATCCGTAGAGCCATTCATCCCCACGCAGTCGAAGCAATCGCCCAACACCACGCGCTGGCACACCGGTAAGCGTCAGATCCCCTTCTGACATCCATAACCCAGTGAAAGCAATGCAGATGTTTTAGCTTGCGCCCACAAACCAACATCATCCGGGTTAGTAACCCAGAGGATGTTTAAGCGAGCCAGGAACTACAAGCTCTTGAAGTAAGCCTCAATCTTCTTCGCCATGAGCGCCCGGCGCTGCGCGAGGAAGTCCTCGTAGTCGCTCGAATCCATGTCGAACACACCACTGGGAATGCAGTTTGCGGCGAGGTTGGCCATAAGGCCCTCTTCGCTTTGGATGCTGCCGTAGTGGCCGCAGCCGCTGCGGCAGGCGTCGCGCTCCTTGGCGAAGTACTCGCAGGGGGCGTAGTCCTTAATGGCGATATTTATCTCTTTCTCAAGGAAGGTATAGTTTGCCACCTGGTTGTAAACGCCTCTTGTGGCGCCCAGCTCCTTCACCAGATAGCTCTTCGGGAAGATGTGGTGGATGTCGCCCATAACGGCAATAACGTCGGACACCTTCACCCCGTTGGTGAAAAGCGTGTTGTCGGCAGTCTTCACTTGCGCGGCGAGGTAGACCAACCAGGCACCGGTCCGAGTCGATGTGGTGTTGAGCGACTGCGGCAGGTTGACCGACCAGTAGTTATCGGAAAGCTGAGCCGCAACAACATCATCGTAGACGGCCATGAACCCGCGGTTGCGGATATCTCGGATATCGCGGTCCATGCGGCTCTCGGGCGAAGCCGAGTAACGACCAGTGAGCACCGACATAACAAACCATCGCTGCACCCAGCCCTTCACATCCACCGACGGGATCGAAGAATCACGCTGCAGCGTGAGGTAGAGGTTGTAGGCGAAATTCACGGCATTCTGAGATGCGATAAGCGACGCCGATATGAAACCTGCCGAACGCAGCGTCACGACAAAGTCCTGAAAGTTCTCCTTCTTCATGAAGCGGATAACGCCATCATGGAGCTTTGCGAACGACTCGTCAGCGATCTCGGCCTTGTAGTCGCGCGCCTCGAAATCGCGGCCGGAGAGCAGCGCCACCAAGTCGGCAAGCTTGCCGCGGCCGAACTCCGTCATGAAGGCAACGCGCAGCACATCGCTGTAGTTGGGGTCATAGATGTCATCGTGATCGTCCTTGAGCCACTCGGCCTTCGGCGAGTACTCGCTAGCCATATACACAGGGTCCTGCGCGTTCACGACCGACCAAAATTCCGGCTTTACTGCCAGGTGACAGTAGTAGTCGATAGCCTTGCGCAGCATATTGCCGCCATGGGCTTCGTCGGCTGCGATTTTCGACATGGCAAAGTCAGCCTGCGAAAGCACGGCGCCCTTCGAGTTGATACGGATGAAGATGTCCGTCACCTCATCGATGGAGCAGTCCGCATTCACCACAATGCAGCCCAGCTGGCGCGTCGCTATTGCCTTGAGGTCGGTGATACGCGCGTTGACTACCTTGGGGTCGCAGCCCGGGTTCGCCTCGATGTAGGCGTTTACGAACGACCACGAGTCGAAGTCTGGCGCAAAGAACTCAGCGATATCGGATATCCACTTCGAGTCCTTCTCGATGACGGGAGTAAGCACAGCGAAGGGCGTGTCCTCGCCCGAGTAGAGCGGATCAAAAGCAATCTTGATGCGTTTGGTCTCGTAGTCCTCGTTGAGCACCCGCTTGCCCGCTAATGCCGCCATGAGCGCAGTGACGCGCTGCTGGCCGTCAATGAGGACCGTCTTGCCCTCGGCGGTACCGCCGCCCTTGATCTTCACGTCGGGGTTCTTCCAAGTGATGAGATAGCCCGTCGGATAACCGTTGTAGAGCGAGTCCACAAGATCGCGAACCTTAGTGCTGTCCCAGACGAAGGGCCTTTGGATTTCGGGAATGGCAATGTCTCCGGAGTCGATAAGCCCGAGAATGGCTTGGACGGAGTATGTGGTTACACTGTAGCAATCTTTCATAAGAGCCCTAATTGATTGGCAGAGTTAGCAATAGCTCGTATTATCCCACATCCGATGAAAACAGCTGCGGTGTCTACCCCAATGGCCCAGTACGTTGCTAAATGATTATTTAGCAACGTAGGAATCTCAACCTTCGATACGTCAATCTCGCCGGACATTAGCTTAGGAAGAAGAGCATCGCGAAGAACAGAAAGCTGTTTGTTCTCAGCTTGATTAGCGACAATAGTCTCCACCGCTGGCCCTGCAACCGTGTTGAATCTATCCAGTGTTTCGGCGTCGGGCAACACCAGACTTATCGATCTCACGTGGTCGCGTGGAAGTTCAGTTTGGCCCGTGCTTCCTGTGTGAAGCGATTCTATGTAACGCTCATGAGCAAAAGCCCAGAAGCCGAGATAAAGAGCATGTTCTGGGTCTGAGGCCCTAACTATCGTGATATGCGAATCCACAGTGAGCTTCTCCGGATCGAACCAAACCTGGGCGGTGCGTCCAAGCGACCCGACTCCTGTAGAGTTAATTAGAAGATCGCCCCTCTGAAGCCATTTCTCGTTAATCCTTTTCGGTCGATGACGCCTTCCGTTCTCCGCAAGAATGAGATTGCCGCGTATGCAGGTTTGGCCAAGAACCGTTTCGTCGCTGTTTTCGTCGTATTTAGGGGTAATTCCTCGAGAGATGAGCGTAGTAACGTCATCGAGACGAACCCATCGCCAGCCGGCCGGGAGGTTTGCGTTGCCTGCTTCGTACTCCCAATACATGTCCCTCGAAGTCGACATTACCGTCTCGGCTAAATAATCATTTGTCCGATTGTTCAAGGCTATCTTCTCTTGCAATGAGTTCAT